>ONUE01000004.1 GCA_900320975.1 uncultured Bacteroidales bacterium | reverse complement strand
TGCAGCATTATGTTATCTCGCACTGCCGCAGCATAAACAAGTTCTGCGTTGTGTATAATGGGGCGAATGGGTCTAATGGGTTTAATGGGGCTGATGGGTTTGAGGTTGTTGAGCTTACTGAGGATCTGGCCGCTCAGCATGACGAGATAGCCAGCAATATCGCCGCCATGAAGGATATATTATCCCATGGTGAACCCGCCACGCCAACTGGCCAGCATTGCCTCGAGCCTTACGCCTGCCCTTACCAGCACTACTGCGCGCAAGGAGTCCGTCAGATGTCTCTGTTTGGGTAAAACAAAAGCGGCCCGTGCATTGCACGGGCCGCCAATCTTTTCATCATACATTATCTGTCCACCGGGAAGGCAATCTCGCGCTCGATAACCTGATAGGGCACGTTGTTGCGGTAGATTGTCTGGCGCACCCAGTTGTCGTCCTCGTCATACTCGTAGACGTAGCTGTGCTTCCAGTTGAGGTGCTCGTCATAGTTGAACGAGCTCACCTCGATGAGGTTGTCGTGGTCGTCATAGTAGTAGGTGGTGAGGGCCGAAAGGAACTCGTCGGCATCGTAGAAGCGCCACTCCACACGGTTGCCACGAGCGTCGTATTTGTAGAGATAGTGCTGCATCAACTCGCCGTCGCGGTTGTAGAACTCCATCTCCGTGCAGTTGCCATTGTTGTCATACTTGTAGGTGCGCTTCTCGGTCATCTCGCCGTCAGCGTCGAAGCTCTGCTCCTCAACCTTCTTGCCGTTCTTGAAGGTGCTGCTCTCCTTCTTGGTCATCTGGTTACCAAGGAACACCGTGCGCTCTATGCGGTTGCCATCCTTGTCGTTGAGGTAGGCGGTACGGCCCGTAAGCATCTTCTCGCGGTTGTACTCATTCCAGCCGAGGCTATAGCCGTTGACATCGAAGAAATAGCTGTACCACGTGTAGTCGTCGGCCTTGGTGCGGAACTTGTCGGCGAAGTTGCCACGCTTGTCGAAGGTGATGCTGTCGATGCAGACGAGCTGACGGCCACCGTCGCGTCCGCCACGGAGGTTGTAGGTATACTCAATCACATAGATTGCGTTGCCGTGGATGCCCATTTCAGTACGGGAATTCTTACGGGGCTTCGGGCCTGCAAACGCAGTGCCTGCAACGAGCAGGACAAGGATGAGAGCAATATTTTTCTTCATTGTTTTCTCTGTTATTTCAAAGTGCAAAAATACAACTTTTTTTGAATATGGACAATTATTTCTTTCTGCGGGCAAAGAAGAGCACGCCCAGCGCTATGGTGATGGCGGCTGCTATGGCATAGCCCACCGTGTGCGGCAGGACGCTGCCCAGACCCTCTTTCTGAGCCACGAGGAGGAAGCTGATGGTGACCATACTCATGAACAGTGCCGGGACGAGGGTAATCCAGTACCAGCCGCCTTTCTTGAGGCGCGACAGGAACACCGTGACGGCCCACAGCGTGACCATGGCGAGCACTTGGTTAGCCCACGAGAAGTAGCGCCAGATATAGTCGAAGCCTGCAGGGTTGGCCAGCGAGAACACCAGCAATGCCGCCGCCAGCACAAACACCGGCAGAGCCACCAGCAGACGCTTCACCACGGGCTTCTGGTCCACATGCATGAAGTCGGCCACGATGAGACGTGCCGAGCGCAGGGCCGTGTCGCCGCTTGTCACGGCGGCGCTGACCACGCCGAGGATGGTGATAAAGGCAATAATCGAAGGGAACCACTCGTTGGCTATCACTCCCACCATGGCGGCGCCGCTCTTGCCGAGGCACAGCTCGGGGTGGTCATGGAAAAAGTAGGCCGCGGCGGCAGCCCAGATGAGGGCCACGATGCCCTCGGCAATCATGGCGCCGTAGAAGATGGGGCGCGCCTGCTTCTCGTTCACCATGCAGCGGGCCATCAAGGGCGACTGCGTGGCGTGGAAACCGCTGATAGCGCCGCAGGCGATGCTGATGAACATCATGGGGAAGATGGGGTTGGTCTCGGCCTTCGGATGGCTGTTCTCCAGACCTTCCCACACCTCACGCAGCGGCACCTGATAGGCCACGAAGGCCACCACCAGCGCCACCGCCATAGCCAGCAGCAGGATGCCGAAGATAGGATATATCTTGCCGATAATCTTGTCTATGGGCAGCATGGTAGCCAGCAGGTAGTATATGAAGATGAGTATCACCCAGAAGTACTGTATCACGTTGTGGTCAAGGTGGCGCAGCCCCTCAGGCACGAAGATATCCTGCGTGAGCAGCGTGGCGGGCGTGTTGACGAACACCGCGCCGACGAGTATCATAAGCACCACCGTGAAGCCGCGCATAAACTGCTTCATGCCGTTGCCCAGATACTTGCCGTGGATCTCAGGCAGCGAGGCGCCGTCCTGACGGATGCTTATGAAGCCCGCTATGAAGTCATGCACCGCACCGGCGAAGATGCAGCCGAAGACTATCCACAGGAACGAGGCGGTGCCGAACTGGGCTCCCATGACGGCGCCGATGATAGGTCCCACACCTGCGATGTTGAGGAACTGGATGAGGAAGATGCGCCACGGCTTCATGGGCACATAGTCCACGCCGTCGGGATGCACTACGGCGGGTGTCTCGCGCTGCGGGTCGACACCGATGACACGTTCAATAACCTTGGAATAAAGCCAGTACCCCAGTACCAGCAGTACGACGGAGATAATAAATGTTACCATAGACTACTTGTTTTCTATTAGGTTGTCCTCCGGGGCGACGAGCCACACCACAAGGTAGGCCCAAAAGCCGAAGCCGCCGAAGATGATAGATATCAGGAAAAGGATGCGGACCACAGTGGGGTCGGTGTTGGTGTATTTGGCCAAACCACCACACACACCGGCAATGCGGCGGTCGTTAGTGCTGCGCATCAAACGACGATAGTTATTATTCTCCATGTTTCAACAATTATTTACAGTTCAACTTCTTCCCTGAATGCCGCGAGGAAGAGGTGCTTCACCTTGCGCTTGTCCTGACAGTCGATGTAGCGCATCATCTCCTCGTAGTCGCCATGACCCGACAGCGAGTCTATGCGGCGCAGCTCGGCGCGCACCTTGTGGCGCTGGCCGAAGATGCTCACCTCCTCGTCACCGCGCATAATCTTGGCGCCCAGCGTCGAGGGCTCGCAATAGCCCACGCACAGCACCGTCGTGGCGGGGTTGTCGATATGGTTGGCCAGGTGATGCTTCACGCGGCCGGCCTCCATCATGCCGCTGGCGGCGATGATGACGCAGGGCTTGTGGCGTATGTTCAGCTGCTTGCTCTCCATGACGCTCTGTATGTAGTGCAACCGGTTGAAGCCGAAGGGGTCGGGGTCTGTCTTGCAGTACTCGGCGATGTCCTCGTTGAAGCACTCCGTATGCAGACGCATGATGTCCGTGGCCGAGATGGAGAGGGGGCTGTCGACAAACACGTCGATGTCCGGCAGCAGCTTGCTGTGCTCCAGCCTGTCGAGCGCGTAGATTATCTCCTGTGCGCGGCCTATGGCGAAGCTGGGTATGATGAGCTTGCCCTTCTTCTTCGTGCAGGTGTCGAGCACCGCCATCAGCAGCTCCTGAGGTAGTCCACCTGTGGGAAAGGCTCCGGGTCCTTGAGTATCTGCTTGTCGTAGCGCCCTATGTCGCCCGTGAAGCCGAGGCGTATCATGCGGCGGCCATCCTTGATTTCGAGGTACACGAGCGCCGAGCCGAGTATATGTCCGGCGTCGAAGAACTCCACCGTCACCTCGCCCTCGATGTTGAATTTCTTGTGGTAGGGCACGCTGATGAAGCAGCTCATGCACTGCTGGGCGTCCTGCTCTTCGTAGATGGGCTCCACGGGCTCAAGTCCCTGTGCCTTGCGCTTCTTGTTGAAGGTCTGCGTATCCTGCTCCTGTATGCGGCCCGCGTCGGCCAGCATTATGGCGCAGAGGTCGCGCGTGGCCGGCGTGCAAAGCACGGTGCCACGGAAGCCCTGCTTGTAAATGTAGGGTATGAGGCCGCTGTGGTCTATATGTGCATGGCTGAGGATGAGATAGTCTATCTCCTTCGGGTCGAAGCCGAGGTCACGGTTCATGGCGTCGGTCTCCAGGCCCTTGCCCTGATACATGCCGCAGTCGAGCAGTATCTTCACTCCATGCTTGGTGGTTATCAAGTGTTTGCTGCCGGTCACCTCGCGGGTGGCCCCCATGAATTGCAGTTTCATATTATTCTGTTATTATTTTCTTTGCCGGATCTGTGCCGACGCTTACAAGGTACACACCTTTCGCCGGCGCGTCAATGTGTGTGGTCGTCGCCGTGGCCTTGAGGGTCAGCAGGCAGCGCCCCTGCAGGTCGAACAGGCGCACCGTCTCCCCCACCCCGCAACGCACCGCTATGCGCTGCCCGTCGACGCTGGCCGACCACGTGCCCGTCTCGGACCCCACGATGCAGTTGTTTGTCGTGAAGGAGGCCGTCAGCGTTATGTCGTTCTCCACCGTCACGCGGCGCGGATTGTCGGTATTGCCGTCGCTCCACGTGGTGAAGGTATTGTTTCCAAGCGGTATGGCCGCAATCTCTATGATTGTGCCGTGCATCACAATGGTGTTGCCTGCCACCAACCCGCGCCACGGGTCGGCGCTGGTCACTGTCAAGGTGTGCAGCAGCGGGTGTATCATTATCGAATCGACCACATGCACCGTGTCGTGCCTGTAGGCAAAGAAGTGCGCCACATAGTAGGCGCCCGGCGTCGCCGTCACCGCCCGCGGGTTCAGCGTGTCGCCATCCTGCCAGCAGGCGAAGAAGTAGCCCTCCGCAGGCTCCGCCGTCAGCGTCACCGTGGTGCCCATCGGATAGACGCCTTCACCCTCCACAGTGCCGCGCTGCTCATAGTTGGCAATGGCCGCTATCGTCACATCGTATATCGCCTCGACAATAGTGCCGAAGGAACTCCACGGCGCCACAGCGCCGTAGGCCTCCGTCGCCCCGTTAGGCACCGTGAGGGTGCACTGGGCAAGGGGCAGCTCATAGAAGGCGTTGCCGGCGCACCGCGGCGGCGTCACACGCTGGATGTTGACGTTCCGCAGGGCCTCGCAGTCGAAGAAGACATAGGTGCCTATGGTGTCTATAGTGGCAGGCAGCGTCACCGACGTCAGGCCCGAGCAGCTCCGGAAAGTCGACCCATACAGCGCCCCGACGCCCTCGGACACCGTAACCGAGGTGATGCCATCGCAGTCAAAGAAAGCATAGACATCCACCATCACGACATTGTAGCTCACGCCGTTGTGCTCCACCGTGGCCGGTATCGTCATCGCGCCCACAGGGCGTGAGTAGTTATTCCATCCGGCCGCCGGAATCGTTGAGCTGTTGGGGTGCACCACCGCCACGCCGCCGTCGACATAGGCATAGTAGAGCGTCTGCCCCGACGGGGCCGTGGCCGCAAAGTCGTACGCCGCCGCGCGCCCGACGCACAGCAGCAGTAACAATACCGTAGTTATCAATCCTTTACAACGCATGACAGCAATACCATTAACACTTGACAGCGACATCATTATTGTAAAAATACAATCTTTATAACGCCAGTCCCCGCAAAAAATTGTGCCCCTCACCAAAATAAATCCCCCATCTTCAACCACCGCCCCCTCTCCCCCTCCCCTCCGCCCCCGGTCCGACTGTTCTACGGTTGTTTACCGGTTGTTTAACGGTTTAGAACCGTTAAACAACCGGTAAACAACCGTAGAACAGTCGGAGAGGGGACGGAGCGGGGACGGAGAAAGAGCTTGTCGGGAGGTGGCTCGAGGGCGGCGGAATGGGGAAAAAATAAATAAAGTCTGCGGTTTATATATTTTTTCGTATCTTTGCAAATCCGTCCCGTTGCGAGACTTGGGCGTAGTCGATTGTGTAACAAATAAGTAGAACAATAATAATAAAGAGAAGAATGGACAAAAAGTCAATTATCGGATTAGTGTTGATTTTCGCGATATTCGTGGGCTATATGTTCTGGGTGGCGCCGTCGAAGGAGGAGATGGCCGAGCGCCAGCGCGTGTACGACTCGATGGTGGCAGCCAATGTCGAGGCACAGCGCATCGAGGACTCGATAGCCGCCGCCATAGCGCGTGCCGACAGCCTCGCCGCCGCTGGCGACAGCGTGCTGCCGGGCACGACGCGCAGAGTGCAGGACATGGGTGTGTTCAATGCCGCCGCCCAGGGCGAGGTGCAGAGCATAACCGTGAGCAACGACCGCATGACGATGGAGCTCAACACCCTCGGCGCCCGCGTGGACCGCGTGGTGCTGGCCGACTACCAGACATACGACAGCAACGAGCTGGTGCTCATCACCCCCTCGGAGAGCAATATGAACCTCATCTTCTCCACCGAAGACAACCGCGTAGTGAACACCAAAGACCTGGTCTTCAAGCCTTATGTCAATGGCAAGGAAGTGGAGAGCGGAGAGTGGAAAGTGGAGAACGAGGATTCCACGGTGGTCAGTTTCCGTGCCGCAATAGAGGGCGACAGCACCATGCAGCAGGATGCTTACCTTGAGTTCGCCTACACCATACGCGGCGGCAGGGCAAGAGCAACCGCAACAGCGACCGCGAGCGCTACTACAGCAGCATATACTACAAGACTCCCAAGGACAAGAACCCCGACAATGTGGGTCTCGGCCAGGATAAGAGCAAGCAGGTGAAGACCAACCTCGACTGGGTGGCCTTCAAGGACCAGTACTTTGCAGCCATTGTCACCGCCGAGGGCAACGTGCCCTTCGAGAACGCCGAGGTTGAGGTGGTCACCGACAAGCGCGACACCGCCGCCAACTACCTGACCGACATGCGTGCCGTGATAGGCCTGCAGTACGACGAGAAGGCTCCGCAGATGCACATGGGCTTCTACTACGGCCCCACGAAGCTGCGCGACCTGCGCGCCATGCACCGCGGCTACGAGCGCATGCTGCCGCTGGGCTGGACAATCATCTCGAAGAGCATCAGCCGCTACCTTATCGTGCCGGTGTTCAACTTCCTGGAGAAATTCAACTGGAACTACGGTATCATCATCATCATCTTCACGCTGCTCATCCGCTTGGTGCTGCTGCCGCTGGTCTTCAAGAGCTACCAGGGCGGCGCCATCATGCGCATACTGAAGCCCGAGATGGAGGCGCTGAACAAGAAATACCCCGCCCAGGAGCAGGCCATGCAGAAGCAGCAGGCCATGATGGCCATACAGAAGAAGGCTGGCTACAGCCCCATGGCCGGATGTCTGCCTATCCTGATACAGATGCCCTTCCTGACGGCTATGTTCATGTTCTTCCCCATAGCCATAGAGCTGCGCCAGAAGTCCTTCCTCTGGTGCGACGACCTGTCGAACTACGACAGCATCCTTGACTTCGGCTTCAACATACCGCTCTACGGCGACCACATCTCGCTCTTCTGCCTCCTGATGTTCGGCATGCAGTTCTTCTACACCTGGTACACCATGAAGCAGCAGGCCGGCACACAAAGCATGCCGGGTATGAAGTTCATGATGTACTTCATGCCCTTCATGATGCTCTTCATCTTCAACAGCCAGAGCGCCGGTCTGAACCTGTACTACCTCATCTCGCTGACCTTCACCATGTGCACGATGATGCTCATCCGCCGCTTCACCAGCGAGAAGAAGGTGCGCGCCCGCATGGCCGCCTACGACCAGAAGCACGCCAACGACAAAGGCAAAGGCAAGAAGAAGAGCAGCTTCGCCAAGCGCCTCGAAGAGCTGCAGAAGCAGGCCGAGCAGATGCAGAAACAGCAGAACAGACAATAATTAAAACATAAACGGATAATAATAACTAAAACAAAGTACAAATGATTGTAGCACTTGTTACCATTTTTATCATTGGGTACTTCTTCATAGCCATGGAGCACCCGTTTAAAATCAACAAGACGGCATCGGCCCTTGCGTTGGGCACTGTGCTGTGGACTATCTTCGCCTTCTGCGAGATACCCTTCCTGGCCAGCGCGAACGTCAGCGCAATCGACCTCGCCTTCGTGCATGAGGAAGGCTGGCACAGCTTCCTCAAGGAGAACCTGGTGGACAACCTCGGCGAGACCGCTGAGATTGTCTTCTTCCTGCTGGGCGCAATGACCATCGTGACCCTAATTGAGGACTATCAGGGCTTCCGCGTCATCACCGACAGCATCACCACCACCAACAAGAAGAAGCTGCTGTGGATCATCAGCATCCTCACCTTCTTCCTGTCGGCCCTGCTGGACAATATGACCACGGCCATCGTCATGGTGGCACTGCTGCGCAAGCTCATCGCCGACCAGAAAGAGCGCTGGCTCTATGCCGGTATGGTGATTCTGGCGGCCAACGCCGGCGGCGCCTGGAGCCCCATCGGCGACGTGACGACCATCATGCTGTGGATTGGCGGCCAGGTGACTACCGTCAACATCATGGTGAAGACCATCATCGCCTCGCTGGTCTGCATGATTGTGCCTGTGCTCATCATCGGCGCCACGCTGAAAGGCGACATCGAGCGCCCCTCCGAGAGCCACGGCGGCGTCGAGGTGCCTGTGCACCTGCGCAAGCTCATACTCTTCATGGGTATCGGCGCCCTGATCTTTGTGCCTATCTTCAAGACCATCACCCATCTGCCCCCCTACCTCGGCATGCTCTTCGGTCTGGCAGTGCTGTGGATAACCACCGAGATCATCAGCCGCAAATATGAGAAAGAGGGTCACAAGCTGCCCACTGCCGTGAGCACGCTGGAGCACATCGACACTCCCACCATCCTCTTCTTCCTCGGCATCCTGATGGCCGTGAGCTGCCTGAAGGTGAGCGGCATCCTCGCCGGTTTGGCAGGTGGCCTCAACAGTGCCTTCGGCATCGAGGCTCCCGGCTTCTTCTTCATAGACCTCATCATCGGCGTGCTGTCGTCGGTCATCGACAATGTGCCGCTGGTGGCCGCCGCCATGGGCATGTATCCCATCTCCGGCATGGAGGTCGACTTCGCCGTCAACCACCCCTTCTGGGAGTTCCTGGCTTACTGCGCCGGTACGGGCGGATCGCTGCTCATCATCGGCAGCGCCGCCGGTGTGGCTGTCATGGGTATGGAGAAGATAGACTTCATCTGGTACCTCAAGAAAATAACGCTGCTGGCACTGGCCGGTTACATCGCCGGTGCTCTGGTGTTCATCGCCATGGATATGACCATCTTCGAGAGTGTCGCATGGCTGCGTGACTTGGCGTAAAACGGAGTGTAAATAGACTGAGAAGTGAAAGAACTCTGGATTGAATTCAAACAGCGTCCTACGTGGCGCAAAGTATGCGACATCCTGCTGGTGCTTTTCGCACTGGCAGGTGCCGCTATAATAGGTGCCTGGGGACTCTACCAGCTCGGCGTCACCAACAACAAGGGCGCTGTGGACAAGAACTACCGCTACCTGATGTCGGTGAGCGAGATGGAAGGCCTAAAGGACGCCAAGCTGACGCAGAAGCAGATTGACGAGCAATGGGCAATGCAGTACGGGCGGTTGGCGGCATTAGCACGCTTCTACCCCGAGAACGCACGCCTGATACTGAATGCTGCGCAGAGCAGCGACGACCCGCTGGTGGTCAACCGCATGGTTGCCGCAGCCCAGATATACATGGAAGAGCAGGACAGTATCGACGCTCTGGCCGAGAAGATTGTGGAAGTGCTGGGCGGCGTGAAGCAGCAGCAGCGCACCAACCTCATCCCCTGGATGGCTGAGCCAGCATGGCCCGCCCTGAAGGAAGCCATACTGCGCGACAGCTCCCTCATCAACGAGGCCGGCCGCCTCACGGGTGTGGAGCCTCGCATGATCGTGGGCTGCCTTATCGGGGAACAGATACGCCTCTTCAACTCGAAGCGCGAGATGTTCAAGAAGTACCTCGGCCCCGTCAAGGTGCTGAGCGTACAGAGCCAGTTCAGCTACGGCGTGAACGGCATCAAGGACTTCACCGCCGAAGCAGTGGAGCGCCACCTGAAGGACCCCTCGTCGGAGTTCTACATGGGCAAAGCCTACGAGCACCTGCTGGACTTCACCACCGAAGACCACTCCACGGAGCGCTATAACCGCCTCGTGGACTACCGCAACCACCTCTATTCATACATCTACACCGGCTGCATACTGCACCAGACCATGCTGCAGTGGCGCCGCGCAGGATATGACATCAGCGACAGACCGGAGCTGCTATTCACGCTGTTCAACGTGGGCTTCGAGCAGTCGGTGCCGAAAGCAAACCCCGTGCCTGGCGGAAGCCACATCGAGGTGGGCGACAGGATGTACACCTTCGGCGGCATAGGCTTCGACTTCTACTACAGCGGCGAGCTCGCGGATGCCTTCCCCTTCCAGCGGCAGCGCTTCATGCTGACGGACAAAGCCCTCTCTGCCGACGATATCGCGCGCATACAGGACAATATGAGCGACTGCCGCCGTCCGGAAAAAGGTCTGGAATACCGCAAGGATAGCACGTCGAGCGCCAACGACTCGGTGCCCGACGCCTTCGGCATAGACCACAGCAAGGTGGTGCCATTCTGAAGCACAGTGCTACTAGGAAAGAAAGAGGGCCGCCCGATTGGGCGGCCCTCAATATTTTTACCACTCAATGGTAACCTTGCACTTGCGGTGCCGTGAGCCTTTGTGTTCAACGGCGTATCGCTTTATATGGCAAGACTTGGCAGCTTCGGCCATTCGCTCCATGCGGGCATAGCAGGCTTTGCTGCCTCCCTCGCCACCGGTGGCCACATACTTGAGGTGCTTATCGCCAAGAGCCACGGTATGCTTCCCCGTGAAACCCAATGTGCCGGCAATGCTGTCCATACGTAAGCACTCTGCATAGTAGTCGAAAGCCTTGAGAGATTCGAACGAGGAGTCCAGCACAGACTTGGCTTCCTCCAATTCGGCATGGGCCTCTTCAAGTGAAAGCATGGCCTCATCCATTGCGTCGTCATACTCGACATAGCCAGAGTCGATATCAGTCTCCCAGTCTGCCATCAGGTCGTCCAGCATAAGCGCAAGACCTATCATCTGCTGGATGCTGGTTTCGGCGAAAACGTCCTTCGTGCCACGGGCTTTGCCGTAAAGGTAGATCTTAGCCTCGCGGTCGGGCTTGTCTATGCCGAAGCGGAAGGTTACAAGGGTGTCTGTGGCGACGATATCCGTGACAGGTATTCTGAGGCTGTCGACAGTGAGTGTGAGTGCATTGTCGCCGTTGCGGGTGACCACCACGGGCTGTTCAGGTTCGTAGAGACGGAACTCTCCGCCACGACCGCTGAAGTCATGCCTACAGCGGTGCTGCGAAACGTAACGCATAGCGTAGCAGCGTTCGATGCCGTCACGTTTGGAGTAAGCGCAGGCACGGCGATAAAGCACGTACTGTGTGTCGGCTTTGGTGATCAAAAAAGCAGCGTCGGCATGACAGTCTTTGGCCGCCTCGGCTATCTCCTCGGACGAAGTGGGATAGACCAGAAGGGGGTCAATCTGGCGTTTGAAAGCTCGGCAGCCCGAGACCATCAGAGCCAACGCTGCAACAACAATCATTGTATTTGCCTTCATAATTATTGTCTGTTTTAACTATTCAACTACTCTCTACTCAGCAGCGTCGACCTTTTCAGGACGCAGACCGACAGCGACGTAGTTCTTCAGGTTGATATACTTCTTGGCCAGGTCGCGCACTTGCTTGACACTGACGGCACGGACCATCTCGTCGTAACGGACCACATAGTCGCGACTCTCATTGAAGATGTAGGAAGCAAGGATTTGACCCGTCCAATAGCTGTTGTTCTGGCGGCGAGTACCGTTGTTCACAATCATCTGTTCCTTGACTTTGGCGAGGGTCTGCTCGTCAGGACCATTCTTCTGGTAGCTCTTAAGGATGTCTATGCAGTCTTTCTCAATCTTCTGAATCTTGTCGGGGTCGCAACCGATGGCGAACTCCCAGCTGACCTCGCCCTGCGGCATACGTTCATACGACACGCGGACGACAGGAGTGTAGGCATCACCGTTCTGCTCGCGGACAACCTCGAGAAGCGTGATTTCGAGAGCGTCGCCAAGGGCATTGATGGCAAGACAGGTTTCAGGAGTGAGCTCCTTGAATGGGACCTTCATCTCGCCATAGATATGCAGCATGCCTTGACGCTCGATGCCCTTGACAGCCTCATCATGGACGATACCTTTGGCAAACTTGGCCGAGCGGTCTTTGTAGTATTCTTTCTTCTGGCTGCCGTCGGCAGGCAGGTGGTTGAGGTAGCGTGCAATGAGGGCGATGTCTTCGTCGGAGATGTTGCCAACAAAGCAGAACACTTGGTTGGAGGCATCATGGAAACGTTCGCGGAAAATCGCCAAGGCACGGTCGGCGTCAAGGCTATTTATCTGCTCCTCATTGGGGATGACGATGGTACGCTTGTCGCCCGGGTAGATGGCTTTATAATACTTCTCCATGAAAGCCACCTGGGGATTGTCGGCGACGAGCTTAATCTGCGTGCGAAGCTGCTCCGTGTAGCGAGCGACGAAATCCTTGTCACTACGAGGAGCGGTATAGTAAAGGTTTATGAGCTGCAGGGCGGTCTCAAGGTCTTTGGGAGCACAGCTGCCCATGAAACCCTGACGTTCGTCGTCTATAAAAGGACTTACGGAAGCGGTGTTGCCCTTCAGTTTCTTGGAAAGCTGGCTGGCAGTGAGGTCGGCGATGCCCGAGGCTCCGATGATGTCGGAGACATTGGATGCCAGGAAATAATCCTCATCATTATAGAGCGAAATGCCACCGAAGCTGTAGGACGAAAGAACAATCTGGTCGGCCTTGTAGTCTGTCTTCTTCACAAGGAAGCGCACGCCGTTGGGGCAGGTGTATTCCTTGTAGTCCAGCACCTGGTTTTCCTTGGTCATCTTGGGATTGACAGCCAACACCTCGTCGGTAAAGAGAGGCTTGTCCTGATAGGTGTCGACCCAGGGCTCGGTCTTCACATTCTTGCATTCGGCAATGATGTTGCACACGGTGGTCGAGTCAGGCACGCGGTATCCCTCGCGCTCGGGAGCCGTCATACGGAACACCATATTCTCTTCGGTAATCCAGCTGGAGATAGTGCGATTGCACTCCTCGAGGGTGATTTCGGGAACGAACTCTTTGGCATATTTCCATTCCTGACGTATGCCGGGGATTACCTCTCCTTCAAGGAAGTTACGGGTATACTCATCGGCCAGGTCATCGTTCAGCGTACGGTCGGCCTCCTTGGCCTGCTGGGTATAGTACGAAATCAAAGACTCTTTCTGGCGGTCAAGTTCAGTCTGGAGGAAACCGTGATCATCAAGCCGCTTCATTTCGGTCAGCATCAGGGCGACGGCCTCTTCGATGCGGTTCTCCTTGGGCGAGCAATTAAGGGTAAAGTCGTCAAGCTCGCGAATATAGAGGGCCATATAGCCGTTGCGACTGGCGCCAGCATACATCACGGAGGCCGAAGCTTTCTCGCAGATGTCTCTGAAACGCTCGTTGATCATACCCGTCACAAGCGAATTCACAAGACCCTGACGGTAGTCACCCACGGTACCCACAGGAGCCTTCTTCTGCTTCCAGACAATCCTCATGCCAGTATAGGTAGCTTCCTTGTCGGTGGCGATGGCCACGAGGGGAGCCTTGTTATCCTCGGCAGTGAAGACGGGACGAGGCTTGGGATTGACGGCCTTGGCGTGCTGGCCGAAGACATCACGCACACGCTGTTCCATGGCATGGACTCCCTTCTTGCCTGCATACTCGTAGTTCTTGAGGTCGCCCACCACCACGATGGCCTGCAGGTCGGGACGATACCAGTCGTTGAAGAAGTCGACGATAGCCTGGCGCTCGAAATTCATGATGACCTCCTCTTTACCGATGGGCATACGGTCGGCATAGAGCGAACCACGGAAGACGATGGGGAAAGTCTTTTTGTCCATACGGTCACCATGGCCTATTCCGCCGCGCCACTCCTCGTGTATGACACCGCGCTCACTCTCAATCTCAGCCTGGTCGAACAGGATGTTGCCGGCCCAGCCGTCAAGTATCTCTATACCCATCTTAACCATCTCGGTGTCGGTGCTGGGCATATCGACATAGTAGACCGTCTGGTCGAAACTGGTGTAAGCGTTGATACCGCGGCCAAACTCGATACCATGCTCCTGCAGTTTCTTTATCATCGAATTGTGGGGATAGCCTTTGATGCCGTTGAAAGCCATGTGCTCACAGAAGTGGGCCAAGCCCTGCTGGTCATCTCGTTCAAGGATAGAACCAGCGTTGGTGACAAGGCGGAACTGGATGCGTTCCTCAGGCTTCTTGTTGTCACGGATATAATAGGTAAATCCGTTGTCAAGGTGTCCGATGATAACTTTCTTGTCGACAGGCACCTTTTCAGTGAGGTCTGTATGCTTCTCGGTTTTGCTGCCGCTGGGCAGTTGTGCCATAGTGCTGCCACAGAGAAGCAGGGCCGACAGCACAAGCATTAATCTTTTCTTCATTTTTTATCAATTAATTGGTTAATATCAATTCCTAGCACCTGCATCTTCTGACGGATGAGGGGCAGGTCCTCTTCGAGGAACTCGCGGCGCTGAATGGCGAGGATTTTCTCTTTGGCGTCGGGACTGGCGAAGTATCCCACACCGCGGCGGTTGTAGATGATGCCTTCCTGCTGCAGGTAGTCAAACGAACGCATTACGGTGTTGGGATTCACGCCGAGAGATACGGCTACGTCGCGCACTGACGGCATACGCTCGTCGGCTGGTGGCGTGCCAGCCAGCAGCTGGTCCATGAGACGGTCGGCAATCTGCTGGTATATTGATTTCTGTTTCCTGAATTCCATAGTTTCTCCCTTCTTTATTTAAGTTCGCGGATACTCAAGTGGACATCGACACCGTCGGATTTGACCTTGCAGCGGCCGTCGCCCACAATGGTCTTCTCGCCTTCCTTGCGCGAGGGCAGGTCGCACGAGAGGAAAGGCTTTATGCCCGACATCTCAATGGTCAGGCCCGCCGTTTCTGGCACCACATGGAGTGCAAGCAGGCACTGGACGCCGTCGATGTCAATCTCGTCGGGCAAAGCGTCGGGATAGTCGGCATTGACATTGATCTTCACGCCGTCCACGGTCAGTTCGCGGCTCACCACATTCTCAATAACCACGCCAGTCTCTAAGCCGTCGATGTCAATATCCTTGAGCTCCGTGCCGCGCGGCACTTCGATGTTGAGGTGCTTACGCAGGTTCTTCATATCGCCGTAGCGGTATTTGTATGGGCCACAGAACCGTATTTCCAACTCACCCTCCTCGTCCACATAGTAGCGCATCCGCAGCGAGTCGGTCAGCGGGAGGAAGCCCTCCTGTATCTCCTCGTAGATGCGCACCGCCGTGTCGTCGGTGTAGCGTATATCCACGTTGCCGCAGACCCAGTCGACGCTGATGCTGCTGATGGGCTGACTCATCGTGACATCGCCGATATTGTAACGTTCTGGGTGGTCGTACTTGATATCAATCTTTGTGTTCTCGCCACATGCTGCAAACAGCATACTTGCCATTATGGCTATAATAAATGCTATACGTTTCATGATTTATATCCTCCCTTTTGCACGGTTAAACTCAATGATACTCATCTTGCGGCCCCGCGGGTCAGGAATAACACGCATTCCTCGCTCGTCGAGCCAGAGGCTGTCGGCCATCCAGTTCTTTTCGACAATATCACGCCCATCGACAATAGTGTTCATATCGACATCGTGAGCCGCCGACACCGGCATGCGGTATTCTGCACGCAACTGCACTATTATTGCGGCTATGTTTTTGACATCTATGTCATCATCCTGTATGTCCGTCTTACGGTGTGACTCAAACCGCACAGAGTCGAAGACCACAAGCTGCCGCAGTGGTTCATAGGTGGTGTCGGTACGCAGTATACCACGGTCTATCAGGGCCTGCAGCAACGGCGTATAGTCGACTGGCTTGCTGCTGTCATTGTCTACAATAGTAAAGAAATATTTTGGCAGGATATTCTGCTTGACATTGTCAAAGTGGAACATCGCAGTGTCGCAAATACGGTGATGCGACACAAGATAGTAGGCCATTCGCGGAACTGTATTACTGTAAACAATCGTATCACCGTTTTCGTAGTAATAGTAGTTTACGTTGCGGCCAGTGGCGTCGCGCCAGACGTCTACGCCCTGTATCTGCAGCGTGTAGCGGTCGGTCTCCACAGTCTCATCTACGAGTCGCTTCTTGTTATAGCATCCTACCGCCAGCACACTTGCCGCAAGGACTATAAAAACAGTCTTTTTCATAACCTTTGACTTTTAACTCTTAATCATTAATACGCCATCCTCTTCAGTCTCCGCCAGCTCAGCCATCCGAAGAGGCCTGCTAGGAGGACGTCGACTACAATAGTGCCCCAGAAGAGCCAGTTGAACGCCACTGTCGGGTCTACGCCGTAGAAGGTGTCGTAAATCCACTCCATGAAATTGGTGTTGGTGAAGACTGCTAAAAACACCGGTATAAGGATTATGCTGATAACGAACTCAATGACATAAAGCCAGAGGATGGTCTGCAGCACTTTGTGACGCTTGAAGATGGTACTAGTGAAGACAAACATCAGCACCGTGCCGATGTAACCTACCCAGCAGCCGATGACCCACAGCGAGCCAAAGTGCATGAACATATTGCTCCCCGGCTCACCAGCCGACAACCCGCTCAGCGCAGACAGGTCGACGGTGAATGGAAAGCCCATCTTTCCTTCCCACAGCCAGCTCTGCCACGGTCCAAAAGGTAATGCCGTGAGGAACACGTCGAGCGCCATACCGCCGAGGTACACTGCCAGCGGACATATGACGATGGAGTAAAGTAGCGCGCTGCAGAACTTCTCCAACTTAGAAGCTGGCAACATGGCATAGTAGATGCCTTCATTAGTGAGGTTCCATGTGCGGTACATTCGCGACGGCGCCATCAATGCGGCCAGATAGGCCAGACCCTCTATCATAATGAGGCGTATATCGGACGGCATGGATATATGGTCCCCTTGTTTCAAGACAAGAATAAACAGCCACAAAGCAAACGGGAGCACGGCCAGTATGAGCATCGTGGGCCCGAAGGTATGCCAGATATTGCGGAAGTCTTTGTTGACGACTTTGCAAAAACGATTCCAATTAAACTTGTTATTCATAGTGTTTTGTTTTTTAATAACTAATTTTATTCATTTTGTTCCAGCCGAGGAATCCCAAGAGGATAGCTAGCAGGGCCTGTATAGCGACTAAAACCCATATGATGATGTTGTCATCCAACACAACGTTCATCAGAAATCCTGCAAATAGGCTTCCTATCAGCCATATCCCTAATATGGAACACAGCACAATGCGCCAACCTTTGTTTCGTATGGCATTGGCATAGATGAAGCCCAAGGTGGGACCTACAAAGGCCACAACGCAGTTGCACAGAAACGGGAGACTTAGCCACTGATTCAGGTTGATTTGCCACATATATTTGTGGTAGAATGGCATGTGTACCGCTGTGAGCAGAGTGTCAAGTACTACATTGTAAGCTATCATCACCGACGGCGCTATAACAAGCGAGAGCAATGCAATAGAAAGGTATTTCTCACACTTGCTGGCGGGCAACATAGCAAAGTAGACATCGCCACGCTTTTTCTTGCGAGCCACACTGGCATAAAGCTGTATTGGTATCAGAGAACTCTCGCCGAGCGACATGTCAAAAACCATCATTATGCGGTAACCGACACTAGTATCCTGTCCGATCAAGCCTTGGGTCAACACCATAGCCGGCACGAACCACAGAATGAATACCAGTGATGCGCCAGAGGCGCCGAAGCGCGGTGAGAAACGCCGCACGTCGTGCCACACCAGCTTGCCGAAACGATGAATATCAAATGTGTTGTTCATTACATTTGTCTTATCTACTGACTACTTAAAAAACAGTTCATTTATAATGTTCTTGTTGCGCAGTACGGCGTTGAAGAGGGCCTCGATATTCAGCTGGCTCTCCTCACCAGTGGTGTTGGGCACTACGTTCATATAGCCACCCGGAAGCATCTCACTGTAGAGGGCGTCAGGGCGCTCCGCAGCACCGTACTCAAAGAAGAGTTTTTCGGTAATCTTCTGCACGCTGGCGTCGAGCAGGACAGCATTGTGCGATAGGATAACGATGGGGTCGATGAGGTTTTCCACATCCTTCACCTGATGCGTCGATATGATGATGGTGCTCTTTTCGTCGGCGCGCTTGCTGAGGATGCTGCGGAACTGGCTCTTGCTGGGGATGTCCAACCCGTTTGTCGGCTCATCAAGGAGTATGTAGTCCGTACCCAGCGACAAGCTCGCCGCTATCAGGCTCTTCTTCTGCTGTCCGAAACTCATCTCGCGGAACTTGCGTTTAGGCTCAACCTCCAACTCTTGCATCAGCCGCAGGAAGCATCCCTGCGAGAAGCCAGGGTAGAACGGTGCCAGCTCGTCCACGTAGCGCTGCGGCGTGCTGTTATCCGGCAGTGTCACTTCGTCGGGCAGGAAGACGATTCGCTGCAGCATCTCCGGCAGCCTGTCGTGGCTCGTCAGCCCGTCCACAGTGCTGGTGCCGTCTACCGGTCGCTGCAGACCGCAGATAATCTTAAGCAAGGTTGTCTTACCCACACCGTTCTCACCGAGGAGACCATAGATAGACCCTTCAGGAAACCTAAGACTGATATTACTGAAGACCTGTGTCTTCTTGTAGCTAAAACTAAGATTCTTAATCTCAATCATGATGTTATGTATTTTTATTTTAAACTTTAAATATTAACCATTAAAAGTCTCACTTCATTTGCGGCGCACTGTCCGTGCCACCCTGCCTTGCTTTGCTTTCCAGCTCCATCTTGCCCATGCGCCACGTCAAACCCACACTGATAAAGCGACTGTTGTACTTGTGGCTCCCCGTGGACTGGTACTGCGGCGCTATCGTGTTGCTGCCGAACTCTGCCCAGCCGAAGATGTCGTTCACGCTCACGTGCACACTCAGCTGCCTGTTAAAGAAGTCCCCGCTCACGCCCATATCTACACTCGACCGCGCATTGCTAACGCTGTACAGGCTCAACGTCGGCGACGAATAGCGTCCGTTGGCGTATATCTCAAGCCATCCCCACACCTTGGCCCACACATTCAGACGCAGCGAATAGCTCAGGGCGTTGGTGTCGAGTCCTTGGTATTTGTAACCATAGTTCGCCAGCGTAGCGTTAAACCTCACATTCAGGAACCCCGTCGGACGGTACGAGAGGTTGGCACCTATGCCTTCTGTGTGCGACGTGCTGATGTTGTCAGGGTAGGTGTAGTATATCGGTCCGAACACAGGGTCGTTGACAAAGGCATAGCTCGTGCCCTGCTCGTTCTCGTTGGCACGGAAGTAGCCATTCAAGCTCACCATACCGAAGCCCATGAAGTATTTGTTCCACGCCGCTTCTATGTTGTGCGTGTAGCTCTTCTGCAGGTCCGGGTTACCAGTGCGGTAGGTGTAGTCGTCATACAAACGGAACAATGTGTAGTCCATCATATCCTCGCTCTGCGAGAAACGGCAAGTGTAGCTCAGGCTGTAGCTCGCAAAGTCCTTGGTCTGATAGCTCAGGTGCAACGACGGCACCATACCGAAGAAGAAGGTATCGAGCTTCAGCGGCTTCTCGTCACCATAGTGACTCAGCTCACCGTATTCGTAGGTGCCTTCTCCTCGCAGTCCCACCTTAGCGGTGAAGCCACCCCAACGCTTCTGCGCCGTAACATATGCCGCTGGCGACCATCCGGTCCCCATTGCGTGGTAGCTGCGCAGGTTCACCAGACTACCGTTCTCTTCACAACGATCGTCGTTACTATTGTGGCTGTAACCCACCTCTACTCCGGCTTCCAACTCCCATGCGTTCTTCAGCGGCAGCGTATAGTCAGCTCCCATACTCATGCTCGGACTGTAATAGGCGCCTAGTATGTGTCGTTCAAGGTTATCTATCGGCAACGCCGTATACTCTCTCGTCAGGTCCGATGTGCCACTGTTGCTCCAATAGTTACCGCTCAGGTTCACACTCAGCTTGCGCCCCGTCGTGTCGTACCGGTGCTCGTACCACGCACCACCATAGACGCCACTGGTGAAACCTCTGTTCTTGGTTGTCGCATAGTGGCTACTGTCCACAAAAGGATTGTAAACATAATCCGTCAACACTGAGTAGTGTGAGTTGAGGTCCCTGATAGGATAACCTCCTACCCAGGCCGACAGCTGTGTCATGCTGTCGATGTTCCAGTTGAAGTTCATGCCCGCATAACCACCATAGTACGGCATGTTGTTGTCCGTAGTATACTTTTGATAGCGGCTCACAGCTCCTGTGGAGTCTTTCAGCGTCGACTCGTTGATAGCCTTCGCATTGTGGTGCGAATAGCTACCGCTCATGTAAACATTGAAGTCAATTTTCTCATTCGCCCACACATACGAAACCCACGGCGTCAGGTTGTTCACCATCGGACGGCTCTCAGGACTGATGTTGCTGTTCAATCCAACACACAGCAGTTCGTTGCGCGTCACCCTCTGGTTGGTAACGATGTTAATGACGCCACCCTTAGTCGAATAGCGCGCCGACGGGTTCGTAATCACCTCAATGCGCTCGATGGCGTTGGCCGGCAAAGTCTTTATATACTGCTTCAAAGCCTCCTCGTTCATGTGGCTCGGCCTGTCGTTAATCCAGATGTCCACCGAGCTCACGCCACGCAACGTGATGTTGCCCTCGGCATCCACCTCCACACCCGGGGCGTTCTGCAGCGCGTCGCTGGCGGTACCAGTCTGGATGCTTGGATCCTCTTTGGTATTATACATATTCTTCTCGCCATCCATCAGATAGATGGGCTTCTCTGCCGATACCTCCACCGTTTGTAGTGTGGTACCGCGCCGCATGGCGACAGCATACTGCGGCAACTCGCCGTCAGCTGTCATCGAGACATGGGCATACCAAGGGTGATAGCCCACGAAAGAAGCCTGCAGCAGGTAGCTACCTGTGTCGACGGCCGTGATGTTGAAGCGGCCCTCCATGTCGGTCGTGGCGCCACGCATAAATACCGTGTCGGCCGGCCGCATGAGGGCGACATTGACGAAAGGCATTGCCTCTCCTGTTTCAGCATCCTTGACGATGCCAGAAACGACCTTGTTTTGTGCCCAAGCAGCGTTCTGAAAGGCACAAAAACCAATCAGAGCGCAGGCACCAATTTTAATTAACAACTTTGTTTTCATCATATTATGCGGATTGTATACCGGTGTATTAGTTAATTAGTACACTGCAAAGGTATGACTATTTCCAATACTGGCAAAATAATTATCAATATTTAACATTGATTAACATTCTTCGACAGCGATCATACATAATAAGGGCGGCGGCACCATTTTGGTGCCGCCGCCCTTATTATATGTATTTAATAATACCTAATTAGAAACCCATCCTATACTTAGTTGCCCATTTCTTTCAAGAGGGCATCGAGGTTGGGCGTGATGATAATCTCGGTACGGCGGTTCATGGCCTTGTGCTCAGGACTGTCGTTCGGCACCTTGGGTGCATATTCGCCATGGCCACAGGCCTCCACACGCGCAGGGTTGATACCTTTGCCGTTCTGCAGCAGCAACTTGACGATGGAGGTGGCGCGCATCACACTGAGGTCCCAGTTGTCCTTGACAGCCGTCGAGCCGCGGTAAGCGTCGTTGTCGGTGTGACCCTCAACCATGATATGGAGGGTGGAATCCTGCTCGAGCACTTTGGCGAGCTCCTTGATGGCCGAAGCGCCATCTTTGGATACCGTCCAACTGGCCGAAGGGAACATGAGCTTGTTCTCCATCAGGATGTAGACCTTGCCGTCTTTAGTCTCCACAGAGAGACCTTTGTCGGCGAAGCCTGTGAGGGCGTTGGTGACAGAGTTACGCACTGCCTCAAGTTCGCGCTGCTTGGCGGCAAGCTGGGCACGGGCGGTAGCCTCCTGGGCTTCGAGCTCATGCTGCTTGGCTATCAGCTCGCTCTTCTGGAGCTGGAAGCTCTCCTGCTGTTCGGCGAGCTGTATCTCTTTGGCCTGCAGCTCACGCTCTTTGTCGTTGAGCTCTTTGGTGCGGGCGGTGAGGAGGTTCTGCGCACGCGTGAGGTCACGGCTCTTGCCGGCGACTTCCTGCACATAGTTCTCCATGGTGGTGTCATAGTGGTGGTACATCTGCTCGAGGCGACGGTTGAGACTGTCGGCCTTGGCTTCGGCATTAGCCTTCGAGAGGGCCATGTCGGTCATCTCCGAACTGAGCGACTGGTTAACGCGCGTAAGCTCAGCGTTCTCTTCCTTCATCTCAAGCAACTCCTGCTGCGTCAGGTTATACTGCTTTGAGGTCTGGTCGTACTTGGCCTGCAGGGCTTCCATCTCGCTCAGCGAGACACACGAAGTCAGCGCGACAGCGGCGATGGCGCCAACAAATAAAATTCTTTTCATATCTCTTTATTCTTGTCCTTAATGTTAGTTTTTCCATCCTCCTTCATAGCCACCTCTCTGATGGATATGGAGAAGATTTCATTTTTTAATAACGCATATTAAATATTTTTCGTATTTTTGCATCCGATTTTTTTACAAAAAGATGGGCTTATCGAGGAAAATACACAGATGGCGTCTGCGTCACCTCAGCGAGAACGTGCTGGTGATGCTGCTTGCCGTCGTTGTGGGTCTGCTAAGCGGTCTGGCGGCCGTCGCCCTCAAGACGCTCGTCTATCACAGCAGCCGGTTTGTCTCCCATATCTCAGCCATCCAATCGCCGCTCTCATCCTTCAACACCATCATCATTTTCCTCCTGCCAGGTATCGGCATCCTACTCACGGTACTCTTCGTCCGCTATGTGGTGCGCGGCGATATAGGCCATGGCCTGCCGTCGGTACTGCTGGCCATCAGCCGCAACAACTCGGAGCTGCCGGCCAAGAACATGTACACCTCGCTCATCGCCTCCACTATCACGGTGGCCTTCGGCGGCAGCGTAGGTCTCGAGGCTCCGATAGCCTCCACCGGCTCCGCCATCGGTAGCAACATAGGCCGCTGGTTCCGCCTGAGTCCCAAGAGCGTACGTCTGCTGCTGGGCTGCGGCGCCGCAGGTGCCATTGCCGGCATCTTCAAAGCACCCTTCGCAGCCATTCTCTTTGTTGTCGAGGTCTTCCTGTTCGACCTCACGGCCACCACTGCCCTACCCCTGCTGCTCTCATCGCTGACGGCTGCCTCGGTAGCCTACTTCCTCATGGGCACCGGCGTACAGTTCAACTTCACCGTAACCCACCCCTTTGCCCTCACACAGCTGCCGCAGTATGCCATGCTGGGCATCTTCTGCGCCCTCGTGTCGCTATATTTCCTGCGCATCACCGACCGCGTGGAGGGCTGGTTCGCCAGACGTAAGAGCCCCTGGACCAAACTCGCCGTCGGCGGCTTGGTACTTGGCCTACTGGTGGTACTCTTCCCACCGCTCTACGGCGAAGGCTACTCCACCCTCACGGCGCTGCTCAACGGCAACCCCGGCATCATCTTCAGCGGCACCCCCTACCACGAATGGAGCGACAATATATGGATGATGTTAGGTGTCCTCTTCGCCCTTATCGTGCTGAAAGCCATAGCCACCGCCACCACCATAGGCAGTGGCGGCGTGGGCGGCACCTTCGGTCCCTCGCTGGTACTCGGCGGTCTCTCGGGCTATTTTATCGCCACTCTCGGCAACACCATAGGCTTGCCGCCGCAGGACACCGCCAACTTCGCCCTCGTCGGCATGGCCGCCGTGATGACAGGAGTCATGCACGCCCCCTTCATGGCCACCTTCCTCATTGCCGACATCACGGGCGGCTACGAGCTGCTGGTGCCTCTGCTGGCCACCGCCGCCGTCACCTACCTCTGTGTGACGCCCTTCGAGCACCACTCCATCTACGCCCGCAAGCTCGCCAAGCACGGCGACCTGCTGACCCACGACAAAGACTCCTCCGCCTGGCACCTTATGGACATGGAGAGCCTCATAGAGACCAACTTCGTCATCGTCCGCAGCGGCAACATGCTGCGCGACCTCGTGGAGGTCATCCAGACTTCACGCCGCAACGTCTTCCCGGTGCTCACCGACGACGACAAGTTCGTGGGCGTGGTGCTGCTCGACGACGTGCGCAAGATAATGTTCCGTACCGAGCTCTACGACAGCGTATGCGTCGACGAGCTCATGCACCCCATGAGCGAGGGTGACATCGTGCGCAACAGCGACAACCTTACCGATGTAGTGGAGAAATTCCGCGTAGGCAACCGCTACAACCTTGTGGTGATAGACGACCAAGGCAACTATCTCGGCTTCCTGTCGCGCGCCAACACCTTCTCCGCCTATCGCCGCTTTATCAGCGATACGTCGGACGAATAAAAGAATAATTCAGGCTGTTTTCTTTTCAGTGACAATATCCAGCGCCACCACAGCTGCTGTGAGGCCCCAGAAGGGCACTGACAGTTTGTCGGTGTCGAGGAAGTTGTTGAGCATACCGTGTATGTAATAGGTGAGCAGGCTCACCGCCAGCACGAGTGCCAGATGCCCCAGACGGCGGTCTTTGGCGGTACGGTAGACGCGCTCGCCGGTAAGGAACGTGGTGACGAAGACAGCCAGCACCAGCAGCGCTCCTGGGACTCCCTGCTCCGTCAGCGGGCCTATATACTCGCTGTGGGCGTTGCCCAGGTCGCCGTCGTTGGTGCTGATGACGGTCATCATCTCCGACCTTTGGTAGGGACCGTAGATGAACTGGTAGGCACCGGGGCCAATACCGGTAACGGGATACTCGCGCCACATGCGGAAGGCGGCATCCCAGCGGTTGAGGCGCTCCAGATTGGAGGCGTCGGTGGTGATGTTCGACATCGACTGCACCTGCTCGGCGACGGTAAACGACGAGTCCTGCGTGTTTTTGCCCATACGGTAGACTATCTCGCTCTGGAAGGTGAAGAAAAGGCCAGCGAGCACCGCCGCCACCAGCACCATCCAGCGCAGGCGCACACCAAGACGCACAAGCACATACATCCCCACGGCCAGCACGACGCTAATCCACGCTGCACGGCAGTAGCTGAGGCCCAGACCTATGAGCAGAAGCACCGCCAAAGCAGCGGCAATCAGTCGCTTCCATGTCTTTGCCTCGGACTCGAAGGTATAGTACACTGCCAACGGCAGCATGAGGGCTATCACGCAGCCGTAGGCCGTATGGTCGTTGTAGAAGGGGCGCATGACGCGGTGCATCAGCTGCAAGTCGCTGAAGCCGCCCAGAGTCTTCGCGGTGGTGAGAGCCACCACAGCACCCAGCGCGAGGGCATAGGCCCAGTAGAACATCTTGATATGCCGGACTTTCTGGAAGCTCTGCGCAGTGGCATAGAAGAACGGTATCACAAACCAGAGCCTTGCCGTCGTGTATTTAAACGACTCCACAGGCTTGAGCGAAAGTGCCGACGCCACTATCATCCACAGGATGGAGAGCATGATAAGTATGCTCACCGGATGGCGCAGTATGCGCTTGTCGTAGCGACGCATGAGTACCTCTTGGAAGAGGAACACCAGCGTGAAGGCTATCATCATGGGCTCCACGGGCATCGAGAGCTTCATGTCGCCGATGACAGCATAGTCCACGGCGAAGGGGGTGCCGAGGGCTATCAGGGCCAGGCTCTCGTCGCGGTAGTTGACGAAGAGCCACATCATCAGAAGCACGGCAGGCACCAGCAGCACGAGGTAGTTCTCATGCATCAAGAAGTAGACACTCACCACGATGAACAACGCGGTGAAGCCCAGTGCCATCAGCACGCCTCTGTTGGCCAGCAGTTTTTTCACTCTTCTTCTTTCTTGGCGGGGGCGAAGACCAGGAGGCCGAAGATACACACAAGCAGTGCACCAAGACTGCCACCGAGCACTATGAGAGCGCGTTTCGGACGGTCTTTCTTGTCCGACGGCTCGCCGCGGTCAACGACATAGCGGTAGCTCACAGTCATGTCCTTGTCCACGCTGGTCTGCACGGCACGGGCCTGCATCTCAGCAAGTTTCTTGCTCTTCTTCCTGAGCAGATAGTCCTTCCAGGCGCTGCCCTTGGCGGTGGAAGCCAGCGAGTCCATCTCCTCCATGGCGGCGTCGCACACGGCGTTCATCACCTCGGCGGCGTCGACGGCGCGCTCGTGGTGCATATCGTGGCAGATAGTGTCATACATGTCGAGCATGTAGTTCACTATGTCGGCAGCCATCTGCGGGTCTTGGTCGAGAACCGACACCTGCACACCCAGGTAGTCGGTACGCTTGACGGTGACATAGCGCTTGTAGCGCTTGCTGAGATCGGTCTTCTTGTACTTGTCGGTGGGCTTGATGGCGTAGTGCTCCATGAGGTTGAAGTGGTCGCACACGGCCGTCTCCATCTGCTTGGACATCAGAATCTGCACTGCATGCTCGCAGTCGTCCTCAGCGCCATAGTCCATAAAGTCCATGCTGTAGTGGTAGTCCATGATGGCCTTGGTCAGACGGTTGCTGTTGGTAGGCATCATGACGCCCGTGGACATATACAGCGGCTTGATGAACATCGAAGCCACAGCCGACGCGATGGCCGCGACGACGAAGACGATAAGCAGCAGTTTCCACCAGCGCTTGAAGAAAGCGCTGGAAGCGCTGTTCACAGCCTGTGCGTCGAAGGATGTAGTCTCTCTCTTGTTATTCTCTTGATTCATTATCTGCAATTATTTGATTTTCTGATTAGTTGATTATACAAGTCAAAATATCGCCTCTGCCCCGTGGGGCAGTTCAATTGACTCAATAACGGCCACAGTATTTTTTTATTGCACATGCGAAATATATTTTTCCGTCCCCGACCCATCCCCGACCCATCCTCGGCCTCTCCCCCTCTCCCTCCCCCCTCCGTCCCCGCTCCGTCCCCCCTCCGACCAAAAACCGTTAAACAACCGGTGAACAGTCGGAGCGGGGACGGAGGGGGGACGGAGAGGGGACGGATGGGAGGATTTGTGTTTTTTTCGGGTGAGATGGGAGTATTTGAGAAAAAATATGTATATTTGCAGAATGGCGTATAGTGTATATACGGCATGTAATGAACTTGCAACCAAAGTGATATAATATAATAAAAGATATAAATATGCGTAAAAAACAGTTGACTACCTTTGCTGCTGCGCTTTTTTTAGCGGCGTGGCTGCTACCGGCCTCAGCGCAGGTGAAGCGTGACGAGATGCCGATGCCCACTGTGAACCAGGACACGTTGATGAAGTACGTCAAGGAGCTGTCGTCGGATTACTACCGTGGGCGCCTTGCGGGTTCGGAGAGCTTCGACCAGGCGGCGCAGTATGTGCAGCGCGTGCTCAGCAGCTACGGTCTGGAGCAGGTGGGGCAGATGTCTTTCACCGTGGAGTGCAACGAAGTGGAGAACGCCAAGTTCAACGTCTACTCCGGCGTGCGCGACCTCAGCGGCGCCAATGTGTATAACGACAAGGAGCCGCGTGTCTTCTCGCTCGGCAACGAGTTCTGCTGTGCCGGTGTCACGGGACGCGGCTATGTGAACGCCCAGATGGTGTTCTGCGGCTACGGTATCGACGACAAGGCTTTCAACGAGTACCAGAAGGTGGATGTGAAGGGCAAGATAGCCATAGTGCTCACCGGCGTGCCGGAGTGGCTGGGGCTGCAGCAGAGCGTGGCGAGCCACTACACCACCCTGCGCGACAAGGCCCGCACCGCCGAGAAGCACGGCGCCATCGGCATGCTGGCGGTGAACGTGAGCCCCACGTGCCCCACCTACGAGGTGCAGGCGCGCACGTATTGCGGCGAGCTGCCGCACTTGGGCACCTTCCCGATACTACAGCTGACGCTGGATTGCGCGCGCGAGATCATGGCCGACCAGGCCACTCCGCTGGACAGCGCCCTGATGTACATGGAGCGCGACGGGCTGGTGCAGAGCTACTCGCTGATGAAGAAGGCTGAGATTGACGTCAACGCCCGCTACAACCCCGCAGCGAAGACCGCCAACGTGATGGGCTTGCTGCGTGGCTGCGACAAGAGGCTTGCCGACGAATACATAGTTATAGGTGCGAGCCTCGACGGCTCTGGCATGCAGGGCGAGACCTGCCTGTTCCCGGGAGCCGACATCAATGCCAGCGGTGTTGCCGCCGTGCTGGAGACCGCGCGCCTGCTGTCGAAAGCCGACTACCGTCCGCGTCGCAGCGTGCTCTTCGTTATCTTCAGCGGCAGCGAGCAGCAGTATGCAGGCTCGCGCACCTTCGTGGACCTCTACCCGCAGCTGAACAAGGCCGAGGCTTTCGTCAACGTGCAGAACATCGGCTACGGCGACAGCGTGATGGTGCTGGGCGGCATGAAGTACCCGACCCTTGACGGCATAGTGAGGGACCGCGACACGGTGATGGGACGCCGCAACGTGGTGTTCAACAACGAGCCGCAGAGCGTGCGCGGCGACGCCCGCGCCTTCGACGCGGCGAAGATACCGTCGGTGGTCATCACCACCACACGTGGCATGCACCACAACCACACGACGACGGATGTGTGGGAGAACATCGACAGACGTATACTGACCATCTGCTCGCAGCTGGTGACGGAGACCGTCGCCGAGCTGGGCGAGGGCCTCTACCAGGGTCGCAACCGCAGATGGCTGATTGAAAGGGGAAAGTGAGAAGTGAAAAATGAAAAGTGAAAAGGGAAAATGTGGACACTTTATAAGAAAGAGCTGAGGGGGTTCTTCTCCTCGATTATAGGTTATTTGACAATAGGCGTCTTCCTGGTGCTGACGGGACTGACGCTGTGGGTCTTCAGCAGCGACTTCAACATACTGGACTACGGCTACGCCGGACTCGACGGCCTCTTCATCACGGGCCCGTTCCTTTACCTGCTGCTGATACCGGCCATCACGATGCGGTCGCTGGCCGAGGAGCGTAAGAGCGGCACCATGGAGATGCTGATGACGCGTCCGCTGAGCGAGTGGACGATAGTGTGGGCGAAGTTTCTGGCGGCCTGGACGCTGGTATTCATATCGCTGCTGCCGACGCTGGTGGCATACGTCAGCGTATACAGCCTCGGAGACCCCGTGGGCAACATAGACACGGGCAGTGTGGCTGGCTCCTACATAGGGCTGCTGCTGCTCGGTGGCGCCTTTGCGGCGATAGGCATCTTCTGCTCGTCGCTGACGCAGAACCAGATAGTAGCCTTCATCCTAGCGGCAGTGCTCTGCGTGGGATTGTACCTGGGCTTCGAGTCGGTGTACAACATGGGCATGCAGGGAGGTGCCGGTCTGTTTGTGCGCAAGCTGGGAGCCGCCTACCACTACGAGAGTATGAGCCGCGGAGTGGTGGACACCCGCGACGTGCTATACTTCGTGTGCCTGTCGGCGCTGTTCCTGATGGCTACACGCATGGTGCTGCAGAGCAGACGTGTGGAACGTGGCAAACGGTTAGCGGTTAGCGGCAAGTCAAAGAGCCAATGGGCCAGCATGTGGATAGAGATGGGTGCCACGGTACTGGTGGTGATAGCCGTGAGCGTAATAGGCAACTTCCTGTTCCTGCGTGCCGACCTTACGGCCGAGAAGCGCTACACTCTGTCGAAGTCGACGAAGGAGATGCTCAAGAAGATTGACGAGCCGGTGCTCTTCAGAGTCTATCTGGAGGGCGAGTTCCCGTCGGACTTCAAACGGCTGCAGAGCGAGACCAAGGAGATGCTCAACCAATTCAGGGCATACAACAGCAACATAGACTACGAATTCTTCAACCCCAACAACTTCGAGAGCAATGAAGAGCAGCAGATGTTCTACCAGAAGCTGGCGCAGAAAGGCATACAGCCGACACAGATACAGACGAAGGGGGAGAACGGGGTGACACAGCAGATACTGATACCAGCGGCCGACGTCTACTACCGTGGTCGCGAGACTACGGTGCAGCTGCTGCAGAGCCAGAAATATGTCAGCGACGCCGACCTGCTGAACAACAGCATACAGAATCTGGAGTACGCCCTGAGCAGCGCCATTAGAGCACTGGCTCGCGGCGAGAAGCGCAGCATAGGCTTCCTGCAGGGACATGGAGAACTCTCAGGACCTGTGCTTTACGACTTCCAGCGCTCGCTGCAGGAGTTCTACAGTCTGGACTATGTGACCATAGACGGCCAGATACAGTCGCTTACGGCGCACCGCATGAACGAGAAGGACACGAGCTACAGCTTCTACAACCTCTACGACCTGCTGATTATAGCCAAACCGACGCAGGAGTTCAGCGAGAAAGACCTGTACATACTGGACCAGTACATCATGTACGGCGGCAAGGTGCTGTGGCTGATAGACGCTGTGGACGCCGACCTCGACAGCCTGGCCTCGAGGGGACAGTTCATAGCCACCCGCTTCCCGCTGGGTATAGACGAGATGCTCTTCACCTACGGCGTGAGAGTCAACGCCGACCTGGCGATGGACGTGCGCTGCCGCCCGATACCGATACAGGTGGGTATGGTTGGCGAGAAGCCTCAGTTTGAGTTCCGCCCGTGGTACTACTTCCCCGAGATAGTGCCGCTGGACAACCACCCGATAGTAAGGAATCTGGACCTGATAAAGACCGACTTCGTGAGCACGATAGACCTCATAGACAACGACGTGAAGAAGACCGTGCTGCTAAGCACGTCGGAATACACGAGGGTGAAGAACGCGCCGGTGATGGTGGACCTCGCCGATGCGCAGGTAGAGCCCGACCAGCGCCTGTACAACCGTGGACAGCGCCCGATAGCAGTGTTGCTTGAGGGTACGTTCCGCTCGGCGTGGAGAAACCGCCTGTCGCCCGACTTCATGGCACAGGAGGCTATGGGCTACCGCAGCGAGAGCGACGAGACGAAGATGATGGTCATCTCGGACGGCGACATCGTGAAGAATCGCTACATTGCCGCCGAGGGCGCTGTGCTGCCGATGGGCTACGACTTCTACACACAGACGCAGTATGCCAACAAGGAGCTGCTGCTGAATGCGGTGAACTACCTGGTGGGTGACGAAGGACTGATGGCCTCGCGCTCACGCAACATCAAGCTGCGCAAGCTCGATGTGATGAAGGTAAAAGAAGAGCGTAGGAAATACCAGATCATCAACGTGGCGGTACCGGTGGTGCTGCTGGCGGCTGCCGGCGGTGTCATCGTGATTGCACGAAGAAAGAAATACCGGAAGTAAAACTAAAAGCAAAGAAGTAAAAAACTATATGAAGAAGAGAAATATTATCATCATTGCGGGTGTGGCGCTGGTGTGCATAGTAGCATTGGTGGTGGCGCTACAGGGTTCGCGCAAGGCGACATTCAAGCAGAACTACCATATTGAAGATACCGCATCGATAACGCGCATATTCCTTGCCGACAAACAAGAGCATGAGGTGCTGCTGACCCGCGAGGGCGACTCAACGTGGATGGTGGACAACAAATACGAGGCAAACCAGCCGCTGGTGGACCTCTTCCTGGAGACGCTGCATTCTATGCGCATACGCCAGCAGGTGAACCGCAACGCAGTACCGACAGTCATCAAAGACCTGTCGGCAAGAGCCATCAAGGTAGAGGTGTACCAAAGGGTGCCCTTCATCAACTGGTTCGGCGGGAGATTGCAACTCTTCAAGCATGAGAAGCTCACCCGCACCTACTATGTCGGGCGTGAGACGAAAGACATGCTGGGCAGCTATATGTTCCGCGAGGGCGACAAGGTGCCGTGTGTCATCTACATACCGGGCTTCCGAGGCTTCCTGACGCCGCGCTTCGTCACCGACCCGCTGAAATGGAGGAGCCATACCATTGTAGACCTCGACGCCAAGTCGATAGCACGTATCGAGCTGGAGATACCGGCAGAGGAGAGTGAGTCGTTCGCGGTGGCGAACAACGGTGCTGGCTTCGACATGGAGCTTCTGGAAGGTCACCGGAAGGTGATGGCTTTCGACACTGCACGCATGGCGGCATTCATTGCATCGTTCACATGGCTGAACTTCGACGAGTTCGCATCAATAGTGCCCAACAGCAACGACAGCAGCCTCGTCGGGACTCCACGCACCATATTGCGCATCACCGACACAGCAGGCACCACACGCGAAGTCTGCACATACATCAAGTATGTCAACCCCAACGATATCGACGTAATACCGGATTCAGACATGTATGAGTCGTTCGACGTGAACCGCCTGTACGCCATCATTGACAGAAAAGACACGGTGCTGATACAGTACCACGTGTTCGATAACATACTGCAGCCGGCGAGCTACTTCCTCGGAGCTGACACCAAACTCGAAATCAAATGAGGCCTCTGATACTGATAAGCAACGATGACGGTGTTGGGGCCCCAGGACTGAAGACGCTGACTGAGGTGGCACGTGAGATGGGCGATGTGGTGGTGGTGGCGCCGCAGATGAACGCCTCGTGCCTGAGCCACAGCCTCACCACACAGCGACCGTTGCGTGTGGAGGAGATTCACAAAGAAGAGGGACTGGAGATTTACGCCTGTGACGGTACCCCCGCCGACTGCGTGAAGCTCGCCGTCACCCACTTCTGCAGTCGCAAACCAGACCTGGTGCTCTCGGGCATCAACCACGGCAGCAACAGCTCCATCAACGTGCTCTACAGTGGCACCATGGGCGCCGCCATCGAGGCCTCGGTGCTCGGCATCAACGCAATAGGCTTCTCGCTGCTGAGTCACAACCACAATACCGACCTCACTCCCTGTGTGCCCTATGTGCGCCGTATCACGGCCTACGTGCTGGAGCACGGACTGCCTGAGTATGTGTCGCTGAACGTCAATATACCGCATATCGCTGCCGACCAGATTAAAGGCATACGCCTCTGTCACGAAGCAAAAGCGCAATGGCTCGACAGCTTCGAGCAGCGCGTAGACCCGCGTGGACGCCGCTACTGGTGGCTCACGGGCAAGTTCGTATGCGACAACCCCGAAGAAGGCAGCGACGAGTGGGCGCTCACCAACGGCTACGTCAGCGTGGTGCCCGTCAACGCCGACTTCACCAACTACAAAGCATTAGAGAACCTCAAAGGACTGATATGAAGAAGTTTTTTGCACAGGACAAAGTGAGTGTCGGCATCATAGCCGGAGTGGGAGCCGAAGTGGGCTTCTGTCTGGCATTGGCGGTGGGACTGCTGATAGCTGGTGAGCCGCTGATGGCACATGTGCGGTGGTTCGCCGGAATGTTTATACCGCTCATCCTCGTGCTGCACCATTACGCCAAGAAGCGCACGCAGCTACGCGTCACCAAGACACTCATAGTAGTCTTCTTCGTCACCTTTTTGGCATTTATGTTCTACCTCCTCAAGTCCAATATCCTTGTGCTGCAATGAAGTATTATCTCATAGCCGGTGAAGCATCTGGCGACCTGCACGGCGCCAACCTGATGCGTGCCCTGCGGCAGAAAGACCCGCAGGCGGAGTTCCGCTTCTGGGGTGGCGACAATATGGCCGCTATAGGAGGCACACCGGTGAGACATATACGTGATTTGGCCATCATGGGCTTCGTCGAGGTGCTCGCCCACCTGCGCACGGTGCTGGGCAACATCGCCTTCTGCAAACGCGACATAGCGCAGTGGAAGCCCGACGTCGTCGTTGGTATCGACTATCCTGGATTCAACCTCAAGATTGAAGCATGGGCCCATGAGCAAGGCTTCAAAACAGTACACTACATATCGCCCAACCTCTGGGCTTGGAAAAAAGGGCGCATCAAAGGCATGCGCCGTACCCTCGACCGCCTCTGCTATATCCTGCCTTTTGAAGAAGAGTTCTTCGCCGAGAATGATATGCCGCAGGCAGTCTATGTCGGTCACCCGTTGCTCGACATGATAAATGAGGAATGTGGTAAAAAGGGATTAAACCAACCCATTCAACCTTCAACGCAGACTCGTCCCATCATAGCGCTACTGCCCGGCAGCCGCCGCATGGAGCTCAAGAACAGCCTGCCGCTGATGGTGCACCTCGCTGCTCATCATCCAGAATACCAGTTCGTGGTTGCCGGCATGAGCCTCATTGGCAAGGAATTTTACGATACCTTGATTGCCAAACACTCAAGCAATCAAACAATCAAGCAATCAAACAATCTTACGGTAGTCTTTGACCAGACCTACAGCCTGCTGTCACAAGCACATGCCGCCATTGTCTGCTCTGGTACAGCCACCCTCGAGGCAGCCCTATTCAACGTGCCGCAAGTAGTATGCTATAGCGGCAACCCCATCTCATACCTCATTGCCAAAGCTGTGGTTGGCAACCGCATACGCTACATTTCACTCGTCAACCTGATAGCCGACAGCCCCATCGTCACCGAGCTGATACAGGACGACTTCAACGTCGAGCGGCTGGAGCGCGAGTTCCTCCTCGTAGCTGCCGACGATGCCAACCGCGAGCGCATGCTTAACGAATATGCCGACATGCGGACACTCCTCGGTAGCGGTGGAGCCTCCATGCGTGCCGCACAAACTATTATCGACATACTGAAATGAAACGTCTGCTGCTCATAATAGCCTTGTTGTTTACCGTCCTGCCGGTGCGAGCCGACCACATAAGGGTACGCCTCTTCAGCGCCAACACCATCAGCACCCTCAACGTAAGCTTCGATCTGGGCAGCTATAACCTGTACGGCGACGACGGCACCCTGATAGAAGACATGGTCGGCGAAGGGCGTTCTGTCCTTATCCGCGCCGAGAAAGGCGGCCTGCATGTGAGCGTCAACGACGACGACTACGGCCTCTTCAAGAAGGTGCGCCTCGAAGCCACCGACACAGCCTGCATCCTTTGCATCAATCCCGATGGCTGCAAGCAACGCACCTACGAGGGCGACCTCGAGGTCACAAAGACGTCCGGCAACAAGCTGCTCCTCGTGGGTGATGTGGAGTTCGAGACCTACATCGCCGGTGTGGTGCAGAGTGAGATATACGGCCAGCAGAGCGACATATTCCGCATACAAGCCATCATCAGCCGCACATGGGCGCTGCGCAACCTCGGCAAACATACCGCCGACGGCTACAACTTCTGCGACGGCGTACACTGTCAGGCTTACTTCAACCGCTGCATACGGCCCGACATCATGCTCGGCGTCATAAAGAGCAGCGGCGAGACACTGGTGGACAGCACCGGGGCCCTCATAGAGACCCCCTTCCACTCCAACAGCGGCGGACAGACGGCCAACTCCGAAGATGTCTGGCGCTCTGCCCTACCCTACCTGCGCTCTGTGGAGGACACCTTCTCCCTCAACATGCGGCAGAGCGACTGGGTGAAGACCATCAGCATCGACCGATGGCTCAACTACTTCGCAAAGACTCACAAGCTCAACACCAGCGACAGCACAGTGCGCGACAGCCTGCTGCACTTCAGCCAGCCTGTACGCCAGGCGCGCCTCTTCGGTGTACCCCTCACACGCGTGCGCCTCGACTGGCAGCTCAAGTCCACATTCTTCTCTGTCACCGTCGACAGCGCCACCAACAACGTCATCCTCACCGGCCACGGCTACGGCCACGGCGTAGGTCTCAGCCAGGAAGGCGCCATCCGCATGGTCTCGCTCGGCTACTCCTACGACTCCATCCTGCGCCACTACTATACCGGTGCCGTCCTGCACCACGACCCGTCGGTGGGCGACCGCTATGTGGAGAACTATTCTGCCCAGTTGGCCCGCATCATCGAGGAAGACAGCCGCCGCAGCACACAGACGCGCTCCAAGAAAGACGACTGGCTGGGACGCCTCTTCCGCATCCGCGACCGCGAAGAGCGCGAAGAGATATACATCGAAGAAGAGCAGGACAATGAGCAGGACTGGCAATACGAATGGTAAACAAACAAAACATCATAAGTCATGAAAAAGACACTCATCATCACAATCATCAGCCTCCTTGTGGGCACCGCTGCAGCCCAGGTCAACTGGCACACCATCTCCGACGCCGCACAGGCCAAGATTGGGTCACGCCTCTACATCGTTGACTTCTACACCAACTGGTGTGGCTACTGCAAGAAGATGGACCGCCAGACCTTCACCGACTCCACCGTGGCAGCCATCCTCAATAAGTACTACTACCCCGTGAAATTCAACGCCGAAGGCAACGAGACTGTCCGCTGGAACGGCCGCGTCTATCCTCCCGCCACACAGGGGCGGAACAAAGTGCACGTCTTTGCACAGGCCACTCTCGGCCAGAACTTAGGCTTCCCTTCCTTCGCCATCTTCCGCGCCAACGGCACCCTGGTCACCGTCATCCCGGGCTTCTACCCCGCCAAAGAATTCTCCGCCATACTCTGGTACTTCGCCTCGGGCGACAACACCAAGTACTCCTACGACAACTACATGCAGATTTTCAACAAAGAGATTCGCCCCACCATGGAGAAAGCCATCGGCCGATAAACATCCATAAACCAACATCCATAACCTATAAACCTTAAAAACATGGGCCTTTTCGATTTTAAACGCAAAAGCAAAGAAGAAGAAGAGCGCGCCACCCTCGACAGCGGCCTTGCCAAGACCAAGGAAAGCTTCTTCCAGAAGCTCACCAAAAGCATCCTCGGCAAGAGCACCGTCGACGACGATGTCCTCGACAACCTCGAGGAGACGCTCATCACCTCCGACGTAGGCGTCGACACCACCCTCAAGGTCATCGACAAGCTCCAGGACCGCATACGCCGCGACAAATACATATCCACCACCGAGCTCAACGCCATACTGCGCGCCGAGATAGCACAGCTGCTACGGCGTCCGCAGAACGATATGCCCGCCACCTTCGACGCGCCGCTGCCCGCCAAGCCCTACGTCATCCTCGTCGTGGGCGTCAACGGCGTCGGCAAGACCACCACCATCGCCAAGCTCGCCTATCGCTACAAGGCCGCCGGCCGCAGCGTCATGCTCGGCGCCGCCGACACCTTCCGCGCCGCCGCCGTGGAGCAGCTCATGCTCTGGGCCGACCGCGTGGATGTACCTATAGTGCAGCAAGGTATGGGCGCCGACCCCGCCTCCGTGGCCTACGACACCCTCCAGAGCGCCCTTGCCAAAGGCTCCGACGTCGTCATCATCGACACCGCCGGCCGCCTGCACAACAAGGTGGGCCTCATGAACGAGCTCACCAAGATACGCCGCGTGATGCAGAAGCTCGTCCCCGACGCACCGCACGAGACCCTCCTCGTCCTCGACGCCTCCACAGGTCAGAACGCCGTCGAACAGGCACGCCAGTTCACCGCCGCCACCGACGTCAACGCCCTCGCCCTCACCAAGCTCGACGGCACCGCCAAGGGCGGCGTCATCATCGGCATCTCCGACCAGTTCCAGGTGCCAGTACGCTACATCGGCCTCGGCGAGAAAATGACAGACCTCCAGATCTTCAACCCTGACGATTTCGTCGATTCCCTCTTCAACTAAACCCACTCAAGCATTCAAACAATCAAGCATTGAAAATAAACATCATCACCCTCGGCTGCTCCAAGAACACCGTTGACAGCGAAAACCTCGCCAGCGGGCTCTCCGCTCAAGGCCACACCGTATACTTCGACAGCCAACGCAAAGACTGCGACGCCATCATCGTCAACACCTGCGGCTTCATCGGCGACGCCAAGGAAGAGAGCATCAACACCATACTGCAACAGATAGCCCTCAAGACGCGCGGCCGCAAAGCGCGCAAACTGATAGCCTGCGGATGCCTCGTGGAGCGCTACAAAGAGGAGCTCGCCCAGGAGATGCCCGAAGTCGACGCCTGGTACGGCGTGCATGAATGGGACAAGATTGTTCAGTGTTTGAATGCTGACGCATCAGATACTCAAGCAATCAAGCAATCAAGCAATCAAGCAATCTCCCGTCCCCTCTCCACGCCGAGCCACTATGCCTACCTCAAGATTGCTGAAGGCTGCAACCGCAGCTGCTCCTACTGCGCCATACCACTCATCCGCGGCGCACACAAATCCATACCCATCGACGAGCTGGTGGCCGAAGCCAAAGCCCTCGTCGTCAAAGGCGTCAAAGAGCTGATAGTCATCAGCCAGGACACTACCTTCTACGGCCTCGACCTCTACCACCGCCGCGCCCTGGGCGAGCTGCTCGACCGGCTGGCCGAAGAGAGCGGCGCCGAGTGGATACGCCTCCACTACACCTACCCCGCCTCGTTCCCCGACGACGCCCTCGACGCCATAGCGCGCCACCCCAACATCTGCAAATACATCGACATACCCCTGCAGCACATCAACACCCGCATACTCACCTCCATGCAGCGCGGCATCGACCGCGAAGGCACCCTGCGCCTCCTTGCACGCTTCCGCGAGAAGCTGCCCACGGCAGCCGTACGCACCACCCTCATCGTGGGCTACCCAGGCGAGACCGAGGCCGACTTCGAGGAGCTCAAGGACTTCGTGCGCCAGGCACGCTTCGACCGCATGGGATGCTTCGCCTACTCGCCCGAAGAGGGCACTCCAGCCGAACCCCTCGGCGACCCCGTGCCCGACGAGGAGAAACAGCGCCGCGTCAGCGAGCTCATGGCCATACAGGAGGAGATATCCCTCGAGAAGAACCAGGAGCGTATTGGCAAGGTGTTCCGCTGCCTCGTCGACCGCATAGAAGACGAGTACATAGTAGCCCGCACCGAATACGACAGCCCCGAAGTCGACGACGAAGTCCTCATCCCCATTCCTGCGGCAGCCAATTCTCAATTCTCAATTCTCAATTCTCAATTACCGAAACCTGGCGACTTCATCTCCGTCCGCATCACCGACGCCACCGAGCACGACATCTACGGCGAGATA
>ONUE01000049.1 GCA_900320975.1 uncultured Bacteroidales bacterium | reverse complement strand
TACCGCTTCGATGTCGGTATGGGCGAGGTGGCTCCCTTCCTACAGGCCGATGTGTTCTGGAATTTCATCAGCAGCGAGTGGAGCGACAAGTATATCCAGGCTAAAGGTAAAGCTCCAAACTACTTCAACATCCCCGCGATGGTTGGCGTCAGCTACCTCTACGACGAACTCTGGAACGACATCACACCATATGCTGAATTCGGTGTCGGTGCCGACCTCTTTATTATCGGAAGCGAGAAGGCTATGATAGCTGACGGAAATGTCCACACCTATTCCTACAAGCCCACTGTGGCCGGCGCCGGTGCCTACTTCGGCCGCCACGTCAGCGCAGGCATCTACTACTATGGCCTCGGCAAGCACGTCATCAGCTACACAAACAAGACTTATGACAGCTTCAGCGAGATTGAGAAACTCAAAGTCGAGACCAGTGCCATCCCCACCCGCACCGTCGGCGAGCTGGCAGTCCGCATAGGATTCCACTTCTAATAAAAGACAAGAGATAAGAGTTAGGGCTGATGTATCATTCGATACGTCAGCCCTAACTCTTTGCTCTTAATTATTAACTCTTAATTGATCTTGTCAAATCCCAGGTAGGGTCTCAGGCACTCGGGCATCACAATGCCGTCCGCCGTCTGGTTGTTCTCCAGCAAGGCGGCCACGATGCGCGGCAGGGCCAGGGCCGAGCCGTTCAGCGTGTGGCAGAGTTGCATCTTGCCGCTCTCGTCCTTGAAGCGCAGCTTCATGCGGTTGGCCTGGAAGGCCTCGAAGTTGCTCACCGAGCTCACCTCCAGCCAGCGCTTCTGTGCGGCGCTCCACACCTCGAAGTCAAAGGTCATGGCCGAGGTGAAGCTGATGTCGCCGCCGCAGAGTTTCAGTATGTGGTAGGGGAGACCCAGCTTGTCGAGCAGGCCACCCACGTGTTTCTTCATCTCCTCCAGCATGTCGTAGCTGCGGTCGGGGTGCTCGATGACCACAATCTCCACCTTGCTGAACTCGTGCAGGCGGTTCAGGCCGCGCACATCCTTGCCGTAGCTGCCAGCCTCGCGGCGGAAGCACTCGCTGTAGCCCACGCGCTTGATGGGCAGCTGCTTCGGGTCTACCACCTCGCCGCGGAAGATGTTGGTGATGGGCACCTCGGCGGTGGGTATCATGTAGAAGCCGTCCAGCGGTATGGCGTACATCTGGCCCTCCTTGTCGGGCAGCTGGCCGGTGCCGAGGCCGCTGGCCTCGTTGACCATCAGCGGCGGCTGTATCTCCAGGAAGCCGGCGTCGGCAGCCTCGTTGAGGAAGAAGTTGATGAGGGCGCGCTGCAGACGGGCACCTTTGCCCTTGTAGAACGGGAAGCCGGCGCCAGTCACCTTGTTGCCCAGCTCGAAGTCCACGATGTCGTACTTCGCGCAGAGCTCCCAGTGGGGCAGTGCGTCGGCGGGCAGCTCGGGCTTCACGCCGAACTCGGCCACCACCACGTTGTCGGCCTCGCTCTTGCCCACGGGCACCGTCGGATGCGGCGCGTTGGGCAGCGAGATGAGCTTCTCGTTGAGCAGTTGCTCGGCCTCGGCCTGCTTGGCGCTCAGCTCTTTCTCCTCGGCCTTGAGCTCGGCGGTACGGGCTTTGGCGGCCTCGGCCTCGTCCTTCTTGCCCTGCTTCATCAGGCCACCGATCTCCTTGGCAATGCGGTTCGACTCGGCCTTCACGGCGTCGGCCTTCACCTGCAGGGCGCGGCGCTCCGCGTCGAGAGCGATAATCTCGTCGATACGAGCCTCGACGTCGGCCACATTCTTAATCTTGAGACGGGAGATGCACTCCTCACGATGATCTTTTATATATTGCAGCTGCAGCATACTTGATGTTTTTAAAAAACACCCCGTCGATTCGGGGTGTTTGCTTTGGCGGAGAGAGAGGGATTCGAACCCCCGGACCCTCGCAGGTCAACGGTTTTCAAGACCGCCGCAATCGACCGCTCTGCCATCTCTCCTCGGCTTTTGAGTGTGCAAAAATACTACTTTTTGCCGATATGGCAAAATATTTTTGCAACTGCTTGATTGATAGTCGGTGTTTCTCTGTTCGGCACAAACAGCCGTCAATGTCCGCGAATTGTCATAAATAATTTCTCTTGACCCTCTCCGCACCCCCTCCGTCCCCCCTCCGACTCCCCTCCGACCAAAAACCGTTAAACAACCGGTGAACAGTCGGAGCGGGGACGGAGCGGGGTCGGAGGGGGGACGGAGCGACAAAGAAAGCGGGGGCCAATGTGCATCGGTCCCCGCTTTCTTTGTGTTGGCGCTGATTATTTCAGCTTCTTGAGGATTTCGAGGGTCTGGTTCCAGAACATCTCGACGGTTTTGATCTCGATGCGCTCGTCGGGGCTGTGGACGCCGCGGAGGGTGGGACCGTAGCTTATCATGTCCATGTTGGGGTATTTCTGCCCGATGAGGCCGCACTCCAGTCCGGCGTGGATGGCGCGGACGACGGGCTCGCGGCCGTACATCTTCTTGTAGACGTCGACGCCGACCTTCAGCACGCGGCTGTCGGGGTTGGGCGTCCAGCCCGGGTAGCCGTCGCCGTGGCTGACCTTGGCGCCTATCATGCGGAAGGTGGCTTCGATCTTGGCGGCAGCGGCCATCTTGGCGCTCTCCACGCTGCTGCGCTGGCTGGTGGCTATGTGTATCTTGCTGCCTTTCATCTTGATGGAGGCGAGGTTGGTGGAGGTCTCCACGAAGTTCTCTATCTCGCGGCTCATGGCCAGCACGCCGTGGGCGCAGGCGTAGAGCACGTTGACGAGCTTCTCCTGGGTCTCTTTGTCGATGACTTTCTTGGGCATGTCGACGTCGCGCAGCTCGAACACCAGGTCGGGCTCGGTGCTGCGGAACTCGAATATCATGGCCTTGCCCATGGTGGTGACCATGGTCTTGAAGGCGCGGACATCCTTCTCGGGCACTGTGACGACGGCCTCGGCCTCGCGGGCTATGGCGTTGCGCAGGTTGCCGCCGTCGATGGTGGCGAGGCGCATGCCGTGGCGGTAGGTGCCTTCCCAGAGGATGCGGTTGATGAGTTTGTTGGCGCATCCGCGGCCGCGGTTGATGTCGTCGCCGCTGTGGCCGCCCTTCAGGCCGCTGACGTGCAGACGGAAGGCCTTGCTGCCCTTGGGGGCGGCAACGAGGTTGTAGTCTATCTCGACGGTGGTGTCGATGCCACCGGCGCAGCCGATGCAGTATTCTCCCTCGTCTTCGTCGTCGAAGTTGAGGAGTATGTCGCTCTTGAGCCAGCTCTTGCTGAGGCCTGCGGCGCCGGTGAGGCCGGTCTCCTCGTCGACGGTGATGAGGGCTTCCAGCGCGGGGTGCTGTATCTTGGTGTCCTCGAGGATGGCGAGGATGGTGGCCACTCCGATGCCGTCGTCGGCGCCGAGGGTGGTGCCGTCGGCCGTGAGCCACTCACCGTCGAGCACAGGCTGGATGGGGTCTTTCATGAAGTCGAACTTCTTGCTGCTGTTCTTCTCGCAGACCATGTCCATGTGAGCCTGGAGGCACACCACGGGACTCTTCTCGTAGCCCTTGGTGGCGGGCTTGCGGATGAGCACGTTGCCGAGCTTGTCGCTCTTGGTCTCGAGCCCATGTTCCTTGCCCCAGTTGACGAGGTAGGCCGAGATGCGCTCCTCGTGCTTCGACGGACGCGGTATCTGCATAATCTCGCCGAAGTAATGCCACACACGCGCGGGCTTGAGTCCTTTTAATACGTCTTTCTGCTGTTTCATAGGTATGATGTTTTATTATTTGTTTTCCGTGTGCAAAAATAAGCATTTTTACGCACATGGCAAAATATATTTTAGTATGTCCGGAAATGTTTGTACTTTTGCGATTGTAATATTAACAAACAAAACAAACAAAATGTACAAAAACTTCAAGAAAATCACCATGCTGCTCTTTATGGCAGCCAGTGTACTCATTGCAGTCTCTTGTCAAAAAGATGATTCAGAAACACAGGAGACGACGACAACTTCTACTCAGACTCAACAGAACGGTCCTTATCAGGCCAAGGAGAGTGATGTGATTGGTAAATGGAAGGTCCCTTCGACTTCGCCCTATCTGGGAGGGGAAACACTTGAATACACCAGTGCCCACACTCTGAACGTGATTTCTGGTTCCAGTGTTCGTACACATCAGGTATGGACTTTGACTGGAAACACGCTTGAGAGCACCTTCACCACTACAAACATACATGGTGAGGAATGGTGGGAGAAGATTATCCTCACGGTAAAAGGTTACGAGGAGGTGGAGAACACACAGAGCTATTACGCTGACAGATACTTGACAGTGGAAGGTGTGATGACGACGAATTATGATGGCGTGGTGTCCAATACGGATCGCATTGACACTGTCGGCGTCATTAGCGGTCGCCTTTCGCAGCGTGTAAGTACCTTTTCATACTAATAGTAAATTATTATTACAAATAAGACAGGGGAGGAAGTCTTCAGCTTCCTCCCCTGTCTTGTTTGTTTATGGGTTTGGGCTATTATAAGTGGCTGTCGGGGCCGAAGAGGCGTTTGGCGTAGGGGGTGAGGGGTACGTGCTTGGAGAGCCAGAAAATGGGGAGGGTGATTTCCTGGATGCCGCAGGCGTAGGGGGTGATCTCGTAGAGGCCGTAGAGGACTATGATGCCGTTGCGGGCGCTGTCGATGGTGAAGTTCTGCGGCAGGGGCATGCGCTCGGCGTCGCGGAACTCGTCGAAGAGGCATTCGCGCGTCTCTGTGTTCACCTCGAGGTCCTGTATGGCGTGGGCTATGGCCTCGCAGAGGAGGTTGGTGTCGGTGACGAGGTCGGTGAGGTGGATGGCGTTGCCGCTCTCTTTGTCGATGGTCAGGTATTCCAGCGAGTACATGCCGTGTGCGGCGCCGTAGATGAAGCTCTCGGTGCTGATGAGGAAGGTGGCCAGCGCGCTGTCCTCGCGGCAGGTACCATTGAGGTGCATATAGCTGAAGTCGCTGCTTTCGTCGATGCTGTCCACGGCTTTCTTCTCGCATTGGAACTCATCCTCGTAGAAGAACGACTTGGCGAGCCAGTTGTGTGCGGCCTCGTCGAGCGTGGAGGTGCTGTCCATGAAGTAGAGGTACTGCAGTTCGCGGAGTGTCGCCGGTTTGACGGTGCTCTCGTCGGGCCACGCGATGGAGTAGCTCACCTTGGTGTCGAAGTCGAGGCCCCAGGGCTCCCGTTCCTGATCGAAGGTTATGCGGTAGCACTGCACGCCGTCGAGGGTGCGGGTGGAGAACTCTTTGGCTTCGTGTTTGCAGCCTGCCAGCAGTGTTGCCGCCAGGGCGAGGCATAGGGTCAGTCGCTTCATTTCTTCTTGTTTTTAGGTTTGGGTTCCGGCAGGACGGCGCAGGTGACTTTCACCAGTGCCGACAGGTAGTCGCGGTCGTCTACATCCTCGATGTAGAAGTAGGGCTTGGCGCCGTCGTAGGGAGGACGGAGGTCTTCTGTGTGCAGCAACCTCCGCCCCTCCTCTGTGGGCTTTACATAGAATCCGTTGTCGCAGATGAGGCCGAATATCTTGCCGTTGCAGTAGATGCCATAGTCACCGAACATTTTGCGTGCCTCGATGTTTCCGGCGCCGCCGCATTGGTCGACGATATACTGTACGAAGTCAGCCGAGCTTGCCATTACTTGAAGTATTCAACGCCGGACTCGAATATCTGCTGGTCGTCGTTGCCGTAGATGTTCATGGCGCTGCCCTTGCTACGGCGTTCCGAGTGGCCCATCTTGCCGAGCACGCGGCCGTCGGGGCTGGTGATGCCTTCGATGGCCATGTAGGAGCCGTTCATGTTGAACTCCTCGTCCATGGTGGGCATGCCGTCGAAGCCGCAGTACTGTGTGGCCACCTGGCCGTTCTTGAAGAGGCGGTCGAGCCACTCCTGCGGAGCCACGAAGCGTCCCTCGCCGTGCGAGATGGGGATGGTGTAGACACCGCCCAGCTCGGCTTTGCGTAGCCACGGGCTGAGGTTGGAGGTGATGCGGGTGTAGGCCATCTTGCTCTGGTGGCGGCCGATGGTGTTGAAGGTCAGCGTGGGGGCGTCGGCAGCCTGCGGACGTATCTCGCCGTAGGGCACGAGGCCGAGCTTCACGAGAGCCTGGAAGCCGTTGCAGATGCCGAGCATGAGGCCGTCGCGCTTGTTGAGGAGCTCCATCACGGCGTCGGCGATGCGCTGGTTGCGGAAGACGCTGGTGATGAACTTGGCCGAGCCTTCGGGCTCGTCGCCGGCGCTGAAGCCACCGGGTATCATGACAATCTGGCTGCGCTTGATGGTATTGACGTAGGCGTCGACGCTCTCGCGTATCTGCTGGCCGTTCTGGTTGCGGAAGACGATAATCTCGCTCTCGGCACCGGCGCGGTTGAAGGCGCGGGCGGAGTCGTATTCGCAGTTGGTGCCGGGGAAGGCGGGAATGAAGACGTGGGGCTTGGCGGCCTTGTGCTTGCACTGGTAGATGTCGGTGAAGCGCATGGGCTCAACGGCCTTGATGCTGCTGGCGGAAGCAGTGCTTCTCGTCGGGAAGACACCTTCGAGGGTGTTCTGCCATGCAGCGAGGGCCTCTTCGAGGGAGATCTTCTCGCCGCCGCATTCGAAGACAGGCTCGGCAGTAACTTCGCCGAGCGCGGTGCTGCGGAAGGGCAGGCCGTTGGCGTTCTCCACCTCGACCACAATCCAGCCGTAGTGCTTGGCGGTGAGGTCGGTGGTGGCGGTGAGCTTCACACCGAGCTTGTTGCCGAAGGCCATCTTGCTGACGGCCTCGATGATGCCGCCGAAGCCGAGGGCATAGGCGCTCTTCACCTGACCGGCCTCGATGGCTTTGCGCAGGGCGGCGTACTGGTTCAGGGCATCCTCGTAGTCGGGCATACCGAACTCTTTCTCATTGATGTCGAGCAGGACGAGCTTGTTGCCGGCCTTCTTGAGCTCGGGGGTGACGACATGCTGGAGGTCGCTGATGCCCACTGCGAAGGAGCAGAGCGTCGGCGGCACGTCGATGTCGTTGAAGGTGCCGGACATGGAGTCTTTGCCTCCGATGGCGGGCAGCTTGAGGCCAATCTGGGCGTTGTAGGCGCCGAGGAGGGCGGTGAAGGGCTCACCCCAGCGGTCAGTCGCACGCGGCTGGCGTCGCCACCGGCGGCGGCAATCTTGGCCACCGAGCTCAGCACGGCATATACGGCGCCGTGGAAGGGGCTCCACGAGGTCTGGTAGGGGTCTATGCCGTAGGACATGATGGTGACGGTGTCGCACTTGCCGTCGAGCAGGGGCAGTTTGCCAATCATGCTCTGGGTGGGCGTCAGCTGGTACTTGCCGCCGAAGGGCATCACCACGCTGCCTGCACCGATGGAGCTGTCGAACATCTCGACGAGGCCCTTCTGGGAGCATACGTTGAGGTCGCTCAGTGTGGAGAGCCAGAGGTTCTTGACATTTCCCTCTTTCACCTTGCCGCTTTCCTCTTTCTGGGGCATCGCAACGGAAACCGTAGTCTCTTGGTGTGCACCGTTGGTGTCGATGAAGCGGCGGCTGAGGTTGACAATCTCCACCATGCGGGGCTCCTCGGTGACGGTGGCGACCACCGTGGCCTCGAGGTTCTCTTCATCGGCGTATTTGAGCATCAGGTCGACATCCTTGGGGTCGACGACGACGGCCATGCGCTCCTGACTTTCGCTGATGGAGAGCTCGGTGCCGTCGAGACCGGCGTACTTCTTGGGCACGCGGTCGAGGTTTATCTGCAGGCCGTCGGCCAGCTCGCCAATGGCGACGCTCACGCCACCGGCGCCGAAGTCGTTACATTTCTTGATGATATGGGAGACCTCCTCGCGGCGGAACAGGCGCTGTATCTTGCGTTCGGTGGGGGCGTTGCCTTTCTGCACCTCGGCACCGCAGGTGGTGAGGCTCTTGGTGGTGTGACTCTTTGAGGCACCCGTGGCACCGCCGATACCGTCACGGCCGGTGCGGCCACCCAGCAGGATGATGACGTCGCCGGGATCGCTGGTCAGGCGCTGTACGGCGCGACGCGGGGCGGCGGCGATGACGGCGCCAATCTCCATGCGCTTGGCCACGTAGTTGGGGTGGTATATCTCGTTCACCAAGCCCGTGGCCAGACCGATCTGGTTGCCGTAGGAACTGTAGCCGTGGGCTGCGGTGGTGACAATCTTGCGCTGCGGCAGCTTGCCGGGCAGGGTCTCGTTGAGGGGCTTCGTCGGGTCGGCGGCGCCGGTGACGCGCATGGCCTGGTAGACATAGGTGCGGCCCGAAAGCGGGTCGCGGATGCAGCCGCCGAGGCAGGTGGCAGCACCGCCGAAGGGCTCAATCTCGGTGGGGTGGTTGTGGGTCTCGTTCTTGAAGTTGATGAGCCACTCCTCCTTGTTACCGTCGATGACGACAGGCACCACGATGGAGCAGGCGTTAATCTCGTCGCTGGGCTCCTGGTCGTCGAGGATGCCGGCCTTCTTGAGGCGCTTGGCGGCGAGGGTGCCGATGTCCATCAGGCAGACGAACTTGTCGTTGCGGCCTGTGTACTGCTCCTTGTGGTCGGCGAGGTATTGCTTGAAGGCGCCCTCGATGAGGGGTTTATAGTAGCCGTCGTCGAACTTCACGTCCTTGAGCTCGGTGGCGAAGGTGGTGTGGCGGCAGTGGTCGCTCCAGTAGGTGTCGAGCACGCGGATCTCCGTCATGGTCGGGTCGCGGTGCTCCTCGTCGTGGAAGTAATGCTGTATGTGCTTGAAGTCGGCGAAAGTCATGGCGAGGCCGAGGCTGTCGTAGAGCTCCTTCAGTTTGGGCTCGGCCATATCCTTGAAGCCGTCGAAGGTGATGACGTCGGCGGGCTCGTCGAAGTGGTCTTCGAGGGTGGCGGGCTTGGGACCGTCGGCGCGACGGCTGTCGACGGGGTTCACGCAGTGCTTGACCACCGCCTGGCGTTGCTCGTCGCTCAGCTTGCCGCTGATGACGTATGTCGTGGCGCTCTTGATGATGGGCTCTTCGCTGTCGTTGAGCAGCTTGACGCACTGCTCGGCGCTGTCGGCGCGCTGGTCGAACTGGCCGGGCAGATATTCCACCGTGAAGCAGAAGTCATCAGCCTTGTGGGGGAACTCCTCCTCATAGACATCGTCCACCGGCGGCTCGCTGAACACCGTTTGCTTGGCCTGTGCAAATGTGGCGTCGCTCACATTCTCTACGTAGTAGCGTATAAGCACGCGTACCTCTTCGGCATCGATGCCGAGGTATTCGCTCATTTCGTTCTTCAACTCCATAGCCTTCACAGCGTATGGGGCTTTCTTCTCAACAAAGATTCTTCTTACCATGTTTATGTGTTTTATTTTCTTTCTATCTCAATGAATTGTGCCGGGCGTTTCGCCATAGAGGCACGGTAGCAGCGCTGTACCTTCAGCAGGTCGGCGTCGTAGTCGTCGGAGGGCCAGATGGCCTCTTCGAGCCAGATTTCTTTCTTGCCGAAATCGATGCAGGCGGGCACTATGGGCACTCCGGCCTGGTGCGCTATCTCCCAGAAGCCGCGCTTCCAGCGGCGCACGGGTTTGCGTGTGGCCTCGGGGGTGATGGCTATGGTGAAGGTCTCGCCCTTGGCGAACTCCTTGACGGCGGCTTCCACCATGCCGTTGTGACGGTTGCCGCGGTCTATGGGTATGCAGCCGTTGTCAAGCATCAGCTGTTTCACAGGCCAGCGGAAAAACTCCTTCTTGATGAAGATATGGCCGTTGACGTCAAGAGCCCACAGGTAAGCGGCTCCGACAAGAAAATCCGATATTGCCGTATGGGGCGCCACGGCGAACACGCAGCGCTGTATTTCGGGGCGTGAGCCTTGCTCCGGAAGGTGGAACTTCCAGCCCAAGAGTCGTACTATTGCAATCCAAATGCGTCTCATTTCGAGTTGCAAAGATACGAATATTATTACAATATCGCGCGAAAGAATTCTAATATTTTATCAACAAGACAATAACAAACGCGCAGACATCAGAAAATACTGTCTGTCTGCGCGTTTTTTTTATCGCAAGTGCATCGGGTTCGCTACTGACCCTTCGTGCACATATCCTGCATTATCAGTCCCGCAAGGGTGAAGCCGTAGATGGCTGTGATGTGGGCTGTGGTGCCGTTAATCTGGGCTTTGGCGGTGCACCACTCGTGGTTCAGTAGGTCCTCGCGGCCCTCGCCTTGTGTGGCTTTGGGACACATGCAGGCTGCGGTGCCGCAGCTGCTGGCGTGCCCTTTGTTGGGTAGCACCTCGGGACTCCATACACACATGAACTTGCGTCCCGGAAAGCGCTTCCTCTGACGCATGCGGCGTCGCAGCACCGCCGCCAAAGGACATCCGTCCACTTTCCAGAACTCGCTGACGCTCACCTTCGTGGGGTCCATCTTCAGCGCCGCGCCCATCGAGCTGTACAGCTTGGGGCCCACCAGGCTCTTGTCGGTGGCCCGTACGATGAGCTCCAGCTTGTCCTTCAGGCTGTCGATGGCGTCGACGATATAGTCGTATTCTTCAAGCTGAAATGAGTCGGCGGTCTCGGCACAGAATATCTCCTGCACGGCCTCTATCTCGGCGGCCGGGTTTATCTCCAGCAGGCGTTCCTTGAGGGCATCCACCTTCACGCGTCCCACGGTGCGCGTGGTGGCCATCGCCTGACGATTGACGTTGGTGATACATACGCGGTCGGAGTCCACAATGGTCATCCTCCGTATGCCGCTGCGCACCAAACTTTCGGCGCACCACGACCCGACGCCACCCACACCGAAGATAATGACACGGCTATTGGCAACAACATCCATAGCGTTGTCGCCAACAAGCAGTGCCGTGCGGTTCAGTATGGCTTTCTCTACTGTCCTCATTCCAATCCGGTTTCGGATAAATAGCGCCGAACGGTCAGCGGTTCTTCTTGTCGCATGTGCAGTGGGCGCACTTGCCGGTCTTGGGGTCGGCGTTGGCACAGGGGCGCTTGAATTCCTTCTCCTTGTGGAAGAGCATCTTAAGCCCCAATCCAGCCATCATCAAAGCAAAAATGCCCACAGCAATGGCAAGAATTATGAGTATGGTCTTCATTCAATGTTAATAAACGCCGATGGCAGTAGAATATTGTGCATGGTCCAAAAAACATTTCGGCATGTTCTGTCGCTTGTCATTTCGTGAGTCCTCCATAGCTCTTGGCGGCGGATAGGAGAGCTTCTTCTGTGGTATAACGCTCGTAGTATTGGCAGCGTGTGACCACACGCTGGTGCGATGCAAACCCATCCTTCACCCTTGTCAGACCGAAGCCCAGCATCTTTTGAATTACGGCATCTTCAGCAACAGTTCTTCAAGGTCGTCTTCCATAGTTTTCGAGAAGCCTGTGTGTATTCTCACAATCTTGCCGTCGCGGTCCAGGATGAAGAGTGTCGGGAAAGCATGAACACGATAGGTCTCGGACAGTTTGTTGTCGGAGAAAAGCACCGTGTAGGTTATGCCGCGCTTGGAGAGGAACTCGTCCATCTCTTTCTTAACGGGGTCATCGTAGGGGTCGATGCCGATGAGCACGACGCCACGGTTTTTGAATTTCTCGTGGAGGCTTTGCAGGATAGGCAATGCGGCGCAACAGGGGGCGCAGCTTTTGTAGAAGAAGTCGAGCAGCACCACCTTGCCCCGCAGGTCGGCGAGGCGCACGGTGTCGCCCGTCAATGTGGGCAGCGACCACTCGGGTGCCGGTGTTCCCTCTGTCAGCGGCTCGGGAGCTTTGTATGGCACGTAGTCCTGCATCGTTATATGGGATGGAATGGACTCCAAAGCAAGTTGAGACTCGTCAATCCGTGGGTCGAACGAGACCAACTTGCACTCCTCGTATTGATACACGGTGTCCGGTCCATCGATCTCATCGAAGGCTACGGAGTATTGTATGGGCATATAGTCCCGTTTGTCAATCCAGACGTTCATCTCGTAGCGGATGCAGACAATTCCAAAATTTGGGTCGGGTGTCGTGTCCATTTTTACAAGGATGTCAAGCAGATAGCAGGGCTTGTCGTCCAACAGGGCCTCTGAAAGGGAGAAGGTATAGTCGCTGTCAGCCTGCTGCTTCTCGGTGGGGACAGGGAAGCAGCTTTGAGTCGTCAAAGGGGAATATAATTTGAAGTTGCGGCTTCTCGTCTTTATTTCATCCGCCCATTGGGCACACGAAAGTATGGTGGCAGTGTCCCTGATATAGACAAGTTCGTTTCCCGTGTAGAGAATGCGGCTGTTCCATTCCGGACGTTCCAGAGGTTCAAAAAACATGGAGAAGGCTTTCTCCATAATGGTGTCGTTGGGCAATTTCTTGAAGTCGCAGGTGTTGCGGTAATAGCTTGTGTCCTTGTCACTCATGAATTTCATTTTACGCTCCATCACGTAGTGTCCGCCTTGGATGGACTGGCATTTCTCGCGCGAACGGCGGATGACGGTCTCCACCGATTCTTGCGCGTTGCACATGGTGAGGGGAAGCACGATAAGTGCGAATGCAAAGATGATGTGTCTTTTCATTTTTAATAGTTTCAAATGTATAATTACGCTTCGATGTTGAGGCCGAGAGTGAAGGATGGGCCGCAGTGGAAATAGGAGAGGCTGTTGTTGTTGACGCCATTGGTGTTGGGCGGAAGGAGGTTGAAGCCGGCCTTCAGTTCAAAGCCGACCCGGACAAGACGTGTGTACCAATCCACGCCCAGGCCGCAGGTGTAGCGAAGGTCGTGGGCGTTCAGCGGCATGAAAGAATGGGGCCTATATTCACGCGTTGAAGCGAAGTCATAACCGTAGCCAAGACCGGAGGTAAGATAAGGCTCCACTTTTCCCCAACGGTAAGGGTGGAACTTGACATCGACGGGCAGCTCTCCACGGACACTCTCCCACTTCAGGGCTTTGAAGAGCGACACACCTGGCATCACCCGGAGGCTGAAACAACGTCCTAACCGTGCCTCACCTATCACGGCGAGGCGGAAACCGCGTGCGTGGTAGTGACTGCCGTCTGTGTGCAACGTTCCGTCCTGGCTGGCAATAAGGCCGCCATTGGTGGAATAGAGGTCAAACTGGTTGTCGGTGAATCCCAAGTGGATACCATAGAGGAACTTGTGGTTGTCCGGACCTCCTTGTTCTTGGCTCTGCGAGTAGGCAGGAGCAGAAAGGACGATGCAAAGCAGTGCGATGCCCAACGACTTTTGGAAAGACTTCTTTCCTTGAAACAATACTTTCATGATGATTTAATTTTAAGTGAATAAATAGGGTTGTTTAGCAAGTATTGTTTTATTCGATAGGCGTAATGGGTGTTTTTCTGTGCATAATAACACAAGGTTAATGGTTTTATTGTTTATTCCTTTTAATTAAGCGTATTGTGTGTTGCTGGCCGTCAGCGGTGAGCAGTGTGAGCAAGTAGATGGCCTGCGGACGACCGGCCAAATCCAACGTATAGTGGCCATCGCCGATAGCTGTCAGTTTCACCTCCTCGCGTCGCCCCATCATGTCGGTGAGCCATGCGGCGGTGACAGGCTTGTCGCACTGTACATTAACCCTTTGGCTGAACGGGTTGGGGTACGCGACAAATGAATCTTCGTTATCCACAGCGTTGATATGCACGTCTCCAGTGTCTTGCGACGGCACATAAACATACGGAGACATAAAAGCGGTGTCGACATATTTGACGACTGCGGAGAAGATGCTGTTACCATGGATTGTCAAGTCGCCGAATGTCGCATTGTCGTCATACAACCGCGTGATGAGATAGAGCGTGCTGTCGTGCAGGGCGATGGCACCTTGCAGCCAGCAGCGTGTCGAAATGGGGCGCAAACTTCAGCACCTGTTGTTCCTGTCTCCAATGATGGCCGCTGCCTACCATAGTAGTACCCACACAGCGACCGTCCACCCAAAAGCGAACGCCGGTGAAGGTGTCGGCCTCCACCGAGGTGCTGTCGTCCACTCCGTCGTAAACCTGACGCGTGAGATAGATTATTCCCTTCGCCGTCGAGGTCGAACGTGGGGTTCATCAACTGGAACTTGAATAATTTGTCGGGCAAATTAGTGCCTGGATATGTAAAGTAGTAATCGTTTCCTGCGGTGTCGAGATAGGACGTCTGCAGGAAATGCTGTTCCAGCAGATTCCCGGAGAAATCAAAGACAAGGTAGGTGGTGAAAATTGTGCTCGTGACGGTATGCGGGTCGATAGGCACAGGATAATCGCTCCAACCCACAATCATGGTGTCGAGATAATAGCAATGGAACCAGAACGACGGCATCTCCACATTTACCAAACAGGCAAAGGCGGTGTCGCCGAGAGGTTTGATGTCGAAGGGCTGATCGTTGGCGTAATTGCCGGTATGGATGACTTTCTTCCAGAGCATTTCGCCGTCAGGCGAAATCTTGGCGATGATAGTACCCATAGGATAATAGTCTGACACATAAAGGAAGGCCTCGCCATCCCAGGCCGCATAGTCATTGTATTGGCCGAGGATGTACAGGTTTCCTACACTATCAGAGACCGTACCTATGATATGGCAGGCATCTTCGGAAGAGGTATAGCCTTTGGCCCACTCAAAACGACCGGTGGGCGTGGTTTGGGCCATTGTCGTGGCCGTCATGTTCAGCACCGCAATGAGTGCCAGGATAATCTTTGTGTGTTTCATTTCGTTTGTCCGTTTGCCTATATTAGTCGCAGCAATATGCCAAAAGTGCCATTGAGGGACATTTTTTTTACAGGCTGAAACAAACGTTGACATTATTGGGGGTGCTTCTAATCAAATCCAGTTCTTCCATGTCGTCGTACATCTGTTCGAAGGCGGCGTCCAACGACTCTTCGTCGGCGGGCTCGAAGATGCAGAAGCAGCGATAGTGGGGGTGCCAATAGACGGTCACGTCGTTGGGACGGCTGTCGAGGACGGAAGCGATTCTTTTCTCCGGTGTCTCGCGGTGAGCTATGAATGTGCCTACATGATAGTCATCAAGAAACAGGGCCTTGACGTCGTCAGGAAGATCGGGGTTGTTCAGTATCGAGTTGATGTGCTTTGAGTAGCCGAAGAGGCTGTCGAGTAGTTCCCAGCCGCGGTCGGTCTCGGCCTCAAGGAGGGTGACGGGCACACGCACTGAGTCGCCCACCAGCTTATCCTTGATATAGGTGACGCGCACACCCTCCAGCTGCATGTCGGCAAAGTGGCGATAGACCGAGCTGCACTCGTCGTACGACAGCGCACGCGGCATGTAGCGCCAGATTGCCAGACACCCCAGTAGCAACAGGGCCATCAGAAGGGATATGAGCGTACTTTTTCTCATAGTATGGACATGCTTATTTCGTTGATTGCTTCGATAGCTTCGCTGCGATGCGAGAGATTGCTGGCATAGAGGCCGTCGGGTTGGGGTACTTTGGTCAACAGCAAGGCTGCGCCGATGGCAATGGCGGCCACGGAAGCAGCGATGCTACGCACCCAGCGACGGGGTGACTCTGGCAGGTGCCAGCGTACCACGCTAACATGGCTCTGCTCCGCAATCTCGTCCATGCGCTCCCAGTGTTGCTCCAGGATTTCTAATATGTCATCATTATTCTTCATAGTCATCCTTCATATTTCTCAGTTTTTCTTTGGTTCGTTGCATACGGTGCTTGATGGCATCCTCGGTGAGACCCATTATCTCGGCCACCTCTTTTAGCGGAACTTTGCCAATCGCATAGGTCATCAGCTGCCGCTCATTGTCGTCCAAACGGTCGATGCGGCGATAGAGGCGTTCCACGGTATCATCGTTGGTCTCGTCCTCAAGGCGGTCGAGGGTGGCCTCGTCTACCAACACGATGCGACGCGTGGCAAAACGACGCAGGTTGCTGATGGCAACATTGGTGGCTACACGGTAGACCCATGTGCTTTCTGAGCATTGCCCACGGAATTGAGGCCAGCTCTCGCACAGATTAAGGGCAATCTCTTGGAACAGGTCACGCACCTCCTCGCGCCATTTTTTACTGTGCGAACGCCCGTGCGGAACATACATAGCACACACTTTCAGGATGATTCCCGTGTGCTCCTTCAGCAGCGATTCGACGCTACGTTCTCTATGTATGTGCAACTTGACCATTTGTCCGTTCACCTATATTAGTCGCAAAGATACGCAAAAAGTGCCAAAAGAATAAAAAAAAAGAGCGCTGATTTCAGCGCTCTTTGCTCCCCCTGAAGGACTTGAACCTTCGACCCCCTGATTAACAGTCAGGTGCTCTAACCAACTGAGCTAAGGAGGAATCTCCTTGATTTCTAATTTCTGATTTCTTATTTCTAAGTGTCAGTCTTACTCTCGAAATCGGGTGCAAAAGTACTAACTTTTCAGATACTGGCCAAATTTTTTTTCAAATATTTTTGCTCACCGATGCTAATTGCTTGTCATATCAGTTGATACGTGGCAAAGATTTTCTATCAGGTCGGATGCTATGAGGCTCGATTCCGACTGTTTTCCGGTGGCTATGTCACCTATTTTGCCATGAATCTCCACCGCTTTGCACACTATTTCGTGCGTCGTGGCGTGCAAGTGGTTGGCACACAGCATGCCCAGTGTGATGCCGGTCAGCACGTCGCCGCTGCCGGCGGTGGCCATACCGGCGTTGCCGGTCTGGTTCTCAGTTACTTGTCCGTCGGGGCTGAAGATACGGGTGTGGTGGCTTTTCTTCACGATTATCAGACCATACTCTTTGGCCATGTGCTGAGGGTCGGCGTCGCCGAACAATCGCTCATATTCGCGTGCATGCGGCGTCATGATGGCTCCTTCCGCCAGCGGCAGCCATTCCTTGTGCATCGCCAGCAGGTTCTGTGCGTCGGCGTCGAGCACCAGCGGCATGTTCTGTGGCCGTGTGGTGAGTAGCTTATGCAGGGCTTCTGCTGTTGTCTCGTCGGTGCCGAGCCCAGGTCCTGCGGCAATCGCTGTGTAGTGGTTGAGGTTCACCGGCACGCTGGTGAAGAGGGTGGGCGAGGGGTCGATGCTCACCATAGCCTCGGGGAAGGCGGCCTGCATGGGGTCGACGCACCGCTGCGGCAGGTGTGTCGTCACCAGCCCGCAGCCGCTCCGCAGCGCGGCCTTCGCCGCCAGTATGGCGCAGCCCATGCGCCCGTAGGCACCGGCTATCAGTAGCCCGTGGCCGTAGTCGTGTTTTGTCGTCTCTTGGTTCCGCATGATAGGTAGACTGATAGGTCCTGTTCTTGCTTTTGAAATGATTTGCAAAGATACATCTTTTTTTTTGAATTGCCGCCCGTTGGCAGTCGTCGGCCGCTTCATGGCCCCACCTCCCTCCGCCTCTTATACAATTGTATAACATTCGTATAACTGTATTTTTACCATCATCAATGGTTAAACGATGGTTAAACAATGGTTGAACGATGGTCGAAATGACGGATAAGGCCCGGAGGAAGTGCGGATTATAAATATGGCAAGATGGGATGTTTCTGGGGCTGAAAATGGGCAAAAAACGAAGCCTCCGCAGGAGGGTTGGCTCCTGCGGAGGCTTTGATAGAGTGTCGGTTAAACCTGACTAAGGGATTAGTCGGCGGTTCCAACGGCGCCATCCTCCGGGCGGAGCTTGACGCTGATGTAGTTGTTCAGGTTGATGTACTTGTTGGCAACGGCCTTGATGTCGGCGGGGGTGACGGCCTTGACCATGTTGTCGTAGTCGGTCACGTGGTAGTCGCGGCTCTCGTTGTCCATGTAGCTGGCCTCGATCTGACCCAGCCAGAAGCCGTTGTTCTGGACGCTCTTGGCGTGCTGGACGCACATCTGCTCCTGCACCTTGCCGAGGGTCTTCTCGTCGCAGCCTTTCTTCATGTACTGCTTGATGATGTTGATGCAGTCTTTCTCAATCTTCTGGGCCTTCTCGGGGTCGCAGCCGATGTAGAACTGCCAGCTGACGGTGGCGGGACCGGCATTGGGGATGCTGTAGCTCACGCTGGCGCTGGGGCTGTAGGCGTCGCCGTTCTTCTCGCGGATGATCTCGAGAGTGGTGATGCTGAGGGCGTCGCCGAACTCCTGGATGGCCAGGCGGGTCTGGGCGTCGAGTTCCTCTTTGTCAACATCCATCTGGCCGCTGATGAGGAGCATGCCCTGACGCTCGATACCCTTGACGGCTTCGGCGTGCTGGATGCCCTTGGCGAACTTGGCGCTACGGTCGAGGCAGTAGTTCTTGGTGACGGCGGGCAGGGTGGGCAGGTGGTTCAGATATTTGGCGATGAGGGCGATGGCGGTGTCGCTGACGTTGCCGACGAAGAAGAAGGTCTGGTTGTTGGCGAAAGCGAAGCGCTCCTTGTAGATCTCATACATGCGGTCGAGGTTGAGGCTGCGCACCTTCTCCTCGCTGGGGATGATGACCTGACGCTTGTCGTTGGGGTAAGCGGTCTTGTAGTAGGTCTCTATGAAGGCCACCTGCGGGTTCTCGCGGACGAACTTGATCTGCTGGATGGTGTTCTCGATGTTGCGCTCGTAGGCTTCCTGGTCCTTGCGGGGAGCGGTGTAGTAGAGGTTGATGAGCTGGAGGGTGGTCTCGAGGTCCTTGGGCGAGCAGCTGCCGCTGAAGCCCTGGGTGGTGCCGCCGATGTAGGGGCTGATGCTGAGGTTCATGCCTTTGAGCTTCTTGCTGAGCTGGGT
>ONUE01000059.1 GCA_900320975.1 uncultured Bacteroidales bacterium | reverse complement strand
GTTGGGGTCGGCAATGGAGAAGCTCTCGCCACCTTCAGCATAGCCGTAGGTGCTCACCAGCTCGTGCATCACCTTGATGGCCTCACGGCAGTTCTTGGCGCGCTGCAGCGTGACGTATATCAGGTTGCCGTAGTCGATGCCCTTGCCGGAGCCGTGCGCCAGCTCCTCGCGGCCACCCCATGTGGTCTCGCCCATGGCCAGCTGGTGCTCATTGATGAAGCCCACCACCTGGTAGGTGTGTGCAGGCTGCGGTATCTCTATCTGGAACTTCAGCGAGCCGTAGTTGTAGAGCTTCAGCATCGCCCCCTCGGGGTGGTCGGCCGCCGGACAGTAGCGCAGCTGCCCATAGCGCGTATGGCTGTCTGCCGCATAGGTGATAAACGTGCTGCCGTCGGTGGTAGCCCCCTTCGACACAATAAGGTTAGTGCATGCCAGTGCAGGTAGCGCAATGGCCATTAAAGCTAAAATAACGAGTCTTTTCATAATGATTTACTTATGTGCAAAAAAACGCAATATCCGGCAGAATATTGCGTCTTCTTTTTCATTTGTCGTCAAGGCTGATGTCCGGCAATTTCATCCCCTCACAACCGTGGCACCTCTGCCCTTTAGCATGCGGACACCCTTGGCAGCCACAGCCGCAGCCGCCTCCCCGCCCCTTCACGGTGCGTACAAGCCAGCGGACGGCGAAGAACAGCGTCGCCGCCAAAATGATTACCACTATTACCGTTTGCAACATCACTATTGTCTTGACTACTTATCTACTGTCCACTTAACTACTACACCATCAACGACCCTATCTGGAAGAACAATGCGCTGACTATCCATGCCAGGCCTATGGTGTAGGCTACGGTGAACAAAGCCCACTTCCATTTGCCACTCTCGTTCTTGATGGCCACGATGGTGCTCACACAAGGCATGTAGAGCAGTATGAAGAGCAGCATCGACATGGCGCTCAGCGGCGTCATATTGTTGCGTATCAGCTCGCTGATGCGACTCTCGTTTTCCTCGCTCTCGAAGTCTTCCTCAAGCGTCTCGGCCTCTTCGCTGCTGGTGGCATAAACCACAGCCATAGTGCTGGCCACCACCTCCTTGGCACCCACGCCGGCGAGCAGCGACACGCTCTGGCGCCAGTCGAAGCCACAAGGCCGCATGGCGGGCTCTATGGTCTTGCCTATCTTGGCCATGTACGAGTTCTCGGCCTGCACCTGACGGTCCTCGTTGGTGGGGAAATAGCTGAGGGCCCACACTATGATGCTGGCGCCTAAGATTATGGTACCCATCTTCTTGAGGTACTCCTTGCCTTTCTCCCAAGTGTGACGCAGCACAGCCTTGACTGTCGGCATGCGGTAGGGCGGCAGCTCCATGACGAAGGGCAGGCTCTCGCCCTTGACGAAGAAGCGGCTGAAGAGCTTGGCCATCAGCACCGCCATCACCATGCCCAGCAGGTAGAGGCCCATAAGCACGAAAGCGGCCCACTTGCTGAAGAAAGCACTCACAAGTATCACATACACAGGTATCCTCGCCGAGCAGCTCATCATCGGTATCACCAGCATGGTGAGGAGCCTCGACTTGCGGTCCTCGATGGTGCGCGTGGCCATGATGGCCGGCACATTGCAGCCGAAGCCCATAATCATGGGTATGAAGCTCTTGCCGTGCAGCCCCATCTTGTGCATCAGCTTGTCCATGATAAAGGCCGCGCGGGCCATATATCCACTGTCCTCCATGAAGGAAATGAACAAGTATAGTATCAGTATGTTGGGCAGGAACACCAACACCGAACCCACACCGGCTATGATGCCGTCGCAGAGCAGGCTCTTCAACGGCCCGTCGCTCATAGCGTTACCGACAATGTCGCCCAGCCAGCCGAACAGCGCCTCGAGCCAATCCATTGGGTACTGTCCGATAGCGAAAGTGCAGAAAAAGGTGATGAACATCACCACCAGGAACACGGGGTATCCCAGCCAGCGGTGCGTCACTATGGCGTCTATCTTGTCGGTATGCGCATGCAGCGTGCTCTTCTCGTTCTTCTCGTAGCACTCGGCCAGAGCGCCGCGCACAAAGGCATATTTGGCGTCGGTGATGGCGCTCTCGATGTCCTGAGGCTCATCCTCCACCGTCACCTGGTGCCCCTTGCTGATGTCCTTGTCCACCAGTCGGCGGCCGCTCTCCTTCTTGAACTCCTCGGCAATCCTGTCGCGCATCTTCAGCACACTGCCGTCGGGGTCGCGCTCGGCGACATACTGCTCCAGCTGGCGGTCGTTCTCCAGCAGCTTGATGCTGAGGAAACGCGTGCTCAGCGTATCGCTGAAACCGTGCTCATAGAGCTCGGTACGCAGCCTGCTGATACTGTCTTCCAGCACCTTGCCGTGGTTCACATGTATATGGCGGGCACGCTCCTCGTTACCTTCGAAGACATCTATGATGGTGTCGAAAAGATGCCCGATACCCTTGCCGTTGCGGCCCGTGGTGGGCACTATGGGCATACCCAGCAGGGTTGAGAGTTGCTCGATGTCCAGCTTGTCGCCGCTACGCTGCAGCTCGTCGTACATGTTCAGCGCCATCACCATCGTGATGTCCATATCGATAAGCTGCGTCGTCAGGTACAGGTTGCGCTCCAAGTTGCTGCCGTCCACCACGTTGAGTATGATGTCCGGCGCCTTCTCGATGATGTGCTTGCGCACATAGAGCTCCTCTGGCGAGTAGGCGCTGAGCGAGTAGGTGCCCGGCAGGTCCACCAGGTTGAAGGTGTAGCCGCCATGCGTGAAGGTCCCCACCTTCTCGTCGACGGTGACACCACTATAATTGCCCACGCGCTCATGTGCGTGCGCCGCAATATTGAATATGCTGGTCTTGCCGCAATTGGGGTTGCCGACCAAGGCCACGTTGATGGTCTTCGAGCGCTCCTCGGCAATGTGATGCATAGCGTCGCAATCCGGCGCCTCCAAAGGCTTGTAGTCGTCGTGGTTAACAATCTCGCGCTCAGCCTCTTTCTCACTGACCACCTCCACCTTACGGGCGTCGCTGCGACGCAGCGAGACCTCGAAGTTCATGATGCGGTATTTTATGGGGTCGTTCAGCGGCGCGTTGAGGACAGCCTCCACCGTTACGCCCTTGATGAAACCCATCTCTATAATGCGCTTGCGGAAAGCCCCGTGACCCGAGACGCGTACCACCACAGCGCGCTCACCAGTCTGTAGTTCAGATAGTAGCATGATTATAGCATTTTATTTTCGTCTTGCAAAAATACAACAATGCGCGCAGGTGCGCAATAACCATTATTGGTGATTGTGTTTTTAATTAAAAGAAAACCCTACGGGGTACAATATAACACTGAAAAACAACATATTTACCAAAACAGGATATTTTTTCAATAGCGTCTCTCCGTCTCTTCTCCGTCCCCGGTTCGTCTGTTCTACGGTTGTTTAACGGTTGTTTAACGGTTCAGTACCGTTAAACAACCGTTAAACAACCGTAGAACAGACGGAGAGGGGGCGGAGGGGGAAGGGAGGGCGGGGAGGGCTTTTTTTTACCGCGCGCACAATATATATTGGGGCGGAACGTTATGAGATAGTAATGATGGAATACAACACACAACGAGAACAGCTGAAGATTAGTGACTACGGGCGCCACGTGGCCAAACTGGTGGACTACTGCAAGACCATCGGGAACCGCGAGGAGCGCACGGCGATGGCCAACGCCATCGTCGACGTGATGGCCCATGTGAACCCCAAGATAAAAGAACGCGCCGAATACAAGCACATCCTGTGGGACCACCTGATGATGCTGGCGCACTACGAGCTCGACGTGGACTGCCCCTATGAGATAAGCCACGAGGAGGTGGAGAACCTGCACCCGCAGCCGCTGCACTACCGCGAGGGCGGCATACGCTACCGCCACTACGGCCGCGCGCTGGAGGACATGATACGTGCCGTGGCCGAGATGCCTGAGAGCGAGGAGCGCAGCCTGCTGACGGAGCAGATAGCCCACGCCATGAAGCGCCAGTACCTGCAGTGGAACCGCGACACGGTGGACGACACGCTGATTGCCGACCAGCTGGTCGAGATCAGCGACGGCCGCCTGCGGCTGCCCGAGGACTTCCAGTTCCGCGACACCAAGGAGTACACCGCCGCCATGGCGGCGGCGGCAGCCAAGAAGGAGGCCAACGAGGCCAAGCGCAAGAAAAAGAAAAAGAAGAAATAATGGCAAGCTTTGAGATTACCGGCGGACGGCGGCTGAAAGGCGAGATAGTGCCGCAGGGTGCCAAGAACGAGGCCCTGCAGGTGCTCTGCGCCGTGCTGCTGACCGGCGAGAAGGTGCGTATAGAGCATGTGCCCGACATACGCGACGTGAACAAGCTGATAGACCTGCTGAAGCTGCTCGGCGTGAGCGTGCGCGAAGACCGCAGCGCCCTGTGCGAGAGCGGCCGCGCCTTCGAGTTCCAGGCCGACCAGGTGAACCTCGAGGTGCTGGCGAGCCCCGACTACCGCGAGCAGGCCGGCACCCTGAGGGGCAGCATCATGCTTGTGGGTCCGCTGCTGGCACGCTTCGGGCAGGCCGTGGTACCGCAGCCCGGTGGCGATAAGATAGGACGCCGCCGTCTGGACACCCACTTCATCGGCATGGAGCGCCTCGGCGCCGAGGTGGAGTACAAACGCGGCGCCTACATGGTGAAGGCCAAGAAGCAACTCAAGGGCTGCTATATGCTGCTCGACGAGGCTTCGGTCACCGGTACGGCCAACATAGTGATGGCCGCCGTGATGGCCAAGGGCACCACGACGATAATGAACGCCGCCTGCGAGCCTTACGTATACCAGCTCTGCACCATGCTCAACAGCATGGGCGCCAAGATCAGCGGCGTGGGCAGCAACCTGCTGACCATCCGCGGCGTCAAGGAGCTGCACGGCTGCACGCACCGCATGCTGCCCGACATGATCGAGGTGGGCTCGCAGAAAGGCGACGACCTCTACGTGCCGGCGCAGGAGCACTACGAGATAGAGCGCTTCATGGACGGCAGCATCATGACCGTGGCCGACGCGCCGTGGCCCGGCTTCACGCCCGACCTCATCAGCATAGCGCTGGTGGTGGCCACGCAGGCCAAGGGCAGTGTGCTGATACACCAGAAGATGTTCGAGAGCCGCCTGTTCTTCGTGGACAAGCTCATCGACATGGGCGCTCAGATAATACTCTGCGACCCGCACCGCGCCACGGTGATAGGCCTCGACCGCGAGCACAAGCTGCGCGGCGTGCGCATGGCCTCGCCAGACATACGCGCCGGCGTGGCACTGCTCATAGCGGCCCTCAGCGCCGAGGGCAAGAGCCGCATAGACAACATCGAACAGATAGACCGAGGCTACCAGCACATCGACGAGCGCCTGCGCAAGCTGGGAGCCGACATCAGAAGAATATAAAGCAAAAGCGATATGCTAAACTTTTTCAAGAAGAAAGACGTAGCCAACCCCATCTTCGCGCCGCTGGGCACGGACATGCACTGCCACCTCATACCGAAGGTCGACGACGGCTCGAAGTGCATGGAGGAGAGCATTGAATGTCTCCAGACCCTCAAGGCCGTGGGATACAACAAGGTGATCATCACCCCACACTTCCAATACCCGCGCTTCCCAAACGACGAGGATGACATCAAGAACCGCTTTGAAGAGCTAAAGCACTGCGCCGCTAACGAAGGCTTGCAGATAGAGCTGGCGGGCATCGGTGGCGAATACCGCATAGACACGGCTTTCAAGGCGAGGCTCGACAACCCGCGCTTCCTGAAGGTCGGCGGCAAGTACGTGCTCGTGGAATTCTCGCTGCACCAACAGATGATGGGCAGCGACGAGCTGATTTTCGACATGCAGATGAAAGGCTACGAGGTGATACTGGCGCACCCCGAGCGCTACCCGTACATGAATGTTAACGGCATGCGCCTGGAGCAGCTGAAGAACCAGGGAGTGTTCTTCCAGATCAACTCGCTGTCGCTCGGCGGCTTCTACGGCGACGAGGCCAAGCACCGCGCCTTCGAAATGCTGGAGCGCGGCTGGGTGGAGTTCATGGGCACCGACACCCACAACACCATGTATGCCCAAGCCCTGCGCGACCTAACGCACAACCGCAAGGTGGAGAAAATAATGGAAAAATACCAGTTTTTGAACAATACGCTATAAGCAATGAACAGTCTGAACGCTGTGTCGCCCATAGACGGGCGTTACCGTGGCAAATGTGAGCCACTGGCAGCCTACTTCTCGGAAGGGGCTTTGATAAAATACCGTGTCCGCGTTGAGGTGGAATACTTCATCGCGCTTGCCGCTGAACTCAAGGGTCTGCGCCCGCAGCTGGCCACCGTGGCCGCCAAGGCCGAGGTCCTGCGCGACATATACCGCAACTTCACCGACGCCGATGCACAGGCTATCAAGGACATCGAGAAAGTGACCAACCACGACGTGAAAGCCGTGGAGTACTTCCTGAAAGGCAAGTTCGACGAGATGGGCCTCTCGGAGCTCAAGGAATTCATCCATTTCGGCCTGACATCGCAGGATATCAACAACACCAGCGTGCCGCTGAGCATGAAAGACTGCGCCGAGGAGGTGCTGCTGCCGGCTTACAAACGCCTGCTGGGCCTGCTCGACGAGAAAGCACAGGAGTGGAAAGACATACCCATGCTGGCGCACACCCACGGCCAACCTGCCTCGCCCACCACGCTGGGCAAGGAGTGGGGCGTCTTCGCCTACCGTCTGCGCCGCCAGATAGAAGAGCTGGAGCGCCTGCCCTTCACCGCCAAGTTCGGCGGTGCCACAGGTAACTTCAACGCCCATCTGGCCGCCTTCCCGGAGGTCGACTGGCGCCAGTTCGGCAACCGCTTCGTTGCCGAAAGCCTCGGCCTGGAGCGTCAGCAGCTGACCACCCAGATAGAAAACTACGACATGATGGCCGCATGGTTTGACGCCTGCAAGCGCATCAACGTGATACTGATAGACCTCTGCCGCGACGTGTGGACATACGTCTCGATGGAGTACTTCAAACAGAAGATCAAAGCCGGTGAGGTGGGCTCGAGCGCCATGCCCCACAAGGTGAACCCCATAGACTTCGAGAACGCCGAGGGCAACCTGGGCCTGGCCAACGCCATCTTCGAGCACCTCAGCCACAAGCTGCCGATAAGCCGCATGCAGCGCGACCTGACGGACAGCACGGTGAGCCGCAACATCGGCGTGCCGGTGGCCCACACGATGATTTCCATCGCCTCGCTGGAGAAAGGCTTGGGCAAGCTGCTGCTCAACGAGCAGGCCCTCTACCGCGACCTGGAGAACAACTGGGCCGTGGTGGCCGAAGCCATACAGACCATACTGCGCAGCGTGGGCTACCCCAACCCCTACGAAGCGCTGAAGCAGCTGACGCGCACCAACGAGAAGGTGACGGCAGAGACCATAGCGACCTTCGTGGAGACGCTGGAGGTGTCGCCCGAAGTGAAGGCACGCCTCAAGCAGCTCACGCCGCATAACTATATCGGCTATAGCCTATGAGTTTCACGCTCCGCAACCTGAAGCCTTACGGTGCCCGCTGGGCGCTGTACACGCTGCTGGTGGTGCTGAGCGTTATCTTCACCATGTCCACGGCCCTGAGCGTCGCGGACTTCCTCAAGATACTCTTCGGCGAGAACGACACGGGCATGCCGTCGGTGAACCTCGTGGCGAAGGCGCTGGAGGGGCTTTACGCGTGGCTGATAACCTTCGGCCGCAAAGAAGCCCTGATACTCTTCTCGGTGATAATATTCGTGCTCTACAGCCTGAAGAATATCTTCGGCTACCTCGCCGCCGTGCAGATAGCTGTGATACGCACCAGGGTAGTGCGCGACCTGCGCAACAAGCTCTTCCGCAAAGCCATGCGGCTGCCGCTGAGCTACTACGACCGCGCCCGCAAGGGCGACGTGATGGCCCGCTTCAGCAGCGATATGGTGGAATACGAGGAGGGCGTCCTCGGCTCACTGCAGTCGCTGCTGTCGTCGGTCATCAGCATGGTGCTGTTCCTGGCGATGCTGGTGTACCTCAACGTGAAGCTGACGCTGTTTGTGCTCCTCATGCTGCCGCTGGTGGCACTGGTGGTGGCGGGAATAGCACGACGGCTGAAGCGCACGTCGCAGGCCGTGCAGGAGATGAACTCGCGTCTGATATCCATTACAGACGAGACTATGGGGGGCTTGAAGGTCATCAAGGCCTACAACGCCATCGACTTCTCCAACAGGCGCTTCCGCCAGTACAACCGTGACTACACGCGGCGGCGCAACGCCATGTACCGCCGCATAGACGCCGCCTCGCCGGTGAGCGAGTTCCTCGGCAGCGTCATCGTAATCGGCATACTGCTCTTCGGCTCGTGGCTGGTGATGAACGGCGACAACGGGCTCACATCGGAGCTCTTTATCAGCTACGTGATGCTCTTTGTGCTCATGATACCGCCGGCCAAAGACCTCACCACGGCTTTCTCGCAGATGCGCAAAGGACGCGCCTGTGCCGACCGCATAGAGGCATTCCTCAACGAAGAGGAAGAGGAGTATGAAATGAGTGGCGAAAAAAGGGTAGCGGGAAGTTCTGAGGGTGTTAGCTCTACGGCAGTGGAGCTGCAGCATGTGAACTTCAGCTACAACGAAGGGGTGCCGGTACTCAAGGACATCAATATCAGCGTGCCGCGTGGCACGACGCTGGCCCTTGTGGGCTCCTCGGGGAGCGGCAAGAGCACCATTGCAGACCTGATTTGCCGCTTCTATGAATGCCGCGAAGGCAAGATACTGCTTGACGGCAAATCGATAGCAGACATGCCGCTGGCGGAACTGCGCTCGCGCATTGGCGTGGTGGCGCAGGACACGCTACTCTTCAACGACACCGTGGCGGCCAACATCGCCTTTGGGCGCCCCGGTGCAAGCCGCGAGGAGATAGAACAGGCGGCACGGGCGGCACAGGCGCACGAGTTCATCAGCGCTATGCCGGAGGGCTACGACACCAACATAGGCGAGGGTGGCGGTATGCTCAGCGGCGGTCAGCGCCAGCGCATTAGCATAGCCCGCGCCCTGCTGCGCAACCCCGAGCTGCTCATCCTCGACGAGGCCACCTCGGCCCTCGACACAGAGAGCGAACATCTGCTGCAGGCCACATTGGGCGAGGTGCTTAAAGGGAGAACGGCCATAGTCATCGCACACCGCCTCTCCACGGTGGCAGGTGCCGACGAGATAGTGGTGCTCGACCACGGCATGATAGTGGAACGTGGTACCCACGAGGAGCTGATGGCCCTCGGTGGACGATACAAACAGATGGTCTTACTACAGTCGCTAGACTGATGCGCCACGCATTGCTCATACTGTTGCTGCTTGCCACGCCGCTCACCATAGCAGCGCAAGGTCCTGTGGCCCTATGCACCGAATGGGTGGCCACGGTGGACGACTCACAGCATGTGGTGTTGCGGTGGAACGTCTCACCCGACACGCGTGCTGCTGGGTACGACATCTGTCACGGCGACACCTTCTGCCTGCCATACGTCCACGTGAACGGAAGATACGACACCTCATGGGTGTGCCGCGACCACAACGCCCTCGAGCGCAACAGTTACGCCCTCTGCGTCATGAGCAACGACAGCAACTACAGCGCCTTGACGCCGAAGTTCGGCAACATCGTGCTGAAGGCCGAGATACCGCTCTGCGAGACCACCGTTAGCGCCAGCTGGAACCCCTACAGCGGCATGCCGTCGGGCATAGGGCTATACTCGCTGCTGTGCCGCATAGAGCCCTATCAAGATGACTTCGAGGAGCTCTACGCCACCGACAGCACCGGTGCGCTGGCCTACAGCTTCATAATGCCCGACGGTGCCACACGCGTGTACCTCAAGGTGCGTGCCACCAGCAAGGAGCATGATCTGGTCTCGTACTCCAACACCGTGAGTGTGGAGCGCCGCACGGTAGACAGCGCGGCATTCGTGCGCATTGACAGCGTGGAAGCCGACAGCATCAATACTTTGGTGCTGGTGCACATACCGATAGACACCGCCTTCCATTCGGGCCGCTACACGCTGTGGCGCAGCCTCGACGGCAGGCCGTGGAACCCCATAGCCACCTTCCAGCCTACCTCACCAGAATTCACGTACATTGACCGCGATATCATACCCTACCGCGACTCGCTGCACTGCTACCAACTGTCAGTGGTGGACGGCTGCGGCATGAATCCGCACTACAGCGCGACACTCTGCACCGCGGTGCCGAAGCCACACGAACCGGATTACTACATACCTAACGCCGTGGTGGCCGGTGATGCCGACAACGGCCTGTTTCTGCCCGTGGTGATGGGCCTCATGGGTGACCTCTACGAGCTCACCATATACGACAGGAAAGGAATGCAGATGTTCCACACCAGCAACCCCGACGAGGGCTGGCGCCCCGGTAGCGACACGCCGCAGGGAGCATACACCTACTCGCTACGGGTGCGCTACAACGACAACAGAATAAAAACACATACCGGCACCGTGCTGGTGCTGAAATAACAACATACAAAGACCATGGAGATAGCACTGTACATAAGGCACATCGACGACAGCGCGCGCCCTTATCTAGGCACCCTGTTGGAGACACTGAAACAACACGGCATAGCCACACGCGAGGTGACTGACGGCGACAGCGTCGACGGATGCGACTTCCTCTTCACCATTGGCGGTGACGGCACACTGCTGTCATCGGTGCAGTTCGTGCACAGCAGCAATCCTGCGGCCTTTCCGCCCATCCTGGGCATAAACTTCGGCCACCTGGGCTTCTTGACAGCCTCCGGCAAGGAGAATGCCGGCAGCATCGTCGACGACCTCTTAGAGGGGCACTATAGCCTCGAGCAACGCACCCTGCTACAAGTAGAGTCCTCCACTCTCCACACCACACAATCCGCGCAGCTGGCCCTCAATGAAGTCTTCTTGCACCGCAGCGAATCGTCATCTCTGCTGCGCACCGACGTCACCGTGGACGGCGACTTTGTGGCATCCTATGCCGGTGACGGCGTAATCGTGGCCACCCCCACAGGCTCCACGGCCTACTCGCTCAGCTGCGGCGGCCCCATACTGACGCCCGACTCGCGCTGCCTGGTCATAACCCCCATCTCGGCCCACAACCTCACCTTGCGCCCCATCATAGTGCCCGATACGGCAGTGGTGGAACTCAGCGTCGAGAACGCCGGCAACTATACCCTCGGTATAGACTCGCGCCGCACCGCTGTTGAAGGACCCATACACATGACCCTACGACGCGCCCCATTCACCATAAGTCTTGTGCGCACAGGCTCGCAGAGCTTCTTCTCCGCTATACGCGACAAGCTCTCCTGGGGTACCGAGGCCAAAAGCTGACGGGCAGCTTACAGCTCCATAAGTTTCAAGAATGAAGTAGGCACCGGCGTCTCAAACTTCAGCCGTTTACCGGTTACAGGATGCGTGAAGCAGAGGCGGAATGCGTGCAAGCATAGCCTATTGATAGGCGAGAGATCCTCTTTGTATCCGTACATCGGGTCGTGCACCACGGGATGCTGCAGGTCGCGCAGATGCACACGTATCTGGTTCCTGCGGCCTGTGTCGAGCTTAAGCTCAACGAGGCTGTAGCGACGGGAAGTCTGCTTCACGTCGTAATGCGTCACCGCCAGCTTGCCACCATTGTCGGTGGGCGACGACAGCACGCAATATTCGCCATCGGTGAACCAACTCTTCACCTCTCCCCTACTCGGCTCTATCTTACCCCAGGCCACCGCCACATAGCGACGGTCGAAGACCATACCTTTCCAGTCCTCCTCGAACTTCTGCGAAACCTCTTTGCTCTTGCTCACCACCATCAATCCACTGGTGTCGCGGTCGAGACGGTGCACGATATGCGCATGGCAACGCTGATGGCTGGCGTCAAGGTATTGGTTGAGCACCGTAATGACCGTCTTGTCATTGGGATGCTTGCTATAACTGAGAAGTCCCTCATGCTTGTTGATCACCAACAGGTGCTGGTCCTCATAGACGATATCGAGGTCACGCGGCCGCAGGCGGTCCTGAAACGACGCCTTCTCTATGCTCACCTTCATACCCTTCTGCAGCGGGAAGTTAAACTGTGACGTACGGCGGCCATCAACAAATACGTTATGCGCGAGCAGTTCCTTCACTTTTGTGCGACTGCTTTCAGGCATCTGCTCAATAAGAAATGCCAGCAACTCCTTTCCTTCACCGACTATATATTCTTGCTTCTTCATTGTTTCACGTGAAACATTGATTTTTCTACGTTATCAACAATTTGGGTCGTACAAATCAACAATCTCGTAGGGGTTGCCGATTTCTTTCACGAATTTCAACATATCGTCGCGAGTTATCACCAGCGATGCACGGTTGTCATTTGGGTGAAAGCTCACTTTCTCAGCGTTTAACAGGTTGCGGTCCACGAATAATGTCACCTCGTGGTTAGCATCGTTCACCAACGTAAACAGCGATACACTGCCAGGCTTCACACCGAGGTATTTCATCATTCTCTCCGGACTCGCGAAGGAGAGCTTGCCCTGATGCAACCGATGTTCCATGTCGTGGATGTCCATGGGGAAGCGGCTATCCATGATGACCAAGTAGTGGCGGTTGCCCTTATGGTTGCGGAAGAAGAGGTTCTTGCAGAGTGTAGTGCCCTCGCCGCGGTAGAACTGGGCAGCAATCTCGATGGTCGGCGCCTCCGGATGCTCATAGTAATCGAACGAAATACCTATTCGTTCTAAAGTGTCATACACTTGCTGTTGTCCTATCATGGGTGTATTGTTTTATGGTAGACATAGCAGCCGGCCTCCGATGGATGGTCGTAGATCAGTGCATCGGAGGGTTCCTTACGGATGGCCCAGACAATCATAATATCACCCATGGCTGCAACAACGAATATAATTCCCAGCAGCAACCACAAAAGACTACCTATGCAGAAAGCTATCACTAACGGAACAATACCCACCAAAAATAACGGCATCAATGCTCCAATAACATAGTGGCGCTTAATCATTGGCACATCAATGTGACAGTAGGCACCACCCTTCATCAGTCCGAAACTGAGGTGGCGGAATCCTTTGCGGGTAAGCAGCATCCATGTGAAGCCATGTATGAGCTCATGAACCACAATACCCACTACCATTCCCACAATAAGAAAGACGTCATACCATAATAACCTTTCTGCGGATAAACTATCCAAATTTCCTATACCCCAAATGGCGTTGAAGGCAAACCAACACAACGCCCCGAAAACAATCAATAACACTACGCTCAGCACATTGGCCTTCAGCATGCTGATAGTTTTCTTCTCCGCTTCGTAGCCTTCCATCACGGGCAACTCTTCTACCTTCGCCATCACAACTATTTGATGATACCAAGTTGCTTAGACATCTCCAGCATGCGGACGATGGGGCGTTTGGCGGCCTCAATCATCTCGGCGCTCATCAGTATCTCAGGCTGCTCATCGCGGAGACACTTGTAGAGTTTCTCCAGCGTGTTGAGCTTCATATAGGCGCAGTCGTCGCAGGCGCAATGTTTGTTGTCGCGCAGGGTGATGAATTCCTTGTCTGGGTTCTCGCGCTTCATCTCATAGAGGATGCCCGTCTCGGTAGCCACGATGAACTTCTTGGCCGAGGAGGCCTTGATGTAATTAAGCATTGCCTTGGTGCTACCCACAAAGTCGGCCACCTTCAACAGTGCAGGGTTGCACTCTGGATGTGCTATCACCGGTGCTCCCGGATGATCGGCCTTCAGCTGCAACACAGCCTCGGCCTGCATGGCATCGTGCACGGTGCACACGCCGTTCCACAGCACCATCTGCCGACCGGTGACCTGATTGATATATCCACCCAAGTTCTTATCAGGCGCAAATATAATCTTCTGGTCCTCCGGCAGCGAGCGCACCAGCTTCTCGGCGTTGCCAGAAGTGCAGATAAGGTCGGAAAGAGCCTTTATCTCGGCGGAGCAATTCACATAACTGATGACCATGTGTCCCGGATGCTCAGCCTTGAATTTGGCAAAATCGTCGGCTTTGCAGCTCTCA
>ONUE01000137.1 GCA_900320975.1 uncultured Bacteroidales bacterium | reverse complement strand
ACAGAGCACCACGGTGCCAAGCGGATAGCCGGGGAGGTTGTGCAGGGCGTAGAAGGCCTTGATGTTATACTGCTGCAGGATGCCGCTCTCGAGCACGGCGCGCGAGCCGGTACCCGTCTCCTCGGCAGGCTGCCAAAGCAAGAGAACGGAGAACGGAGAGTGGTGAGTGGAGAACTGCATATCGACCAGCTCGGCAAGGCGTAGGAGGATGGTTGTGTGGCCGTCGTGGCCGCAGCGGTGGCCGATAGGCAAGGCATCGGTGTCGGCGCGAAAAGCTATAGTGGGTAGTGAATAGTGGGTAGTGGGTAGCACTTGACCACGTGTGCTATCCACTACACACTCCACACTACACACTCTTTTTTCCCAAACGGCGATGACGCCGTAGCCGCCGACGTTGGTGTATACCTTGGTCGGATGGAGAGTCTGCAGGTGCTTTACTATGGTGTCGTGGGCAAACTGCTCGTTGCCTGCGGTCTGCGGGTGCTCGTGGAGAGTCCTCCTTATTTCTTTATAATCAATCATATTATATTATTTCTCAATCAGAACTATCAGAACCTTTTCTTTTCGTTCTGACCGAGCTTTAAAATCTGTTCGCGGAAGAAGTCGCCACGGTGTTCGAAGTTCTTGAAGGCGTCATAGCTGGCGGCCGCCGGCGAGAGGAGCACTACCCCACCCTGCGGCGTATGCTCGGCGCACCAGGGGACTATCTTGGTGTAGTCATCCTCTATTAAAATTGAGAATTGAGAATTGAGAATTGAGAATTCTTTATGTATGCGGCGACCGGCGGCGCCGACGAAGACAAGGTTTTTGATTGCTTGAGTGTTTGATTGCTTGAGTGCCCGAGTGAGGAAGTCGACGAGCGGCGTGTAGTCGATGCCGCGGTCGAAGCCGCCAAGGATAAGTGTGTCAACACGGCCAAGGGAGCGCACGGCGGCGATGGCGGCGGCGGGGATGGTGCTGATGCTGTCGTCGTACCAGGTGATACCGGCATAGACGCCTATTTTCTCCATGCGGTGATGCAACCCTTGGAAGGTTTTAAGTTTTAAGCTGTAAGTTTTAAGTGGCTGACGCGTCACAAGCGATGCCACACGGCAGGCCACAAGGGCATTGCTGCGGTTATGCTCGCCATCGAGGGGGCAAGCGTCGAGGAGCGTGTCCTCGTCGACGGAGGCATCATTGATGGAATAAGGGTGCACAGATGAGGCAATGGCCGCGGAGTGCTGCGCGACGAGATCGGCAAGCTCGGCATTGTCGGTGCAGTAGAAGAAGTGGTCGCCAGACTGCTGCTTGAGGGCAATCTGCATCTTGGCCATCTTGTAGCCCATATAGTTCTCGTAGTGGTCGAGGTGCTCCTGGAAGAGGTTGAGGAGCATAGCGATATGCGGGCCGCGGTGGATGTTCTCCAGCTGGTGGCAGCTGAGTTCGGCGACGACGGTGCTGTCCTCGCGGAGGTCGTCGAGGATGTCAAAGAGCGGTATGCCGATGTTGCCCGCGAGGATGCTGCCGGGCAAGAGGTGATGGATAAGGCTGGCGGTGGTAGACTTACCTTTGGTGCCAGTGACACCGATGGTCATGTCGCCATAGACCTGCAGGAAGAGGTCGGTGAGGGATGTTAATTGATAATTGAGAATTGAGAATTGAAAATTGGGGATACCCGGGCTCTTGATGACAATATCGAACGGCCATTCTGTTCTCCACTCTCCACTTTCCGTTTTCCACTTTCCGTTCTCGACTTGTGTGGCGATGGTGTACTGTGTCTCAGGCACAAGGTGTTGTATCAGGCGTTCGGCGCTGCGGCCTTCGCGGCCGTAGCCAGCTATGAGTATGCGGCGTCCCTCGAGGAGCGCCTTCAGTTGTTGTTCTCTATACATTGCAGAAGGATATTGCGTTCGTCGGCGTTGAGGTTGCCCTCGGGCAGCAGCCCGTGCAGGCTTACACGCGATGCTGACGGCATCGGCACATAGTCGGCAAGCAGCTGAGGCCGCGCGGTGGGATACCAGCGCTCAATGGCCATAGAGAGTGCGGTATTGACCTCGCTGACAGTGCCTACGCACTCGAAGGGCTTGGTCTCGGCCTTGCCGAGGAGCTGGAGGAACTCAGTACGCAGGGTGACGTCGTCGAGCATGGACTTGCCGAAGATGGCGTTGAGGCGCGTCGGCTCTATGAAAGGCGAAAGGATGATGTAGGCGAAGAGGCACTTGGCACAGTGGCCGCACCAAATGTCCTGCTTGCTGCCGACGTTGCACGAGCGGAACACATCGTGGTAGGCCGTGAAGCGGCTGAAGAGCATGGCAATCTGCAGCTCACTCAGCGGGCGCAGAAAAGAGAAATAGTTGAAGCTTGGGCAGTAGGCACGGAAGTCGTCCTCGAACTCGAGGCTCTTGCTGTACTGGTGGTTGACGTTGGTGCCGAGCACGGTGCTCTCGTTGGCCGAGCTCTCGTTGCTGAGGGCCACATTGGGTATGCCGCTGAGGGCCGAGGCCAGCTGCGTATAGAAGGCGAGCATGGCAGAGAAGGGCGTATGGCCGTTGAGGTAGCCCTTGGCATTGAGGTCGAGCAATGTGGGGTCTATGGTGCGGCGAATGACGAGCACCTCGTCAATGGGGAAACCGGCTTTGGCAGCACACTCGACGGTGGCGCCGCGGGGATTCATGATGAGCGGCCGCACAGCCTTGTCGGCACGGCGCAGCAGCTCGAGGGTGACGACACTGTCCTTTCCGCCACCTATGGGAACAAGATATAATTGAGAATTGGCAATTGAGAATTGAGAATTATCCGGGTGCGGCAGCCTATTCTCAATTCGCAATTCTCCATTTTCTATTTCAAGAAATGCCTCAGGCGTTTCTACAATGCCGTTGGTATAGTAGAACTCGCCAAGACCG
>ONUE01000022.1 GCA_900320975.1 uncultured Bacteroidales bacterium | reverse complement strand
GAGCACATCCTCCTGATGCACGAAGCTCATCTCGCAGTCGATCTGCGTGAACTCCGGCTGACGGTCGGCGCGCAGGTCCTCGTCGCGGAAGCAGCGCACAATCTGGAAGTAGCGGTCCATGCCGGCCACCATGAGCAGCTGCTTGTACTGCTGCGGGCTCTGCGGCAGGGCGTAGAACTCGCCGGGGTTCATGCGGCTGGGCACCACGAAGTCGCGAGCGCCCTCGGGGGTACTCTTGATGAGCATGGGGGTCTCTATCTCAAGGAAGTCGCGATCGCTAAGGTAGTTGCGCACCAGCATAGCCATCTTGTGGCGCATTATGAGATTGTTACGCACCGGATTGCGGCGGATGTCGAGGTAGCGGTACTTCATGCGAAGGTCGTCGCCGCCATCGCTCTGATCCTCGATGGTGAAGGGCGGCACCTTGGCCTCGTTGAGGATAGAGAGCTCAGTCACCTCAATCTCAATCTCTCCGGTAGGTATCTTGGTATTCTTGGAGCTGCGCTCGATAACCTTGCCGGTCACCTGGATGACATATTCGCGGCCTAGCTTGCGAGCCTGCTCGCAGAGCGGCGCGTTGGTCTCCATGTTGAACGCCAGCTGCGTGATACCGTAGCGGTCGCGCAGGTCGATAAAAGTCATGCCGCCGAGATCGCGCGAGCGCTGCACCCAGCCGGCGAGGGTGACGGTCTGTCCCACATTGGCGAGACGCAGCTCGCCGCAAGTATTAGTTCTATACATAATTACGCAATATTATCGTTTCACAATACGGACTGCAAAAATACACTTTTTTTTGAATATATATTTTTTATGTATTTTTGCAGCCGCAAAAAAGCTGACGGTGACCAACACAAGCACATACTTTGCACGGCTTTGCGAGCTGGTGGCGCTTGAACTCGAAGAGGAGAAGCACGGTGAACGGCCGTGTCGCTACCCCGTGAGGCTCGGCAACAAGCCGGTGGCGCTGTACTATCTGGTCGGCGACGCCGTCAAGGAGTTGCCGCACCTGTGCTACGTGGAGCATGTGGTCGACGGCAACATCACCATAAGTCTGCCCAACAAAGCGGCGGAGCAGAGCATCCGCGACACCGCGCAACGGCAGCTGCTGGGCCTGCAGCTGGGCGTCGACAACACCAGCTACCGCGTGATGACCGAAGCCCTGCGCGAAGCCGCCCGCAAGGAAGACGAGCGCTTCATCAGGCTCCGCGACGTGCTTGTCGGCAACCGTCCGCCGTCGTTCCGCAGCCTGCCGCAGCTGTCGTTCCCCTGGCTCAACCGCAGCCAGCAGGACGCCATACAGAAAGTCGTGGAATGCCAAGAAGTGGCCATAGTGCACGGCCCTCCGGGCACAGGCAAGACCACCACCCTCGTGGAGGCCATCATCGAGACCCTGCAGCGTGAGACACAGGTGCTTGTGTGTGCGCCGAGCAATGCCGCCGTCGACTGGATCAGCGAGCAGCTGATGCGGCGCGGCATCCATGTGCTGCGCGTCGGCAACCCGTTGCGCATGAGCGACGAGATGCTCGACTGCAGCTACGAACGGCGCTATGCGGCCCATCCCGACTACCACGAACTGTGGAATATCCGCAAGACATTGAGTGGAGAACGGAGAGTGGAGAGCGGAGAGCGGAGACAGAAGTTGCAGCAGCGGGCCACAGAGCTCGAGATCAAGATCAACGCCGACCTCTTCGAGCAGGCCCGCGTGGTGAGTTGCACGCTGATAGGCAGTGCCTACCGCATCATGGAGCGGCGGCGCTTCAGCACCCTTTTTATCGACGAGGCGGCGCAGGCCCTTGAGCCCGCCTGCTGGGCCGCCATCCTGCGTGCCGACCGCGTCATCATGAGCGGCGACCACCAGCAGCTGCCACCCACCGTAAAGAGCATGGCTGCTGCCAAAGGCGGCCTCGCCGACACGCTGATGCAGAAAGTCGTGAAGCTCTGGCCACAATGCGTCAATCTGCTCACCGTGCAGTACCGCATGAACGAAGACATCATGAGCTTCTCCTCCCGCTGGTTCTACCACGGGCGCCTGCAGGCGGCTCCAGACGTGGCGCACCAGCTGGTGTCGCCGCTGGACACACCCCTCACCTGGCTCGACACCTCGACACTCACCTACGAGGAGCGTCAGGGCCGCAATATGAGCCTCAGCAACAGCCAGGAGGCGCGCCTCGTGATACACACCCTGCGCGACTACATCGAGATGGTATCGCCGCAGAAGGTGGAGAGCGAGCGTGTGGACTTCGGCATCATCACCCCCTACCGCGGTCAGGCGCGCCTGATACGCCGCCTGCTCAAGATGCAGCACTACTTCCGCAAGCTCAAGCGCCACATCACCGTAGGCACCGTCGACGGCTTCCAAGGGCAGGAGCGCGACGTGATAGTCATCAGCCTCGTGCGCGACAACGCCGACGGCAACATCGGTTTCCTGCGCGACCTGCGCCGCATGAATGTGGCCATCACCCGTGCCCGCATGAAGCTCATCATCGTGGGCAATGCCGAAACCCTCAGCCGCAACCGCTTCTACCGCGCGCTGGCCGAGCATATAAAAGAGCACGGCGAGTTCATCACCATGCCCAATCCTGAAAGTTAATATTCTTACACCTCTATCTCGCCGCTGATGCGGTCGTCGCCCCACACGGAGTACATGTTGGAGCGTCCTTCGTTGAGCGTCATCTTGCCCTCCTGCTCAAGGTGCAGGCGGTAGAAGACGCACTGCTCGAGGTGGGCCTTGTCGCACACCACGTCGGTGGCGAAAGCCTCGCAGGTAGGCGCGCCGCACACACCGCAGTCTATCTGCGGCAGGTGGGTCTTCAGACTCTCTATGCGCTCCATCTTCTCCAGCGCCTTAGAGATATTCTCGTCGAGCACCATCATCGAGCGGGGCTGCACCTCGTCGACCAGCGAGTTGTCTATCAGATAGTCGCGATACTCGTCCATCTCGCGGTCACGCGGCATCTCGCCGTTGCGTTCACGGTCGGCGGCACGGCGGGCTCGGGCATACATGCGCTCGCCGCAGAGAAAACGGTTGTCGACAGTCAGCAGCGCACCGGCACAGCCCTGGTCGCAAGCCCTCAGCTCGAGGAACTCCACGCCCTCCACCTCGTCATTCTCCAGCTTGTCGAGGAAGTCCATCACATTCTGTATGCCGTCGATGGCATAGCTGCGCTTGGCGGTGCAGAGGCGGCGCTCACCGTTGGTGAGGGTGCTGAGCACGGCGTCGGCACTGAGGCGGTGGCGTGTGACAGGCGGATACTGGTGGTTCTTGCCCATATCCTTGATGTGCTTATAAACACCATTGTAGAGCATGTTCATGTTGATGACGCCGTCGATGATGCTCTTCTCCTCGCCCACGGGGGCCTTCACGGCCGACACCTTGGCGGCGCAGGGGGTGATGTAGAAGAGCCCTATCTGCTCGCGCGGCACACCACGGCGCTGCAGCTCCTCGAGGGCATACATTGCGCTGAGGTCCAGCGGCACCTTGATGGGCATCACGTTCTCCGTCAGCGACGGATACTTAATCTGTATCAGACGTACGATAGCCGGGCAGAACGACGAGATAAGAGGCCTTATGTCGGGGTGCTCGCGGGCATACTTCTCCTTGGCCTCCTTGTAGATAATAGCGGCGCTCTCCACCTCCATCACATGAGCGAACCCCAACTCATAGAGGGCGGCATAGACTTTCGACACGCTGATGTCGTCGGGGAACTGCCCCAGGAACACCGACGGCAGCAGAGCCACCGAATGGGGGTAGCGGCGGAACATGCTGAAGTCGTCGTCCTTGATGGCTACAGCCTGTGCGGGGCACACCTCATAGCAGCGGCCACAGTCGATGCAGCGGTGCTCTTGTATGGTCGCCTTGCCTGCGTTGATACGTACTGCCTCGGTGGGGCATATCTTCATGCAGCGCGAGCATCCTATGCAGCGCGGTTCGTCTATCTGGAGAGCGTGGTAAAAAGCCATTTCTTTTGGTTTAAGGTTCAAGGATTAAGGTTTAAGGCATCGGGGCGTGTAGCGTTCCGCAAACCGTAAACCCTACTGGAAGTTCACCTCCATCTCTACGGTGGTGCCTACGCCGACCTCGCTGGTGACATTCATCTTGTCGACATTCTTCTGCATGTTGGGCAGTCCCATGCCGGCGCCGAAGCCCATATCGCGCACCTCGGGGCGGGCGGTACTGTAGCCCTCCTGCATAGCCAGCGCTATGTCGGGTATGCCGGGGCCCTTGTCGGCCACCACCATCTTTATCTTGTCGGGATCTATATCCACCAGCACCTTGCCACCATAGGCATGGGCTATGGCGTTCACCTCGGCCTCGTAGAGAGCCACCACACGGGTTCACGTTGAGCTGCTTCAGCGTCTTCTTCACCGAGCTCGATGCCTTGCCGGCATTCACAAAATCGCCTTCTATAACTGTATATTCCTGATGCATTTCTTAAATTGATAATTGATAATTGAAAATTGATAATTCAGAATGAAAATTGATAATTGAAAATTCCTTACGCTTCTTTAAGCTTCTTTATTATGCTGGTCAAAAGCGCTATCAACTCGCCACAATCTTTTTCCAATGAATTATACATCGCATCGTCAATATAACCAGTAGCATGTATAATGTCAAGCCAATAATCTGTTTCGTCAGCCTCTTTTAAGGCCACATTCAATTTATTCAGAAAATCCGGTTTTGATTGGGCATTACGGCTTTCTCTTGTATTGGCGCCAATACTTGTCCCGCATCGCAGCAGCTGTTTGGACATAACCCATTCTTTCTGCTGCTCTGTAAGATATCTGTAGCAACTGACAATTCTTATTGCGAAATCCCTACTTTTATCTTGAATTGCGCCAGCCATAATTTTCAATTCAGCGGTTTCATTCCGGCCTGGTAGAGGATGCCGCAGGTCTTGAACATCGAGTACTGGGTGCAGATGAGCACCATGCCGTTCTCGTCGGCCAGCTCCACCATATCCTCCGTCGGGCGCTTGCCGCGCACGAAGATGACCACGTCGAGGTTCGCCATATCGCAGGTACGGATAGTCTGCACGTTGCACAGCCCCGTCACCAGCACCGGCGTGTCCTTCAGCGTCAGCACATCGCTCATCAGGTCGGAGGCAAAGCACTGCTCCACCTCCATATCCAGTTTGTCGGAGCCAAGACCCACCGAGGCCCCGAGTTTATCAACTATTTCTTTTAATGTCATAATATTTGTTATGTGTTTAAGTGTTTTAGCGGTGCAAATATACACAACTTTTTTCACATGGCAAAATTTTTGTATCTTTGCAGTATGAAAAACATTGTAGCACTGATGTTAACGCTCTTGCTCACAGTCTTCAGCACCCTGGCGGCGCCCATCTGCGACTCCGCCTGGCGCTACGACGTCAAGACCGTCGAGCTCTACCTCGAGGGCGGTCCGCAGACCCTCCGCGACGAGCACTGCACCCCTGTCCTCACCCTCGGCATGCGCCAGACCCTCGTCCTCGAGTTCGACATCCTCGGTGCCGAGCCCGAGGATCTGCGCTGGCACATAAGCCATTGCACTCGCCGCTGGCTTCCCGACAGCCTTGATGTTCAGGATTTCATGACCGGCTTCCCCGAAGGCAGCGTGGACAACTACGACCCCTCCTTCACCACCCTCAACGACTACATACACTACCGCACCACCCTGCCCGACCGCTACTCTGAGTTCATCCACTCGGGCAACTATATCGTCACCGTCACCACCTACGACGGCGACACCCTCCTCACGCGCCGCTTCTGCGTCAGCGAAGAGGCCGCCGCCGCATACCTTGAAGTAACACGCCCCTACGACGGCATCGACATCAACCGACGCCAGGAGCTCGACGTCTCCGTAGCCGCCAAAAACCAGTTCTCAGACCTCCGCCCCCAGTACCTTTATATCGAAGCCCAGCAGAACGGCCGCCTCGACAGCCGCCGCTGGCTCGAGTTCAGCGGCTACGACGGCCAGCGTCTCGCCTTCCGTAACCGCCAACCCAACATCTTCCACGGTGGCAACACCTTCCGCTACTTCGACTGCAGCAACATCCACACACCCATGTACAACGTGCTGCGTGTCACCGAATACGGCGGCGAATACCTCGCCCTGCTGCGCCCCGACCAAGACCGCTCCGCCAAGCACTTCATCACCGAGACCAACCTCCTCGGCGGCTACAAAGTCAACGTCTGGGACCGCAACAACCCGCGCACCGAAGCCGAATACGTGTGGGTGTGCTTCAGCCTCCCCGTCGAGCAGCCCCTCATCGACGCCAACATCTATGTCGTCGGCGCCATGACCGACTGGCAGCTCGACTCCACAGCCCTTATGGAATACAGCCCCGAGCGCCGCGCCTATACCAAGCGCCTCCAGCTCAAGCAAGGCTACTACGCCTACCAGCTCCTCGCCCTCCCCACTCTCCACTCTCCACTCTCCACTCTCCACTCCGCCACCGCGAGACTCGAGGGCGACCACCGCGAGACCCCCAACCGCTACACCGTCCGCGTCTACTACCGCAGCCCCTCCGACCGCGCCGACCGCCTCCTGACGGTAGCCTACAAATAACTTAATTTTTCACAAAATACGGACCTTCCCTCTCCGACCCCGCTCCGTCCCCCCTCCGTCCCCGCTCCGACTGTTCACCGGTTGTTTAACGGTTTTTAGTCGGAGGGGGGACGGAGAGGGGTCGGAGGGGGTACAGACCACCTTCGAGCCTCTTGGCGGGGTGTGTTTGAATTATTTAAATCAGGGCGCTGTCGCGGAGGCCCACGACGGCGAGGATGCGGTCGTCAGCATCCACACGGACAAGGACATACTGCTTCTCGATGCGCGAGAGGTGCAGGTCTTTGAGGAAGTCGCTGACGAGGCGTGTGCCTTTCATGCCCTTGGGGCGGAAGCGGTCGCCGGGGCGCCAGGGACGAATTGAGAATTGAGAATTGAGAATTGAGAATTGAGAATTGGGAGTTGAGGGTTGAAATTGTAGTGTTATGAGCAGTTGGTCGCGGTGGAGTTCGGCGACGTGGGTGGGGCTGTAGAAGAGGCGGCCGGAGATTGGCTGATTGCCTGATTGCTTGATTGTTTGGGTGATGTCGGCGACGGTGGCGGCGTTGAAGCCGTAGGGACGGAGGAGCTCGAAAAGAGTGATGAATGATGAGTGATGAGCGATGAGTTGGGGGAAGTCGAGGGCTTCGATGGGGGGGAGTTGGTAGTGGGTGGCGGGGAGTATTGAGGTATAGGGTTTTATGAGTTGCTGGCGGAGCTGGTCGATGTAGGTGTCGAGCAGCTCTTCTGTGGCGTTGAGGCGCTCGATGTTGGCGAGCATGGTCTGGTCGACACTGGGGTAGAGCTCGCGCAGCAGGGGCATGAGTTGGTGGCGGATGCGGTTACGGCGGGCGTCGAGCTCGGCATTGGTGTAGTCCTCGACATACTGCAGGCCTCGCTCGGCGATGTAGGCGTCGATGTCGGCGCGGGAGAAGCAGATGAGGGGGCGGATGATAGTGAGTGATGAGTGATGAGTGGTGAGTGATGAGATGGGGCGGATGCCGTGAAGGCCGTGGAGGCCGGTGCCGCGGAAGAGATTGAGGAAGAAGGTCTCGATGGAATCGTCGGCGTGGTGGGCGGTGGCGACGGGAGTGGAGAGCGGAGAGTGGAGAGCGGAGAGTTGGGCGAAGTAGTCGTAGCGGAGGTGGCGGGCGGCTTCCTCGATGGACATGCCGTTGTCGGCGGCATAGGCGCGGGTGTCGAAACGGGCCACATGGCAGGGGACGCCGTAGCGGTCGGCAAGCTGGCGGACGAAGGCCTCGTCGCGGTCGCAGTCGCCGGGCCGCAGGTTGAAGTTGCAGTGGGCTATCTCGAAGGGTACGCCTGCACGGTGGAAGAGGTCGACCATGGCCACCGAGTCGCGGCCGCCGCTGACGGCGAGCAGCACCGTCGTCCCTTCGGGGATGAGGTGCTGCTCTGCTGCGTAGCGCTTGAACCTTGCAAGCATGCTTGGGTTATACGTTATCCGGTTACCTATTTGACGATGAGTTTACGCATCTGGCGGTGACCGTCGACGATGATGCCATAGTAGTAGATGCCCGTGGAGAAATTGTCGAGGTTGAGGGTGACGGTGTTGTCGCCAGCCATGAAGAAGCCCCTGTCGGTGTAGACCATCTTACCCATGGCGTCCATGACGAAGAGCGTTACTTCGGAAGCCTGCGGCAGCGTGAAGGGCACGGTGGTGGTGCCGCTGAAGGGGTTGGGGTAGTTCTGGCCGAGGACGAAGGCGTCGCCGTTGACGGAGGGTATACCCTCGACATAGTTGACCACAGTGATCTTGGTAGTCTGGTTGTTGGAGGGGTTGACGTCGGAAGACATGCCCTGTAGACGACCTATACCGGTGTATTGGCGCAGCGGACTCTTGACTATGGTGGAGTCGAACTCGATGAGGACATCATAGCCCGGATCGATACGGCGCACGACATTGTAGGAGAGGTTGGCTCCGTTGATAGTGGCGCGCAGCTGCAGGGTCTTGCCGCTGACGGCCATGTTGCCGTTGTTGCGGATGTGGATGAAGACGCGGCAGTTGGGGTTGGCGTTCTCCTCGACGACAAGGCCAAGGAGCTCAAGGTCGATGTACTGGCGCACTATCTTGTCGGTAGTGTCGTTGGAGGGGTCGTTGTCGCCATCCATCCTGACATAGGCCTTCACGTTGCTGTAGCCTCCCATGGCACCCGGGCGCTTCGGCAGACGCTCATTGAAGAGGTGCGTGGTCATGCTGAGAGCCGTCAGCGGCGAAGCACGGTAGAAGGTCTCTCTGTGCTTGGTGCCGAGGTCGTCGTCATACCAGAAGCCCACCTCGAAGTTGTTGACGCCTCGCGAACCACGGTTCTCGACGACGAGCTGTATGGTCACGTAGTTGTAGTCGGAGGTGTCGACCACGATGGACGCGGCGGCGACATCGGTGATGGAGGTGATGCCATTGATACGCTTGGTGATGGTGTCGTTGTAGAGGTACTCATTGCTGTCGCACTTGGCGATAGCCGTGATGGACATAGAGCCCATGGAGGCGCGGAACGGCTGGTGGAATGTGTAGTTGAGGTATTCGTGTGTGTGTAGCGGTTCGCCCTGAATTGCCACGATGTCTACCTCCTCGGTGACATGAGTGTTACCGACAATATAGGAGAGTGTGGCGTTGGAGATTGGGGTCTCGCCAGTGTTACGGATGCGCATAGTGACCTCGATGGAGTCGCCAGCGACGACATTCTCCAGCGGGTAGCGGAAGTTGACCGCCGCGATATCACCGCCAAGGGGTGCAAGGTAGTAGATCTTGGTGACGGTGTCGTTGTCACGATAGATATCCTGCGACGTGAGGTTGGTGAAGGCCGTGATGGCGAAGGTGTCGGGGAAGTCGTTGGCGACGATGAACGGCGCATCGAAGGTGAAAGTGTCGATCTCGCCTGGCGGCAGCAGACACGGGAGGGTGGTTATACGTGCCAGATAGGTGCCATAGTAGGTGTAGCCCATCTCGAGCTGTCTCAAGGTGTCGTTGCCGTAGTTCTTCACGAGGACTTTGGGATAGATGGTCTGGCCGAACTTAGGCTCCTCGGGGTAGACTATATCCACCATGCCGGCATCGATACGCTGGCGGCTACGTCCTATGTGGAAGTTATCTATGGCGCAACCGGCACCGAAGTCGGGGTTACCACTCTTCTGAGGCGACGTGTAGACGATACGGAACTGCATCTTCTCGCTGAAGTTGGCACGCAGCGAGTCGACGCATATTATGTATTGACGCCATGAGCTGGAGCCATTGAAGACATTGTTCTCCATGTCGTTGTACCATGTTATGAGAGAGTCTTTCTCAAGTTTCTCCCATTTTCTGCGGTAGCTGTAGTATTCCACATAGGCATTGGCACCTTGGTTTGTGAAGTTACGCACAAGGTAGAACGAAAGGGTATCCGGATGAATCTGAGAAACGTCAATGATTGGAGAGTATAGGTAGCTGATGTTGCCGCGGGCACCGCTCTTGATGTTGGTGTTGAGGCTGGTGACCCATGAATTGGGCTCGGAGTAGGCGTAGAAGGTCGCAGCGCTGGGCTTGTTGGGCGTGCCGAGCTGCCAATAGTTGTGGGTGTAGTTGGTGTAGCCTCTGGGTGCGTACCACTGGTTGATCGAGTCGAAGTTGTCATCCATGATAAGGTAGATGGTACGAGAGCGGTGGTACTCGTGGACAAGGGTATCGTTGCCGGTGTTGGCGTCGCCCGGAACAGTGTGCCAGATACGCAGTATGCTGGTACCTTCGGGGAAGCGGCAGGTCGGCAGAGGCACGATGGCGGACCGGCCAGGCATGATGGAGCCCGTCCACACGAAGTCGTTGGTGTCGATGTGGAGTGAGTCTTGTTCGAAGGAGTAATAGATGTGGGGGTTGGTCACAGTCTGGCTACCCTTGTTAGATATACGGAAGCTAATGTTGTGCAGCAAGGAGTCGCGGATAAGGTCCTCGCGCATAGAGACAAGCTGGTTGATTGAGAGGTCGGTGGTGGGCACCTTGTCGTCGACGAAGACGAGGTAGTCCACGCTATGTCCACGAACGCCAATACTGGAGCCCGGAATGTTAGATCCAAGCGGGTAGCTATAGACAGAGGCTTGGATGCGCATCTTCATATAGCCGAGCGAGGCAGTCTGCGGGATAGTGACCTCGACACGTGAGAGCGAGTCGGTATAGAGGGCCACAGGGCTCAGGATACACTCGTCAGCATCATCGAAGCTACCGTCGCGGTTGAAGTCGATATAGGCAGCCACACGGCCACGGTCGCGGTCAATCTGGTTGCTCGGGTTGGTAATACCTATTATAAGGGTATCGGTAGTACCGCGAGTGACGTGCAGAACCGGACATTCGGGCTTGTTGTTGTATAAAGGTATATTGTTGTAGGGTGTGAAGTTGGTGTAGGAGCGTCCGAGAGGCGGCAGTTCCACATCAATATCATTAAAGGTAACACGAACAATGTCTATACTGTCAGACAGGGGAGAAAGAATATTGGCGTCGCTCGGGTAGGTGCTCTCGGCAAGGGTCCTGAAGGGGTAGTCGAGGGTCGTAGTGTTGGGGTTGGCAGGACGCGGCCTGTTGACATAACGTATGGTGTCGTTGTTGCGCACGGCATCGTTCGCGAGGTCGGTCCACACGCGGAGGAAGTAGTTGCCTGCGGCAAGCGGAGTGGCGAACTGGAGGAGGGAGTCGAAGGTGTAAGTCATTGTCTGTCCCGAGCGGAGAACGTCGTGGCATATCTCCGTCACCTCCATCAACGGGGGCGTATTGTTGTTCTTGCGGAGCTGGTAGCTTATGGGGAAGTTTTGCTGGTCACGTGAGCCGTAGTTGGCTATGCGTACACGCACGGTATCGTTCTCCATATAGACGCGGCTGCCGAGCGGTGCAAGCACTTCGACAAAGGCGAGGTCGTTCTCCTCCTGCGGCAACACATGCACCTCGAGGGTATCGAAGAAGCTCGGGCAATTGGTGTTGGAGAAGCACTGGAGGTAGAAAGCGGTGTCGCGGTAGAAGACAGGCGTGGTGTCCCAAGTGCAGGAGGTGTTATATGAGTTGGGAGCATAGAAAGGCGCCATGGTGGAGTCGCGGTGCCAACGGATGGGGCGGTTGTTGCCCTGGCTGGCGCGCAGCTTACCCGTAGTACCATAAGGCACTATGGTATCGATACCGACAGGCGTCAGGGGCGAATAGTAGGCGTCGAAGACATACGAGGAGGCGTTGGTGCTCGTCTGCGCGGGCTTGGTGGTGGAGTCGTTATCGAAGGAGACATCGAGGTCCATACGACACCAGCCATAGAGGGCTACCTTGATGTTAGCCATAGTGTCGGTAGGATAGAAATTGACCAAGGTGTCGAAGGTTATATCGCGCGTGGTCGTCAGTGGCAACGGGGTGTCGAAGACCACCGTATTGCGCACCGTGTCGGGCATGGTGCTGATGTTAATCTTGTTGGCATTGGGGTTCGTCGCGCTGTATGACTTGTAGCCCTGGGCGAAGAAGCCAATCTCGAAGGGCCTGTTCGCCGGTATGGGCTTGTAGCCCTCGTTCTTCAGCGTAATGGTCACCGCCGTACGCTGGAGCGTACATCCGGTACTGCCGGGACGTATCTTCTCGGCCTTAATATTGAAGGCCGGTGCCAGATAGAAGTCCTGATCCATTTGGTTGTCGCTGGTGTCGGCATCGTTGGGGCAGAGGAGCACCACACGGATGCTCTGCGTATCGATGACACCCAGGGGTGAGAATATCATCACCTGAGAGGTCTTCATCTGGCCCGCCGCCATGGTGTCGAGGCTGATGGTGTCGGACATCGTGATGGAGTCGTAGCCCTCGAGGTAGGCATACCACGAGGCGTTGGTCTCGGTGGTTCTACCGTTGTTGTAGAACATCACTCGCACGAGCACCGAGTCGGACTCGATGTTTGGCGGCATGTTGGTGGGGCTGAAGTTGAAGTTGGTCGGCATGTAGGGATCCAGGATGCGGACCACCGACATGTTGTGGGTGAGCGGCGACACCTCGTGAGCTCCGATAGTAGGACGCGGAATCTGGGAGCGGATGCTGTCGTCGATATCGTCCACGACATCGGGGTTGTACTGGGCCTTGCCAACAAGGTTGGATATCCTCATGTGCAGGTCACTCTCTGACTCGAAGTAGGGCTCGCCCTCAATCGAGCTACCGTCCTTACCGTTGGCAGCACACAGCGCAGCGAGGTCGTTGCAATCAACAGAACCCCACTTAGCCAGTTTTGAGCCACTGGGTGCGTAGTAGTTGTTATAGTCGGAGGTACTGACGATAGTGTCCTTGGCGGTGATATAGGCGTATGAGCTGAAGTTGGCTATGATGTTGTTCATCAGCTGCAGCTCGCGCGAAGTACCGTTGTTCGATATCTCGGCGATGAAGGCTCTGGACGAGGTATTGGTACCGGAGTATACGCGCACGCTGTTGTACAGCACATTGATGTACTCGCAGTCCTTCATGTAGATACCATACGGTGTGACGCTACCTGCCGCTGCAGTACTGTTGCAGCTGATCATATTGTTCATGATGCTGCCTCTCTGCATGGCGGTACCCTTCATTCCATCGAGGTAGAGACCCTGCTTGCCACCCTTCTTGCCATCGACAAGGTAGATGTGGTTCTTCTGTATGAGTATGTTGCCGGTGACGTCCTTCAGGTATACACCCTGCAGACCGCGGATATCAGTGCTGAAGCCGCTGAGCACATCGGTCTTCGTAATCTCGAGGTTCTGCAGGCCCTGTAGGTAGATACCGCCATTCGCGAAGTTGGTGAGGCGGTTGTTGCGGAATACGAAGTTGCCGTAGTTGTATACATTGCCGTTGCTCTTGATGGAATAGGAGCCGCTGTCTATCCAGCAGTTCTGCATCGTCAGTCCGGCCACGTCGCCCTGCAGCACTATGCACGAGCCGTTGGCGTTGACCACAGTGCCCTTCACACGCACCCTGGCGTTATCCAGCGTCAGGCGCTGTGAGATATTGCTGGCCTGGATGACGTTGGCGTAAGTGACGGAACCCGTGGGACGCGACATGAAGCCCATATTGCTGAACGATATCTCAGAGACACCTTCCACCTTCACCACATAGTTGGCGGTCGATGACGTCGCGGCAGTGACCACCGTCGTGCTGTCGCTCGCACCGACGAACGATATGCTATTCTTCGACGAACCAACGACGTCATGCAGATACAGCTGCTCATTATAGTGGCCGGCGGCTATGTTGAAGGTCACAGGACCGTCGATACCGACAATATTCATGCTGTCCACCGCTGCACCAATGGAGTGGTAATCCGCCGAAGCACCGGCGCCGATGACGTATGTGCCGCCACAGAAGCGCACCATAAAGTCGCGGTGTATGGTATCGTTGGCCCCTATCGTGTCACCTTCGACAGCCACGACAGCATCGATATGGTAGCGGCCAGGCGTAAGCTCTATGCTCATCAACTGCAGCGTCTTTGTCTCACCCGGTTCGATGCGCGTAGTCTCGGTGTGGGCGACATAGGCACCGCCATTGATAGCATACTTGATCTGGTAGTCGGTGAGGGTGCCGATACCGAAGTTGCCGACCTCCACATCCATCTCTATATTGCCACAAGAGTTGTATTGGATGGTGTCGGAGCCTTCGGGCCACATTATCTTGGCATCGTACGTGGGGACACCTTCGAGGTTGATATGTATCGTCTTCGTGGGGCCTGAGCAACTCAGCACCGTGTGGTTGATCTGGATGTTCGGACGACGGGCTTGTTTTGAGCCTGTACCGGAGTATTCTATCACGCCACCGCTGAGGGCGTTGTCGTCAGCCTTGTGGAGCGCCGTGTTGCTCTTGGAGGTATATCCTGTCGACAGGCCTGCGGTTCTTGCCGCGCTTCTCTCGAAGGACACCTGCACCACCAGCGAAGAGGTGCCGTCCCAGTAGAAGGCGCTGTCAAGATGGTGCACCACCCAGCTGTTTACATCGTCGCTCGTCAGCGTGTAGTTCGGCCTGCTGTACATCAGCTCCGTGGCCTTCCAGTCCGAGGTACCTGAGAAGGTCTGGCTGTTCGTGAGGCCAAGACATATATAGTAGTTCGTGAACACCAGCGGCAGTATGGAGTCTGCGGGGACGCTGGCAAGGTTGAAGGCTATATCATAGATGTAACCCGCCTGGGTCATACCCATATCCACCAACTCGCTGGCACTGTAGATAAACTGCTGCTTCACATATTTTTTTTGCGGGTTATAAGGCGACGGATAGGCGCTGGAGCCCGTGGCCGACGTGGTCGTCGTGGCGGTGCCTATCTGGCCCGTCTCGTAACCCACGGCTATGTAGCCCAGCCGCACACTGTCGTTGGCATACAGCGTCTGCGTCACATGGGTGTAGCCAGTATCCAGCACATTGCCGTTGTTATCATACCATACCGGCATGGCACTCGTCGTGGGCACATGCGTCAGCGTGGCCGGCTCGCCATACAGCGACGTCACAGTATCCTGCATCGTGGGCAGACCCGGCGTGTAGAGAGACTGTGCCGACATGCGGCAGGTGTCGTTGTCTCGGTTGATGTCGTCACCGTTCGGCGTGGCATACACCGTGACGTTGAACAGCGAGTCGTGCAACACATTCATGTTGAGCTTCGTCAAGAAGGTATAGAGGGTATCTGTGCCGGCGTTCACCGGTTGCGTCAGTGTTTCGGTCACAACGGCGCCACCGGCGGTGTAGTTCAGTTCAAGGTTCATGGCGGGCTGGGTGCCGTAGTTGGACACCATCACCGTCACATCCTCCATTCCGAGGCCGCAGCCCGAAGGCAGCTCCGTGGCCACGAGCTCTATGTCGATTGTCGGCGGGTCTTGCATTATCAGGTTCACCACCGAGAAGTCCGTGGGGCATCCGTTGTCGAGGTAGCGCTGCCATCCTCTTGCCGTGGAGCCTATGAACATGCGGTCACTGTTGGTGGCCACACGCCAGTCGGAAGCATCACCGTTGAAGCCCGTACGCACTATACCGCCCGAGGTGGTCGCCGAGAAGGTCACACCCGTGCCGCCCCACATGTAGCCAGGCACATTCTGGTTATTCCATGTCGTCGCCGTGGTAACACCGTTGAAGGCAACGGCATCCTCCGTCTTCCCACCGTGTCTGTACACAATGCCGAGGTCGGGACTGGCAGGTATCGAAGTCGCCGTCACCGCCGACGATGCGTATACTGTCGGCGAAGTGCTCGAATAGGAGCCGGAGCCGCTCATAAACTGCACCACTATAAATTCTCCGGGCTGCAGCACTATGTTGCCGAACTTTATCAACTTGTTGTTTATAGCTGATGTCGGCGATACCGTACGCAGAGTGTCACCCTGCAGGTCGGCCGGCATGTCGCCAATATTGGTCAGCTGCACTGCCAACGGTGCCGAACCGCTACTCTTCATCCACGAAGGCATCGGGTTGGTGAGACCCTCCACGTTGTTGTTCTTGCGTACCTGCACCTGCGTGATGCGCACCAAAGGCATCTCGCGGCGCTGTTTGATGTAGAGGGTGGAGTCGCGACGCATCACATCCATCTGCATTGAGTCGCCCTGATATATGAGGCTGGACTCGTCCATCGAGGTGTACCACCTTATCTGGCCGCGTTTCATCGGAGCCGCGGGGTTGTCCGAAACAGGCCACAGGGTGACCACCGAGTCGGGTATCGTCACCATCGGCGCCGTTGCGAAGGGCACCAGCTGGTTGTAGGTCCTCGACGACGGCTGCTGGTAGCGGCTCACCACGGTGAAGTCGGTGGTGTCGTTGGTCTGGTTCGGGTCTTCCTCACAGTCAATCCACACGTGGAAGTTGTAGACCGAATCCCACTGCCCGTTGGGCAGCAGGTGCAGTATATGTCCGGTATGGAACACCAGAGTGTCGTTCGAGCGCACCGTCCGCGTCACCGGGCAGTTGACCGTTGCACCGCCATTGATAGTGTAAGCGACCGTCAGATGGTGGCTGCTCGAAGGCACAAAGTCGTGCGAACCGCTGTTGAACAGCTGGAACACCAGCTCCACGTCGTTAGGCATACCGCAGACGTCGGCCTCGGGGCTCAGCATCGACTCTATCTCGAAGTCATAGTACAGCGACTGGAACTCGAAGGCACCCGGGCAGGTGTGCACCGTGCCACGCACCGAGTCGTTAATATCCGTCGTCACGGTAGTCAGCGGCATACCCACATTCTTGATGAAGCGGTTGAAGGTGCGCAGGTCCACCAGCGTGCTGTTGAGGAACACGGGGTCGGTAGACATCGACGCATTGTCCGACGGCACCGCCTCCATCCACTGCTCGAGGTTCGGGTACAGCGTCGTGCCCATCTTGTTCAGCGCCGCGCCCTCCGAGTAGTACACGTTGTGGCCCACCATGTTGCTCGGCTGGGAGTAGCTGGCGAAGTTGAGGGCGTAGTTGCGGTTGTCGTAGCATGCCACTATATTGTTCAGGAAGCGGCTGTTGTTGAGCGCTGGGCTGCCGAAGGTGGCCGTTGCCACATTGTTACGGGTCGGGGCCGTCATCTTCACCGAGTTGTAGACCACGTCCACCCAGCTACCGTCGATGATGTTGAAGGGCGTCGTCAGCAGGTTGGCGTTACCGTCATCGGCACTCTCTATCATGTTGTTGGCAATCAGCGCACGGTTCGCCGAGCTGCCGTTCACCTTACCGGCACCCAGAGCACCGGCACCGTGGCTGGTGTATATCTTGTTGGCCATGACGCGCACCGTGCCGTAGCAGCCGTTCATCTGCATCACATAACTGTCGTTGCTCATCACGTCGTACATCTCGTTCCTCACCACGGTCACATTGTTCATGTTGGCCACATTCACGGCATTGGTGTACTGCCCTATGAAGTAGCAGTCCTCCACCGTGGCTCCCGTGGAGCGCAGGTCTATGGCCTGACCGCTGATGTCCACGCCGATGCCGCCGCCCGTGAATCTACAGTTGCGCACCGTCACATTGTCGGCAAAGCCGCTGTAGATCATCGCCGTGATACGCGGCGTGGAGCTGCTGGCGCTGTCCGTGAAGGTACAGCCCTCGAAGCGGCAGTTGTCGCTGTTCTCGCCCATCATCACCATGTTGGTGAGAGGTCCGGCGTAGCGCACGAAGTCTATATTGCGGAAGCGTATGTTGCCAGTGTTCACCATGTTGACCATGAACTGGCCGCTGTAGTCGTGACCTATCTTGGCTCTGGCACCCTGCGGCTCAAACACTATATAGTGCTGTGGCGTCACACCGTCGACCACCGGCAGGGTGAACGGTGCGAAGATGGTGTCCGATTTGAGGCGCACCACCAGCGAGTCGTTCACGCCGCAGAGACTCAACGAGAAGAGGAACTCCTCGATGGTGGCATAGTCGGCGTTCTGGCCGCCCACGGTACGCACACCGTTCAGCGGACCCGCGCAGACAATGAACGAGGTGTCGCTCGGGTTGTTCAAGTTGCTCGCGTTGTTATACGGCTCATGGTCGCGGTAACGCAAGGTGCCCACCGTCAGCGTGTCCGAGGTCCAGGCTTTCAGCTTGTGGTATCCGGCGCTGAGCGACAGTCCAGTCACTATGGTGAAGTTGGTCGTGGCGCCCGGGGCCAGCGTGCCAGTCCAGGTGTTGGAGTAGACCATCGTGTCGTCGATGCTGCAGTTCACATCCACCGAATTGATGGTCTGCGCGCCGAAGTTCTTCAGCGTCACCTCGACATAGGTGGGCTGCGTGATCACCGGGTTGCTCGAGCTGGGGAACCGCAGAGCCGACACACCGGCATCGTACACCAGCGGCTGGTTCTTGTAGCTCTTCATCACCATCACCGGACGTTTCGTGTCGGTGAACGACGACACCGTCATCTCGGGGTCCGTATATGCATTGGCACCGTAGCTGGCGCTCTTGCCATAGAAGTATTTTGTCTTCTTGGAGTTGGGATTGTTCAGCATCTTCAGCGCCACCGCCTGCGGGTTCGTCGTGCCGTTGTTTATAGCCTGCACCACAATGTCGCCACCGGCATAGTAGAAGGTGTCTGTCAGTAACACAGGCAGATAGCTGTTGGACGACATCTGGTGTATCGTCAAGTCACCGTCAAAAGCCGGCTCCATATAGCCTATCGTGAAGGACACAGCATCCTCGTTGGCCGGCACACTGTAGCTGTTCGGCGCATTCCTGAAGCGGAACTGGTATTTCGGGCGCACCTGCGTCTGGGTGTTCTGGGCCACAATGAAGTTAAAGGCCGTGATGGATCCAGGCCCGTAGCCTGCAGCCCTCATGGACGCCGAGTCGATAACCCACTCGCTCCTCGTGTCGGCGTACTGTATGAAGGGGAACAGGCTCGACTGTACGTTGCTGACCATCGACTCCGGCGTGTAGTTGGGCGCGAACTCCACGCCGCGCACACACCAGTACTTCACCCACGTGCCGGCCGACGCCGGGAAGGTGGCCTCGTTGTTGTTCACCGTGGCATCCTTCACCACGCAGTAGAAATACATCAGTGTGTCATAGCCGTAGAAAGGTATGCGGGCGCTGAAGCGCGTCCACGACATCTCGTCGTTTCTCAGGAAGGTACCCTGCGACACCATCGGGAGTCTCACCGGCGTCGAGTCGCTGCCCACCATGTAGTACAGGTACACCGAGTCGTTGTTGATGCCCTGCACAACATCGGTGCGCGCATCAAGGATGATACGGGCGCCGCGGCTGCTCGGATGCGCTCCGCCGTCGGGATACAGTATCATGTTCACCTTGGGCGTGATCATCTGGTTCTGGCTCACCCTCACCCTCATGTTGTCCAGCCACCAACCAACGGTGGCAGGCACATTGCCGCTCTTCGTCCTCTTCTTCAGCGTGAAGCGGAATATCACCTTTCTGTTCTCCGGAGGCACGCTCGAGATGATAAGGTCGTTGATGTTGAAGCGCTCGCTCTTCCACTCGCTGTTGCTCAGCGTGCCGTCGCCCCATTCCGAGTACGACTCGCGGCTGAACGTACTGGTGCTGTTGAACTCCGTACTCCACTCGTCGCGGTCCTTGTCGTAGTCGATACCCGTAAGCGGACGGTAGGACTCGTCGTCCTGATTGGCCAGCTTCACATCCAGCAAGCCAATCTGGATATCGCTACCGCTGTTGGTCTCGATATTGCACATGTGGTCGAACTCCAACGTCATATAATACCTCGACCCAGTAAAGCTGGTCAGGTCTATCGTGTCCGTCACGAAGTACACATCCGAAGTCTTAGACTGCAAGAGTCTGATGGAGCGTTCGCCGCCCTTGTAGTACACGGTCGAGTACTCATAGTTCGTCGACGGCGTCACGGTGCAACCCGCTGTCTCCGTCGCCTCGAAGCCATGATCGTACACGACATTCACCTGGGCCTTCAAGCCGAAGCCCAAAATCGTGAAAATAGTACCGAGGATAAAAAGCCTGGTTTTCATATTGTGTATTGTTTTTCTATTATCAATCAGTTGTTTGTACGTCTTTTGCCGACAATTTGCGCCTCTTCCGGGCACAACTTTGCCGATACAAATTTACATAATAATTCTTAGTCTGACATATTTATTATATTAAAATTTTATAATTGATTCATAATTTCTTGATTAACAACCCTCTGCCCAGATACACCCTCTCCCCTCTCCAATCACACTCTCTCACCCTCTCAAACATCCCTCCCTCTTCTCACCTATACTAACCCCTCTTCTCACCTATACTAACGCAAAAAGACCCCCACAAAATTACAGACCCCATCAAATATTTCTTCCCCGCCTCCCCTCCGCCTCCCCACCCTCCCCTCTCCGTCTGTTTAACGGTTGTTCACCGGTTGTTTAACGGTTGTTCTACGACTATAAACCGTTAAACAACCGTAGAACAACCGTAATACAACCGTAGAACAGACGGAGAGGGGGCGGTGAAGGGGCACAAAAGAAGCGGAGCGGCAAGGCTGCCGCTCCGCTGTGGGTTTGCTGTGATATCAGATCCTTCCAGAGGCTTTCCTATGCCCTTCCCAGGGCTTTCATGGGCTCTTCTCGGGCCTTTCTCTGGCCCTTCTTGGGGCTTTCTCTGGCCTTTGGGGGCCTTTCTTGGCGTCGGGCTTATTCGGCGGACCCGCGCTGCTCCAAGGCCTCGTACATGAAGACGCCGGCGGCGACGCTGACGTTGAGGGAGGCCACCTCGCCGACGATGGGCAGCTTGGCGCGCACGTCACTCATTTTCAGCAACTCGGGACTGATGCCGGTCTCTTCGTTGCCCATGATGAGGAGGGTCGGTTTGGTGAAGTCCACCTTGCGGTAGTGCTCCGCGCCCTTCTCGGTGGCGGCGACGATCTGGAAGCCGTACTGACGGGCGAGGTTGATGGTGGTCTTGAGGTTCTGCTCGCGGCAGACGGGGAGGCGCAGCAGGGCCCCGCTGGAGGTCTTGATGGCGTCTTCGTTCATGGCCGCCGAGCCGTGGTCGGGCACCACCAGGGCGCTCACGCCGGTGCACTCGGCGGTGCGCGCTATGGCACCCATGTTGCGCACGTCGGTGATATGGTCCAGGAGCACCACGAGGGCTTTCTCGCCAAGGGTCTCGGCGAGGTCCATGAAGCTGCGGTATTTCACGGCGGCGACGAGGGCCACGACGCCCTGGTGGTTGCCGGTGGTCATCTTGGCGAGCTTCTCGACAGGCACATACTGGAACGGTATGTCGTGCTCGCGCAGCTTGCCGCGCAGCTCGCTGGCCAGGGGGCCGCCGAGCTCTTTCTGCATCATCACACGCTCTATCTGCACACCGCTCTCCACGGCCTCCATGACAGGCCGCAAGCCATACACAATCTGCTTGTTGTCGCGTCGTCTTGCCGACTCGTTGTCTCTGTTATTCTGTGTTCTTTCCATCTTTGATAGTTATCTTGCGGTCGGCCATCTCGGCCAGTTCCTCGTTGTGGGTTACGATGACGAAGGTCTGCCCCAGCTCCTTGCGGAGGTCGAAAAAGAGGCTGTGCAGCTCGCGGGCGCGCTGCGAGTCGAGGTTGCCGCTTGGCTCGTCGGCGAGCACCACCATGGGGTTGTTCACCAAGGCGCGGGCCACGGCGACGCGCTGACATTCGCCGCCGCTGAGGGCCGCGGGCTTGTGCGTGGCACGGTCGGCGAGACCCAGGCGCTCGAGGAGCTCCATGGCGTGGCTGTGGGCTGCCGTCTGGCTCACGCCGCCTATCAGGGCGGGTATCATCACATTCTCCACGGCGGTGAACTCCGGCAGCAGATGGTGCGCCTGGAAGACGAAGCCTATCTGGCGGTTGCGGAAGGCCGCCAGCTCTTTCTCCTTAAGCTTGGTGACGTCGGTGTCGCCGTAGAGCAGCCTGCCGCTGTCGGGCCGGTCGAGGGTGCCCAGTATCTGGAGCAGCGTGGTCTTGCCGGCACCGCTGGCACCGACGATGCTGACCACCTCGCCCTGGTTGATGGTGAGGCTGACGTCGCGCAGCACATGCAACGCCCCGTAGCTCTTGTTGATATTCGAAGCTGTTATCACTATTACCTTAACTACTGTCTACTTAACTACTAAACTTCCACGCCGTTGAGGAACACGCGCTCCACCTTGTTCTCGCCGTAGGCGTAGGGCATGTACTCGTAGCTCGCGATGGGCTTGGTGATGTAGAAGTTGGCCTTCTTGCCGACGGCGATGCTGCCCACCTCGCGGCTCACGCCCATAGCGTAGGCGGTGTTGAGGGTGGTGGCGTTCAAGGCCTCTTCGGGGGTCAGGCGGTAGCGGATGCAGGCCATCGAGAGGATGAGCTGCATGTTGCCCGAGGGCGAGGTGCCGGGGTTGTAGTCGGAAGCCATGGCCACTCCCACACCGGCGTCAATCATCTTGCGGGCCGGCGAGAGCGGCAGGTTGAGGAAGAAAGCGCAGCCGGGGAGGATGGTGGGCATGGTCTCGGTGCCCTTGAGGCACTCTATCTCGGCGTCGCCCATCTGCTCGAGGTGGTCGACGGAGATGGCGCCGTACTTGACGCCCACCTGCACGCCGCCCGAGACGGCCATCTCGTTGGCGTGGATCTTGGGCTTCATGCCGTACTTGATGCCGGCCTCGAGGATACGGGCGGTGTCCTCGACGGTGAAGAAGCCCTGGTCGCAGAAGACGTCGATGAAGTCGGCCAGCCCCTCGTCGGCCACCTTGGGTATCATCTCGTTGATGACCAAGTCGACGTAGTCCTCCTGATGGCCGCGGTATTCCATGGGGATGCCGTGGGCGCCGAGGAAGTTGGACTTGATGGT
>ONUE01000019.1 GCA_900320975.1 uncultured Bacteroidales bacterium | reverse complement strand
TCCAATATTCGTTTTTTGAAGAAAAAGTGTCAGAATACGTTCTCGGAATGCCATCATTTGATATGGCATTTATTGCTGATAACAGGGTGTAGTTTCGTCGCATTTGGAGCCTCTTTCTTCGGTGCAAAAATACATGTTTTTTTCAAATCGGACAAATATTTGTGTCTTTATTCTCTCTCCACAGCAACATATTGAAGCATAAGCCACAGACACTATGCATATAAACCGCCTCTATTATCCAATTCCTCACGACTCCCCGACAAGCATTTTCAAGGTTTGCTTTTCCGAGCCAAAGAAACGTAAGCGAAGCTAATGTGATGCGGGGCGACCATGAGTGGCTGCCCTGTTTTGTACCTTATACTGAAATAGTTGACTAAAAACTGTCACAACTGTCACACAACAGAAAAAAAATAAAAATTTCATTTCCCATTCGTAAACCGCAATCCCACCGTCGTACTTTTGCATCCGAATTCAAAGCACAACGTCGACGTCCCCTTAACCCTTAAACCTCAAACCCCAACCTTAAACCTTAAACACTAAACCTTACCCCCCCCTATCCCCCACCCCTTAAACCCTAAACCTTAAACCTTACCCCCTACCTCCCTCCTCCACCAACCTCCTTCTCATACCCATCTCATACTCATCTCTCGTCCTTCTCATACCCTTCTCATACCCCAACCTTCCTCCCCAACTCATAACCTGTTCCCTCTAACTCTTACTTCGCTGTACTGTGTAGCCTTCCAGTAATTCGCCCTTCTTTTTAAAATCTTTTCCAATCTGCCGGAGCCTAAAAACAAATCTATCGCGCGCAGCAGCGATACCTCAGAAAAAATCAACAAGATTCCCTCAGCCCCGCACCCAGGAAAGAAAACCTGACGCGTAATCCTCCAAGTCGCCATCACAACCCTATATGGTCGCGTCGCCAGCCGCAGGCATTCGGTATACAACCGTATAACAGCCAGAGCGGGAGCGGAGGGGCGGCTCCCTCACCGAAAGGGGGCGGCACCCTGGGCGGCGAAAAAAAATATTTTGCGGGGGACACAATAATAATACGTGTTTCAATGTTATTATGTGGTCGCAAGACACCATGGCCCCGTAGTTCAGCTGAATAGAACGTCGGATTCCGGTTCCGAAAGTCGTGGGTTTGAATCCCGCCGGGGTCACAACTATGAAAAAATCAACCCATCCCTTTATGCAGCTGCTCGTTCTGGCAGCTGTTTCGCTTGTTGCGCTGCTGCCCGTAGTGCTACTTACGGCCGCCCTGGCCATCGCCGACATCCCCGTCAACGAGATGCCGTACCTCTACGTGATACAGGCTGTCACCCAGCTGCTTACGCTGGCGCTACCGGTGCTGGTGGTCACGATGGTTTACTACCGCGGACGACAGCGCGAGTACTACAGGCTGGACTTCAGCGGCCGACGCTGGCTGATGGCGCTGGCGGGTATGGTGATAATGATGCTCATAGTGCCTCTGGACGACGCGCTGGCACGGTGGAACCAGACCTGGGAGCTCGGCGCCCAGGGCGACGTGCTGCACGCCCTGCAGGACAAGACGGAAGGTCTTATAAAGGAGATGTTCTCCACCACCGGCGTCGGCGGACTGATAGTCAACCTGCTGGTGATAGCCTTGGTGCCCGCGGTGTGCGAGGAGCTCTTCTTCCGCGCCGGCATACAGAACCTGCTGGAGCGCTGGTTCACCGGCAACTACGAAGGCGCCAAACGCTGCCGCTGCAAGGCCTTCGGCACACATGCCGCCGTGTGGGTAACAGCAGTGGTATTCAGCCTGATACACGGCGAGATATATTCCTTCGTGCCACGTGTGCTGATGGGCGCCGTGCTCGGATACCTCTATGTCTACAGCGGCTCGCTGCTGGTCAATATGGCGGCCCACTTCCTGAACAACGGCATGCTGGTGGTGCTGTACTGGCTCTACTACAACGGCCTGTCGTCGGTGGACCCCGAAAGCGACATGATGATAGGGTGGCCGGTGACGGTATGCTGCACGCTGGCGGCGCTGACGCTTTTCTACGCAAGCTTCATCATGGGGCACAGCCGGGCAACCGACAAGAAGGGGGAATAAAGAGCTAAAAATTAGCCGATAGACCCCTCCGCCACCCCCTTTTTGAACCAAGCCAACACTTCGGAGGAGAAAAAATATTGCGCAAGTGATAATACTGACCGACAATATGTTGCGTTATGCTCAAATGTTAAAAAAGAGAAAATAAGAAAAAATTTGTCAGCCGAATAAAAAAAATGTAGTACTTTTGCACTCCAATTTGAGTTGAAAAACAAAATTTTAATAACAAAAAATCATCATCAAAATGACAAAGGCAGAAATCGTAGCTGAAATAGCTCAGAAAACCGGTATCGAGAAAGTCGCCATCCAGGCCACTGTCGAGGAGTTCATGACCGTCATCAAAGAGAGCCTTTCCGAGGGCGAGAACGTGTATCTGCGTGGCTTTGGCAGCTTCATCGTGAAGAAACGCGCTGAGAAGACCGGCCGCAACATCAGCAAGAACACCACCATCATCATCCCGGCACATAACATCCCCGCTTTCAAGCCCGCCAAGACTTTCATGCAGGATGTGAAAAAGAAAGTAAAATAATTGTGTAAATGATTGATTGCTTGAACGCTTGAGTGTAATACTCAAACAATCAAACAATCAGACAATCAAACATTATCTATTATGCCTAACGGAAAAAAGCACAAACGCCACAAGATGTCTACGCACAAGCGTAAAAAACGCCTGCGCAAGAACAGACATAAGAAGAAATAATAATTGCTTGAATGCTTGAATGTGTAATTGTTTGAGTATGTACTCAAACAAGCAGGCAGGCAGATTTCTTCTAAAAATCCTAAAACAAATTACACACCACCCGTAAAGGGTTGGTATGTAATTTGTTTTATGTTATAACTCACATAACAGTACAGCAACATTGGATAAGGATTTAATAATATCGCGTACCCCCTCGGGCGTGCAGATAGCGCTGCTGGAAGACAAGAGACTGGTGGAGCTGCACAAAGAACAGCCCAGCAGCCAGTATGCCGTGGGAGACATATACTTCGGCAAGGTGCGCAAGATAATGACGGGCCTCAACGCCGCATTCATCGACGTGGGCGGCGAGAAGGAGGGCTTCATGCACTACCTCGACCTGGGTCCCTCGTTCAACTCGGTGGACAAATACCTCAAGCTGGCCATGAACGGCGACAAAGGAGCCGCCACGCTGGCCAACTTCAAGATAGAGCCCATACTGGAGAAGGTGGGCAACTTCGACAAGATACTCAAGGTAGGCCAGCCGATACTGGTGCAGGTCACCAAAGAACCCATCTCCACCAAAGGCCCGAAGGTGACGGGCGAGATAAGCCTCGCCGGCCACTATCTGGTGCTCACCCCCTTCAGCAACAAGATATCCATCTCGCAGAAGATTAAAGGCTCCGAGGAGCGCAACCGCCTGCGTCGCCTGATGCAGAGCATACGCCCGCAGAACTTCGGCGTCATAGTGCGCACCGTTGCCGAGGGCAAGAGTGTTGCCGAGCTCGACACCGACCTGCGGCAGCTCATGGCCAGCTGGGCCGACATGACCGACAAGCTCAAGCGCGTAAGCTCGCCCAACAAGGTGCATGCCGAACTCGACACCACGACGGCGCTGCTGCGCGACGTGCTCACCGACGACTTCAACTCCATACAGGTGGACGACGCCGACCTCTACGCCGAGGTAAAGAACTACGTGGCCACCATGACACCGGGCAAAGAGGACATCGTCAAGCAGTACAAGCTGGACACCCCCATCTTCGAGCAGTTCGGCGTGCAGCGCGACATACGGCGCGCCTTCGGCCGCATAGTGACCATACGCTCCGGCGTATACCTCTATGTGGAGCACACCGAAGCCATGCACGTCATCGACGTGAACAGCGGCAACCACATCAAAGCCGGCACCGGCCAGGAAGACACGGCGCTGCAGGTGAACATAGAGAGCGGCATCGAGATTGCGCGCCAGCTGCGTCTGCGCGATATGGGCGGCATCGTCATCATCGACTTCATCGACATGGACAAAGCCGAGAACCGCAAGAAGCTCTTCGACGTGATGACAGAGGCCATGAAACCCGACAAAGCACGCCACACGATACTGCCGCTCAGCAAGTTCGGACTCATGCAGATAACGCGCCAGAGGGTGCGCCCCGTGATGGAAGTCGACGTGCAGGAGAAGTGCCCCATGTGCGACGGCACAGGCCACATCAAGCAGAGCCTCGTGGTGGTGGACGAAATAGAGTCGAACCTCAAGTATTTGGCCACCTCGCTCAACGAGCACCGCTTCACCATAGTGATGCACCCCTACATTGAGGCCTACCTCACCAAAGGCGGCCTCAAGAGCCTGCGCATGAAATGGATGTGGCGCCACAAAGTGAGACTCAACATGAAGAGCTCGGAGCAGTACAGCCTGCTGGAATATCACTTCTTCAATGCCAACGGAGATGAGATACAACTGTAAGGTCAAAGGCGAAAGGTTAAAGGCGAGAGGCGGCTGGCGCATATGCCTGCTTGTGCTCTTGGCTCTCACCTTTACCCTTTCGCCGCTTACCCTGTCCGCACAGCGGACGAGAGGCATCGATGTCTCGAAATTTCAGGGAACCATCAACTGGTCCAAGGTGGCGAGAGACTCTACCATAACATTCGTGTATGTGCGCGCCACCGAGGGCACCTCGATACAGGATGCCTACTACAAGAGCAACATCAGCAAGGCCAAGAAAGCCGGACTGCTGGTGGGCAGCTACCACGTATACAGCAGTAAGACAACGGCCTACCAGCAGATGGGCAACCTCCGCAAGCTGATCAAGAAGAATGAGCAGGACCTGGCGCCAGTGCTCGATATCGAAGGCCATCATGCCGGACGCCTGTATATGGAACGCGTGGACAAGCTGCTGGAGCTCATGGAAAAGGAATACGGGGTGAAGCCCGTGATATACACCAGCGAGAGAGTATACAAAGACCACTTCAGCAGCAAGAAATACGCCAAATACCATATCTTCATCGCCAACTACCGCGGCTACCCCAAAACCCGCTTCACACTATGGCAGTACACCGAGACAGGCCACTGCCCAGGCATCAAGGGCAACGTGGACTTCATCCGCATACACCGCGACCACAGCCTGAGCGACATAAAGATGCCCAAGCCGAAGCCCAAACCAAAAGTGGAGGACACGACGGCGAAAGATAAATAATTTTCATGCTATATTAAAATATTTATTATATTTGCACACGTGCAATAATTTGCGCGTGTGTATTATTTTATTGTAATATAAAAAGATATGAAAACCGTCAGTTACGGTGATATTGAGAAAATCCTCTTCGGTGGAGCGGAAATGCATGTCAACGACAGCGATCTGCGCGAAGTGGAAGCATGCCACGAGTTTCTTAAAAGTTTCGCTGCCGAGAAGGTTATCTACGGCATCAACACCGGTTTTGGCCCAATGGCGCAGTGGCGCGTGGACGACCGCTACCTGAGCGACCTGCAGTATAACATCATCCGCAGCCACTCGACAGGCGCCGGCGAGCCGCTGGACGACCTGTACGTGAAAGCGGCCATGATAGCGCGCACCACCAACCTGCTGCAGGCACGCAGCGGAGTACACCCCAGCGTGGTGAAGCTCCTCACCGAGTTCATCAACCGCGGCATCTACCCCTTCATACCGAAGCACGGTAGCGTGGGTGCCAGTGGCGACCTGGTGCAGCTGGCGCACATAGCGCTGACGCTCATCGGCGAGGGCAAGGTGCACTACAAGGGCCAGTGGCGTGCAAGCGCCGAGGTGCTCAAGGAGTGCGGCCTGGAGCCGTTGAAGATATACATACGCGAAGGCTTGAGCATCACCAACGGCACATCGGTGATGACGGGCATCTCGGCCGTCAACCAGCACTATGCCGAGCGCCTGCTTGACTTGAGCGTGTTGGCGGCGGTATGGATGAACGAGGTGGCAGGAAGCTACGACGACTGGATGACCGAGGAGCTGAACGGCGTGCGCCGTCAGCCTGGCCAGCAGGAGATGGCTCGCCGCATGCGCGAAATGGCCGCAGGCAGCCAGTGCCTCATCAGGAGAGAGCACCACCTCTACAGCGAAGAGCAGAAAGGCAAGAGCTACTTCGAGCACAAAGTGCAGGCCTACTACTCGCTGCGCTGCGCACCCCAGATACTGGGTCCTGTATATGACACGCTGATGTACAGCCGCGGGGTGATAGAGAACGAGCACAACTCGGCCTGCGACAACCCCATCGTGGACCCCGTGGCCAAGAACGTATTCCACGGCGGCAACTTCCACGGCGACTATATCTCGCTGGAGGCCGACAAGGTAAAGATAGCCGTCACACGACTGGCGCAGACCGCCGAGCGGCAGATGAACTACCTGTTCCACGACCGCATCAACGGCATACTGCCGCCATTCCTTAATATGGGCACTCTGGGCCTGAACTACGGTATGCAGGCTTGCCAGTTCACCGCCACGAGCACCACGGCCGAGTGCCAGACGCTGTCGATGCCCAACTACGTGCACACAATACCCAACAACAACGACAACCAGGACATCGTGAGCATGGGCACCAACAGCGCACTGCTCTGCAAACAGGTCATCGACAACGCCTATCAGGTGATGTCCATCCACATGGTGGCACTGGCACAGGCAACCGATTGTCTGAAGAAAGCCGACAAGCTGTGCCCCGCTACAAAGGCCATGTACGATAAAGTGAGAGCCATCATACCGCTCTTCGTCGACGACACGCCGTTCTACGAGGAGATAGCCAACGTGGAGGAGATGATACGTGGATAATTTTAATAAAACTGCGAATTATGCGAATTGAACGAATTATTGGGATTTGGATTACAAGCGAATTACTCGAATTCGCTGGTCAACAATTCGAGTAATTCGCCAGCAATTGACCTGCGTAGCTTCGCATAATTCGCCGTTAAACAGAAATGATAGAATGGATTTTGCATTGATAACAGGAGCATCTAGAGGTATCGGTAAAGCTGTGGCCATGAAGCTGGCGGCCGGTGGGATGCCCGTGGTGATAAACTATAAGAGCAACACGGCAGCGGCCGAGGAGACCAAGGCTGAGATTGAGGCTGCCGGCGGACACTGTGAGCTTCTGCCCTTCGACACTGCCGACCCAAAGGCCATAGAGGCAGCAATGGAGCAGTGGGAGGCGCAGCACACAGACGACTACATATCGGTGCTGGTAAACAACGCCGGCATCCGTCAGGACAATATCATGGTCTTCATGACCGACGAGCAGTGGCGTTCGGTGCTCGACACCACCCTCAACGGTTTCTTCTACCTGACGCGCCGCGTGGTGAAGAGTATGATGACGCACCGCTATGGGCGCATCGTCAACGTGGTGTCACTAAGCGGCATCAAAGGTATGCCGGGCCAGACGAACTACAGCGCCGCCAAGGCCGCCGTGATTGGCGCCACCAAGGCGCTGGCACAAGAGGTGGCTCCGCGCAAAGTGACGGTGAACGCCGTAGCGCCAGGCTTCGTGGCTACCGATATGACAAAAGACTTGGACGAAAGCGAGCTGAAGAAGCTCATACCAACAGGCCGCTTCGGCAAGCCCGAAGAGGTGGCCGCACTGGTGGCTTTCCTCGCATCGAAGGAGGCTGCCTACATCACCGGCGAGGTGGTGAACATCAACGGAGGATTGTATACTTAAGCGTGAAGTGATAAGTGGTTAGTTATGAATAGACGTGTTGTAATAACAGGAATAGGAATCTGGTCGTGCCTCGGCAACAATGTGGACGAGGTGCGCCAATCGCTATATGAAGGCCGCAGTGGCATCGGTGTGGAACCCGAGCGCAAAGACTACGGCTACCAGTCAACGCTGACGGGCATCGTGCAGAAGCCCGTACTGAAAGGCCTGCTCGACCGCCGCCTGCGTGCCGGTATGAGCGAAGAAGCCGAGTATGCCTTTATGGCTGCCCGCGAGGCTTTCTCTATGGCTGGCGTGGATGACGACTACCTGCTGAAGAATGAGGTGGGCGTGCTGATGGGTAACGACTCGTCGGCGAAGGCGGTGGTGGAGAGCCACACCCTGATGATGGAGAAGCGCGACTCGGCACTGCTGGGCAGCGGCTGGATATTCCAGAGCATGAACTCGACGGTGAACATGAACCTCAGCACCATCTTCCATCTGCGCGGCATCAACTTCAGCGTGAGCGCAGCTTGCGCCAGCGGCAGCCACTCGATAGGGTTGGGCGCTATGTTCATCCGCCAAGGGCTGCAAGATATGGTGCTCTGCGGTGGCGCACAAGAGACGAACCTCTACAGCATGGGGTCGTTTGATGCCCTGGGAGCTTTCAGCAAACGTATGGACGAGCCCACGAAGGCTTCGCGCCCCTTTGACCGCGACCGCGACGGCCTGATACCGAGTGGCGGCGCAGCGGCACTGGTGCTTGAAGACTATGACCACGCCGTAAAACGCGGGGCCAACATACTGGCCGAAGTCTGTGGTTACGGCTTCAGCAGCAACGGCGGCGGCATATCGCAGGCCAGCGATGACGGCAGCGCACTGGCGATGCAGCGGGCTCTGATGGATGCTGGTGTGACGGTGGACGATATAGACTATGTGAACGCCCACGCCACTTCTACGCCGCAAGGAGATCTCTACGAGGCTCGCGCCCTTGGCCGCATCTTCGAAGGACGCCGTGCTTGGATAAGCTCCACCAAAGGTATGACGGGTCACGAATGCTGGATGGCCGGCGCAAGCGAGGCTGTGTATAGCCTGCTGATGATGCAGGGCGGTTTTGTGGCGCCCAACCTCAACTTCGAAAACCCCGACGAGGCCAGCGCCCATCTTAAGATAGCGGCGAAGACCGTGGAAACCGCTGTGCACACCGTGCTGAGCAACAGCTTCGGCTTCGGCGGCACCAACTCGGCGCTGATACTGAAGAGAATTGAAAATTGAAAGTTGATAATTGAGAATATATGTACTTGAACCCGAAACTAAAAGAAGCCTACAGCAAAGAGCATCTGAGCGCACGCGAGGCGCAGGAGAAAGCAGAATGGATTGCCTGGGGACCGATAGTGTTCCAGGTGAGCCGTCTGATGAAGAAGTTTGGCATACTGGAGATGCTGCGCAACAGCGACAACGGCATGACGGAGGCCGAAGTGGCCGATGCCGCCGGCCTGAGCCGCTACGCCGCCAAGGTGATGCTCGAGGCCAGCCTCTGCATAGGCACCGTACTCATAGACCCCGACACCGACCGCTACACGCTGAGCAAAACGGGCTGGTGCTTCATCACCGACCCCGCCACCAACGTGAATATAGACTTCAACCACGACGTCAACTACGAAGGCTGGTTCCGCTTGGAGGAGAGCCTCAAGGAAGGTCGTCCCGCAGGTTTGGAACACTTCGGGCCGTGGCCTACAGTATATGAGGGACTCTCGCAGCTACCACCACAAGTGCAGAAGAGTTGGTTCGGCTTCGACCACTTCTACAGCGACAGCTCGTTCCAACAGGCGCTGGAGATTGTGTTTGCTGCGAAACCGCGCACACTGCTCGACGTAGGCGGCAACACCGGTCGCTGGGCGCTGCAGTGCGTAGGACACGATAAAGATGTCAACGTCACAATCGTCGACCTACCGCAGCAACTGGAGATGATGCGCCGCGACACCAAGGGCAAGCCCGGTGCTGAACGTATCGACGGGTACGGAATGAACCTGCTGGACGATACTCAGGCATTCCCGACAAACAAACACTACGACGCTATCTGGATGAGCCAGTTCCTCGACTGCTTTGGCGAAGAGGAGATAGTTAGTATCGTGAGCCGTGCGGCAAAGATTATGGATGCCGACAGCCGTCTCTACATCATGGAGACCTTCTGGGATCGTCAGCGCTTTGAGCCCGCCGCATTCTGTCTCACGATGACAAGCCTTTACTTCACCGCCATTGCTAATGGCAACAGCAAGATGTACCACAGCGAAGATATGGCACGTTTGGTGGAGAAGGCCGGCTTGCAGGTAGAGACAATACACGATAACTTGGGACAGGGGCACAGCATAATGGTGTGCAGGAAGAACTGAAACCTAAACAATCAAGCAATAAAACAATCAAGCAATAGCAATATGACAAGACTGGAAATTGAAGAGAAAGTAAAGAACTTCCTCGTTGAGGAGTTGGAGTTCGACGCCGAGAAAATCACCCCCGAGGCACGCCTGAAGGAAGACATAGGCGTCGACAGCCTCGACTTCGTGGACATCGTGGTAATTGTAGAGAAGACCTTTGGCTTCAAGATTATCGCCGAAGACATGAAAAACATCAAGACCTACGGTCAGTTCTGCGATTATATTGAGGAGAAGATAAAGTAAGTGCAAGAGCCAGCACATAACGAATGGAGCGGACGCACCGACGGCACGCCTTTCATGCAGAAGGCGCTGATTGTGATGTTCAAGATAATACCATTGGAGGTTATCTACGGAGTGATGGCCTTGGTGGTACCGTTCTACATGCTGTTCAACCACAAGGGCTACTTGGCCATGTATCATTTCTTCCGCCGCAGGATAGGAATGACTCCGCTCAAAGCCTTTTGGAATGTGTACCGTAACCACTTCGCCTTCGGGCAGGTGGTGCTTGACCGCTTCGCCACCTATGCCGGTGTGCGCTTTAGGATTACAGTCGACGGTAACGAACATTATCTGCACCTCAACGAAGGGGAGCCGGGCTTCATGATGCTCTCATCTCACGTGGGAAACTACGAGCAAGCCGGCTATGCGCTGGTGAGCGACCGTAAACAGTTCTACGCATTGGTATACGCCGGCGAATCAGCTACAGTGATGAGCGAGCGTGGCAAACAGTTTGTGGGAAGCAACATACACATGATACCTGTGCAGGCTGATATGTCACACCTGTTCCGCATCAACAAGGCGCTGGACGATGGTGATATCGTGAGCATGCCGGCCGACCGTTGCTTCGGCTCGGCCAAGAGCGTAGAGTGCCGTTTCTTCGGTGCCCCTGCGAAGTTTCCCTTGGGTCCATTCGCTACAGCAGTGCAGAAGGAGGTGTCAACATTGGCGGTAACGGTGATAAAGACTGGCAGACGCAGCTATACTGCATTTGTGCGCCCCGTGGAGTGCGACAGGACACTGCCTCGCAAGCAACAGATGACGGCATTGGCACAGGCCTTCGCCGACTCACTCGAAAGCGTGGTTAGCCGCTATCCGCAGCAATGGTACAATTACTTTGAGTTTTGGGGCTAAGATGTCAAACACCTTTAATAACAACACACATGAACTGTGAGCAAGACATAGACATACTGACGCTGTTGCCACAGAAGCCACCAATGGTTATGGTGGAACGACTGCTACATTGCGACACTGTGGTGACAGAGACCGAGTTCACCGTGCGCGAGGATTGCATCATGGTAGAAAACGGCCAGCTCACACCAATGGGGCTCGTGGAGAATGTGGCACAGACCTGCGCTGCTCGCATGGGATACATCAACGTAAGCAGCGGCAAAGAGGTCCGTGTAGGTGTAATCGGTGCGCTACGCGATATAGAGATACACTCGCTACCTCCCGTGGGCAGTACCATAAAGACCCGCATAGAGGTGAGCGAAGAGGTGTTCGGCATGACGCTGGCGCAAGCCGAATCATACTGCGGCGACACCTTATTTGCTTCCGGAACAATAAAGATTGCACTATTATGACCACACTCAGCACAAAGAAACAACTCGACATACGCTTCAGTGAAGTCGACTCGATGGGGGTTGTATGGCACGGTAGCTACATGATGTATCTCGAAGACGCTCGCGAAGCCTTCGGTGAGAAGTATGACCTGGGCTACCTGCGCTTTTTCGGCGAGGGTTACTATGCTCCTCTGGTAGATGTGCAGCTCAAGTACAAGCAGCCCATCATCTACGGCATGCACCCCGAAATAGAAATAACCTACACGCCCACCGAGGCTGCCAAGATAGTATTCGACTACAAAATTACCGACGGCGACACTCTGCTGGCTACGGCGCACACCGTGCAAGTATTTATGGACAAGCAATACAAACTGGTGCTGGGCAACCCACCGTTTTTTGAAGAATGGAAAAAGAGATGGTTGTAAAACTAGCAGACAACATATACTCGCCCTTCGGGGCAACAACCTTGGAGAATTACCAGGCTGTGATTTCCGGCAAATGTGCCTTGAAACAATACTCGTTGCCTGACGGTTCGCTATACACTGCTTCGTTGTTCCCGGAGATGGTGCGTCATGATGACGAGGAATACACTTTCTTTGAGCATTTATGCATCATCTCTGCCAGCGACGCAATAGCACGTGCCGGCATAGACGCTACATCCACACGCTGCCGCTTCTTTCTTTCTACCACCAAAGGCAACGTACACCTTCTGGCAAAAGGTGAGACTGAGCGGGCTTTGCTCGGCACCTCTGCCGCCATTATCTGCCGCCATTTCGGCAACCCCAACCCACCGGTGGTGGTCAGCAACGCCTGCATCAGCGGTCTCAGCGCCCAGATAGCAGCTATGCGCAGCATTGAGGCAGGTCTTTGCGACACTGCCGTAGTGATAGGCTGCGATGTACAGAGCGAGTTTATCATCAGCGGCTTCCAGTGCCTCCACGCTCTCACACCCGACGAGTGCCGTCCCTTCGACAAAGATCGCTGTGGCCTCAACCTCGGCGAAGCTGCAGCTACGATAGTATACTCCAACTCTCCACTCTCCACTCCCCACTCTCAACTCTCCTGGCAAGCCGTCACCGGCGCCATGTGCAACGATGCCAACCATATCAGCGGACCATCACGCACTGGCGAGGGGTCATACCGCTGCCTGCAAGCCTTAGACCTAAACAAAGACAAGATTGCTTTCGTGAGCGTACACGGCACCTCCACCCTCTATAACGACGAGATGGAGAGCATAGCCATAGACCGTGCTGGTCTCGCAGACGTGCCGCTCTTCAGCCTCAAAGGCATATACGGCCACACCATGGGCGCTGCCGGAGTGCTGGAGACCATACTCTCCATGCAGGCTATCGAGCACGGCATGGTGTTCGGCACACGTGGTTACCACGAGCTCGGCGTCAGCCGCCAGGTGAACATCAGCGCCGATAACCGCACCACCGACAAGCACAGCTTCGTGAAACTACTTTCTGGCTTCGGCGGCTGCAACGCAGCAATGCTGTTTGAGCAAGTCAACACTTCTTCAAGCCAACAAGTCGTCAAGTCATCAAGCCATCAAAATAACATCTCAACTGACGAACATATCCTGTCACTTCGACTTGATACCTCGGCAGAAGAATTAGTGGAGCTCTACCGCGCACATGTGGGCGACTACCCCAAGTTCTTCAAGATGGACCCCCTGAGCCGATTGGGCTTCGTCGCCTCCGAACTGCTGCTGAAAGAGATCTCGAGCAATCCTGCGAGCCAGCAATCAAACAATCAACTCGGAGTGTTGCTTTTCAACCGCAGCTCGTCGCTGGCCGACGATAATGCCTTCCAAGCCACCATACAGGACAGAAGCAACTGGTTTCCCTCCCCTGCCCTGTTCGTCTACACGTTGCCGAATATCGTCACCGGCGAGATAGCTATACGCAACCACTTCCAAACCGAGACCAACTTCATGGTGCTTGACGCACCGCATACCGACATAATGGCAGAGCAGATAGCTCTCGCCGCACAACGTGGGCCACAGCTATCCGGCTGGTGCGACGTTGATGCCGACGGGCATTACCTTGCCGCCCTCATCGCTGTACCGCAACACACATCAAAAGAGACAATCCAACAAGAATTAAACAAAATATTAAAGTAAACAATCATGGAAGAACTAATCCTGAAACTCAAGAACGAGATTATCGAGGTGCTGAACCTTGAAGACATCAAACCCGAAGACATCGACTCCAATGCCCCCCTCTTCGGCACCGAAGGTCTGGGCCTCGACAGCATCGATGCCCTCGAGCTCATCGTCCTTATGGAGAAAAACTACGGTATCAAGTTACAGGACCCCAACCAGGGCAAAGAGATATTCAAGTCCATCAACGTGATGGCCGACTACATCAGTAAGAACCGTACCAAGTAAACGAGCTGTGAGCTGTAAGCTGCAAGTTTTAAGTGGATGCCGTCCTACTTAAAGATTAAAACTTAAAGCTTAAAACTATAATGACTGACATTGTAATCACTGGCGCTGGCATCGTCTCGGCCATAGGCGTAGGCAAAGCAGAAACGCTCGCTTCACTGCAAGCAGAGCGTAGCGGCATACGCCCGTTGCATTATCTCAAGACCGACCATCACGAGTTTCCCGTGGGCGAGGTGCAACTATCCAACGACGAGATGTGCGCCCTCCTCGGCATTGACCCTGCCACACAACCCACCACACGCACAGCCCTCATGGGCATGCTGGCCCTCAAAGAGACTCTGGAGCAAGCGGCCATCACACCCGATATGCTGCCGCAAATACCTCTCATCTCCGGCACCACAGTGGGCGGCATGGACAAGAGCGAGCTGTACTACATGGATTTCCTCAAGAACGACAGCCGCAACGAGTACATACGCACACATGACTGCGGTGCCTGCACCGAGATGATTGCCGACCACTTCGGCCGCTTCCGCATGCTCACCACCCTCTCCACCGCCTGCTCGTCGGCAGCCAATGCCGTCATCACCGGCGCAGAGCTCATCCGTGCCGGTCTCGCCGAATGCGTGGTTGTCGGTGGTAGCGAGTGCATCACCAAGTTCCATCTCAACGGCTTCGCATCCTTGATGATTCTCGACAAGGAGCCCTGCCGCCCCTTCGACGAGAGTCGCGCAGGCCTCAACCTTGGCGAAGGTGCAGCGTGGCTCGTGATAGAGTCTGACGACCATGCACGTCGTCGTGGCGCCAAGCCATTGGCACACCTGGCCGGTTACGGCAACGCTTGCGACGCCTTCCATCAGACCGCGACCTCCGCCGATGGCGAGGGCCCCTATCTGGCTATGCAGAAAGCTCTCACAAACGCCGGCATAATGCCCGAGCAAGTGGACTACATCAACGCTCACGGCACCGGCACCGGCAACAACGACATCAGTGAGAGCACCGCAATCCGTCGCCTCTTCGGCGACAAAGTACCGCCTGTGTCCTCCACCAAAGCCTTCACAGGCCACACCACCAGTGCCTCTGGCACCATCGAAGCCGTCATCTGCCTGTTGGCCATGCAGCACAGCTTCCTGCCCGTCAACCTGCGCTTCAGCACCGCCGGCGAATGCCTGACGCCCGTCCACAAGTCAACTGCCAAGCCTCTACATTACGTGCTGAGCAATGCCTTCGGCTTCGGCGGCAACGACAGTGCGCTACTCTTCGAGCAAGTGGAGAGTGAGGAACGGAGAGTGGAGAGTGGAGAGTGGAGAGTGGAGAGTGATAAAAAGAAGAAAGTTTATATATTGTCGGCTGCACAGATATCTGCACAAGAGCCGCTCAGTGAGGCCTGGGTAGACAACCCCATACCGCTCACCGAACCACTCACACGCAGCCGCGAAGCCGACTACAAGCAGTTCATACCCCCACTGGAAGCACGTCGCATGGGTAAGATACTAAAGCGTGCCATAGCTACGGCGAAGACCGCCACCACACAGGCCTGCATAGATATGCCTGAAGCCATCATCACCGGCACCGGCCTCGGATGCATCGAGAACACCGAAATATTCCTCGACGCTCTATGCCGCGAAGGTGAAGACCAGATGATGCCCACACGCTTCATGCAGTCCACCCACAACACCATATCATCCATCGTCGCCATCAACCTGCATGCCCACGGCTACAACACCACCTACGCCCACAACACCGTCTCGTTCCAGAGCGCACTGATGGACGCCATGTTGCAACTCCGAAGTGGCAAGCTAAACAACGCTATGGTCTGCGCCCACGACGAGATGACGCCATCATACCACGCATTGCTCTGCAAAGGCGGTTACCTTAAGGGCAAGCACGCCACCGAGTGCGCCGTCAGCATGATGCTCTCCACCGTAAACAACGGCCATGCCTTGTGCGAGGTGGCCGATATGCGCATGCTCTACCGTCCCACCGAGGCCGAGAAGCAACAAGCTCTTGAATCCCTGCGTGCCGAAGCACCCAACTCTCAACTCTCGACTCTCGACTCTCAACTCCTTTTCGGCACCTGCTACACGGCACCAGCCCTCGACCTCTATGCCGCGGCGCATACCATGAAGGACAACCCCGTCATCGTGCAGTATTCCGACGACAAATACCTCACCTTAATACTCCTACGCCCATGTTCCGCCTGTTAATACTCGTAGCCATACAGACCGCCTTCCTTGCCGGAGGTCAGGTGCTGCTCAAGCTGGCAATGGCCCAGCTGCCCAAGTTCAACTGGTCATGGGCCTACTTCAAAGCGGTCGCCACCGACTGGTGGCTGCTGGCTTGCGGCGTCAGCTTCGGCGTAGCCACAGTGCTCTGGCTCTATATCCTCAAGCACTTCCCATTCTCGCAGGCCTACCCGCTGACAGCCCTCGGCTATGTCTTCGGCATGATTGCCGCCATCATAGTCTTCGGCGAGAGCGTCCCGCTGGCGCGTTGGATAGGTGTGATACTTATTGTGGCGGGCTGCATGTTCATAATGAAATGAGAAGTTAATACAATATCATGATACAACGACTCTCCATATTGCTCATCACTCTTTGCCTTGCGTTCTGTGCCGTCGCGCAGAGCCCTGTAGCCAATCGAGACGCGGTACTGGCGCGCATCGTGGCCGCACAAAATCCGAAGGCCGGCAAGAGCATAAAATACACCTTCACACAGACCAAGCACAGCCCCCTGCTGGCACAAGACGCCGTGTCTCACGGCAATGTCACCCTCACCGGCGAACGCTACCTGCGCTGGCACTACACAGACCCACGCAACCACGCCATCATCGTCGACGGCGACAGCATCTATGCCGAGACCGACGGCAAGAAACACCAGCTCGCAGGCCCAGCAGGCTCCATCATGCGCAACATGACCAACACCATGATGTCGCTCACCGCCGGCAACGGCCTTGTCGACGAGAAGGTCTTCTCCGTTGAGCTCACCGAGGATGCCTCAGCTTACCACGCCACCCTCACCCCCAAGCGTCGCGACCTGCGCCGCCTGATGCAGCAGGTGCTCGTAGACTTCGACAAGAAGAGCTGCCGCGTGCGCCACGTGAAGCTCATAGAGAAGCACAACAGCTACACCGTGATTGAATTCCACGCCAAATGAAAGTACTTGAGGAGATAATCAATGTTCAGCGCGCCGCATGGGAGAACACCGATGCCGGCCTGCGCGTAGCTGCCACGCTGGCTCCGCGCCGCGACAGCATCGTCTACAAAGCCCATTTCCCCGACAAGCCCATAACACCGGGCGTGTGTATGATTGGCGCCGTCGTCGAGCTGCTCTCCCAAGCGTCGGGCAAAGCGCTGCAGCTGGCCAAGGTCAACAACATCAAATACCTCTCCATGATGTCGCCCGACGACGTCGAAGGGGCCACGCTGGCCGCCACCCTCAACGGTGACACCGCCACAGCCACCTTCACCAAAGACGACACCGTATACGCCAAAATGAAACTCACCCTAACCTCCAACGCATAACTCCCCATGAACTACTGCGCCGTCATACCGACCTACAACAACGTCCGCACCGTGGCAGACATCGTGCGGCGCACCCTGGCGGTATGCAGCGACGTGATCGTCGTCAACGATGGTAGCACCGACGACACTCTTCAAGAGCTACAACCTTTCGGCGACACAATAAGGATAATAACCTACAGCCACAACCGCGGCAAAGGCTATGCCCTGCGTCGTGGTCTCGAGGCCGCCCGCAAGGCAGGCTTCGACTACGCCGTCACAATAGACTCCGACGGACAGCACAGCCCCGAGGAGATACCGACACTTACGGCAGCCACTCAAACAATCAAGCATTCAAGCAATCAAGCGATCCTCGTCGTCGGCAGCCGCAACCTGCAGGCCGACGGCATGCCCGCAGGCAACACCTTCGCCAACCGCTTCAGCAACTTCTGGTTCCACCTGCAGACCGGTCTCCGGCTGCCCGACACACAAACCGGCTTCCGCGTCTACCCTCTTCATAATCTTCCCTGCCTCAGTCTGCTCACCTACCGCTATGAGAGCGAGCTCGAGCTGCTGGTCTTCTCGGCTTGGCGCGGCGTACGCATAGTGCCGGTACCTGTCAGCGTCAGCTATCCCGCCGACCGCGTCAGCCACTTCCGCCCCTTCCGCGACTTCTTCCGCATCTCACTGCTCAACACTATCCTCTGCCTGCTGGCGATAGTCTACGGCTATCCCCGCATGCTTCTATGCCGCAAGAAAGGAGGCCGCCGATGACCAAACTCCTGCTCCTCATACACGACTACCTCGTGCGCCACCGCGCACTCTCTGTGGTGATGCTCGTCGTCATGCTCGCCGTGGGAGCTCTGCTGGCCCTGAAGCTGCACTACCAAGAGGACATCGCCGACTTCCTGCCGCGCTCGGCAGAGAATGCCAAACAAGCCGCCGTATACAACGCCCTCGGCGACCAGGGACAGATCACCGTCATCTTCCGTCCGTCGGAAGAAGCCGGGGAAGAGGATGTCATGGATGCCATCGACGCCTTCGCCGACATATTCACCGAACTCCCCGTACAAGCACGCACCGACGAGAGCGACGCCATGCAGGCCATCGACCTCGTCGGCGACCGCATACCCCTGTACCTGACTGCCGCCGACTACCGACGCATAGACTCGCTTCTGGCCGAGCCAGACTTCATAGCCACCCAGCTTGCCTCCGTAAAGCAGACGCTCTCCATGCCGCTGCCACCCATGGCCACCGACATGATTGCCGCCGACCCGCTGGGCCTCTTCTCCCCTGCCCTCAGCCGTCTGCAAGCCCTAAGCCCCAGCAGTCGCTATCAGATGATTGACGACTACATCTTCGACGACAAAGGCAACGGCTACGCCTTTCTCACAAGTCCCTACGGCGGCAGCGACACCCGCAACAACGGCCGTCTGGCTAAAGCCATTGACGCTGCCATCGACAGCGTACAGCACGCCAACGGCGGCACGGTGGCCGTCTCGGCTGTCGGCGCACCCCTTATTGCCGCCACCAACGCCTCGCAGATAAAGCACGACAGTCTGCTGGCCATCATACTCGCCATAGTGCTGATAGCCATCATACTCTGGCGCACCATGGGCCGCAAGCGCAACGTGCTGTGGATGGGCTTCTCCGTGGCTGCCGGATGGCTCTTCGCCCTGGCGGTGATAGCCATCTTCAAGACCGAGATATCCATCATCGTCGTCGGCATCGGCTCCGTGCTCGTCGGCATCGCCGTCAACTATCCGCTGCACTACCTCGAGCACCTCAAGCACCATCCCGACCGCCGAGAGACCCTCCGTGAAATGGTCGAGCCGCTGGTTACCGGCAACATAACCACCGTCGCCGCCTTTGCCTGCCTTGTCTTCGTCAAGGCCGAGGCAATGCGCGACTTGGGCCTCTTCGGCTCACTTATGCTCGTGGGTACCATTGCTTTCACGCTCATTTTCCTGCCCCTCTGGGCCAAGACCGTAGCCTCTCCGGCTCCCCTCCGTGATTTCTCCGACCAAAAACCGTTAAACAGTCGGAGCGGGGTCGGAGCGGGGTCGGAGCGGGGTCGGAGCGGCTCGGTAATTTTCTGGGCCATGATGGTGGTCACCGCCGTGCTCGGTTATTTCAGTACGCGCGTGGAGTTCGACGCCGACCTGCACAACATTAACTACATGACTGCCAAGCAGCAAGCCGACATTGACCTGCTG
>ONUE01000061.1 GCA_900320975.1 uncultured Bacteroidales bacterium | reverse complement strand
GAGCGGGGACGGAGGGGGGACGGAGCGGGGTCGGAGAAACCCCGAAAAAATAAGGGGAAGGAGACACCTGTCGACAACAGAAGATGAAGACATCGATGCCGGAAACGAAGATGGAGGGAAAGCTCCTATCGGCGCCAGAAACGAGGGAGGAAGATGACCAGGACGGTCATACACTCGAGGCGGCCGAGAAGCATGAGGAAAGAGCAGAACCATTGTGCCGGTACCGAGAAGTCGGCATAGGAGCCGAGACTGGGTGGCGTCGATACCGCAGAGCATCAGCACCATGACGCCAAACAGGAGGGTGAAGCCGTAGACCATGAAGATGACCATGACGTTGTTCACCATGTGGCTGCTCACCGTCCTGCCGTTGAGGCGCAGGGGTGCCACAGCGTTGGGATGCAGACGCTCACGCAATATGCTGCGGGCATTGCGCAGCAGGATAAGCACGCGCATGACCTTGAGGCCGCCGGAGGTGGAACCGGCCATACCGCCGCAGATGGAAAGCATGAGCAAGAGGAAGCATACGGGAGTCCACCAGAGAGTAGTGTCGGCCACCACGGAGCCCGTGGTAGTCAGCGCACTGGCCGTCTGCACGGTGCCTATGCGCAGGGCGTCGGCCCAAGGCATCTGCATCTGCCAGTGGAGAGCCCCAATCACAAAGAGGGTTGAGACAACGTAAAGTCCTATGTAGAAACTGAATTGCTCCAGTCTGCGCCTTATACGGCGCCAGCGGAAGGTGAAGAAGAGGTACAGCAGGGTGAAGTTGATGCCGCTCATAAGCATTGCACCGGCAAGGATATACTGCTGCACAGGCGTGCAGGATGCTATGCTGTCGCTGGCCACCGAGAAGCCGCCGGAGGAGATGTTGGTGAAGGTGAGGTTCACGGCGTCCCACACCTGCATGCCGGCGAGGTTGAGCATGAGGATAAAGAAAACGGTGAGCGCCAGGTAGACAGAGAGTGTGCGGCGCACCGTGACGCCCGTGCTTACGGCCGTCTTGCCCGCATTGTCGGCACCCGAAGCCTCGGCGGTATAGAGCGAATACTTGTTGATACCCAGGCGTGGCGAGAGTGCCAACACCAAGAGGACTATGCCGAAGCCGCCGAACCACTGCATCATGCTGCGCCAGAGGAGCACCGACGAAGGCAGCGCCGCCACATCGGGGAAGACCGTGGCGCCGGCGGCGGTGAGTCCGCTCATGGACTCGAACCAGGCGGCGGTGAAGTAGGACACTCCCCTACCCACCTTATGGGTGGAGGTCAGGAGTGTGGCGCCGGTGGCGAGGAAAGGCAGCGTGGCGAAGAGCGTGAGCACCAGCCACAGCAGCACCACCAGGAGGTACGACATGCGACGGTCTTCGATGCGGCGGTAGCGTCCGAAGGTGACCCACAGCAGCAAGCCTACCACCAGCGTGAAAGCGCTGCACTGCAGCACCTGCGGCACCGTGCCGTCGGCGAAATGCGCCGCCGGTATCAGGCAGAGCGCCATAAGAGCCCCCTCGGCCACCAGCATGATGCCGATGAACCGCAGCATAGCCTTTATGTCGGAAGCCCTCATCTGCGATGCCAATAAGAGGGTGAGACGATGGCCAGCAGGGCGAATATCTCAAGTCTGCCGGCGAGCATAAGAACCATAAGCACCCATTTGGCCACCGTGGGCAGAAGGGTGTAGCTGAGTCCGGCGCCCAAAGTCCCGACGATGGGCGTAGGTCCGAGATTGGAGATATTGGCGGCCGCCAGACAGAAAGCGTCGGCGATGCCGATATCGGTGAGCGTCAGCGCAAAGGCGCCGCCGATGATGAACAGGATGTATAGGAACACAAAGCCGAATATCTTGTTCACATAGTCGGCGGGGACCACCTGACGGTCGATCTTTATGGTAAACACCACGTTGGGGTGCAGCATGCGCGAGAAATAGTTGCGGAGGTAGATGGAGAGCGTCATGAGGCGACGCAGCTTGAGGCCACCGCCTGTGGAACCTGCCATAGCGCCGCTGAGGATAAGCATGAAAGTGACCACCGAAGCCACGAAAGGCCACTCGGGCGGTGTGGCGGTGTAGAAGCCGCAGGTGCTCACGGTGGAGGCTATATGGAATAGCGAGAAGCGCAACGACGTCAGCCAAGGGGTGCCGCTGGCGGCGAAAGCCACCGTACAGAGTGCCGAGGCGACGACGAAGACCAGCGCGTATACGAGAAACTCGGCACTGCGCCGCAGGCGACGCCAATGGAAAGAAAAGAGGTTGTAGAGCATAGCCACGTTGACGCCGCTGAGGAACATGAAGACCGTCAGCACCGTCATAGTGGTGTCGCCGTAGCCCGACATACCGCCGGTGGTAGGCATGAAGCCTCCGGTGGAGACGGTACTCAAGGCGAGACAGATACAGTCGAAGGGGCTGTCGATATCGCAAGCGAACAGTGCGGCGGCACAAAGGATAGTCATCAGGGTGTAGACAATCCACATGCGGCTCACGTTGCGCGACATGTGGGGATGAAGTTTGCGCTGCTGTGTGCCGGAGAACTCTGCGGCGTAGAGCTGCGACGAGCCTAAACGCAACGAAGGGAAGAAAGCCACAATGAAGAGCACCAGTCCCAAGCCGCCGAGCCACTGCGTCAGCGAGCGCCACAGGCGCAGCCACGCCGGCAAGCTCTCGGGCTCCACGATGACGCTGCTGCCGGTGGTGGTGAAGCCACTTATCGACTCGAAGAGGGCGTCGGTGAAACTGAGCGAACAGGGTGCGAAGAGATAAGGCACAGCGCCGATGAGCGGCACAAAGAGCCACAGCGCCGCAGTGATGCGGTAACTCTCACGCGATATGAGCTGGATATTGGGCATCAATCAAACAGGCGGGTCATCTGTGACATAGCCTTGGGGAGCGTGAATATCACCACCTTGTCGCCATGCTTGAGCTGCAGGTCGCGAGTGGGCAGGAGAGTCTCACGGCCACGAATGATGCCGCCGATGGTGGCACCGTCGGGCAACTCGAGCTGACCGATAGGCCTGCGCGTGGCGGGAGCCCACTTGCCGACAATAAGCTCCAGCACCTCGGCATTGGTACCACTGAGCCACTTGCTGCTGATAGCGTCACCCTTGACGATGAAGCGGGCTATGTAGCTGGCGGTGATGAGCTTCTTGTTGATGATAGTGTCGATGCCGATGTCCTGAGAGATAGTGATGAAGCCGGTGTTCTCCACCAGCGCTATGGTACGCTTGACGCCGAGCCGCTTGGCATGCAGGCAGGTGAGGACGTTGGTCTCGCTGCTGTTGGTGACACCAATGAAGGCGTCGGCCCGCTCCAAGCCCTCCTCCTTGAGGAGCTCGATATTGGTGGCGTCGCCATGGATTATGAGGGTCTTGTCGAGCGATGCGCTGAGTTCTTCGGCACGCTGACGGTCTTCCTCGATGAGGGTTATATTCAGGCGGTCCTGCAGGGTGTCGGCGGCATAGCGGCCTATGCGGCCACCGCCGGCCATCATGACGCGGCGGATGCTCACAGCCTGCTTGCCGGCAACACGGTTGATGTTCTCCATCTGGTTGGCGCGCCCGATGATGTAGGCGAGGTCGCCAGCACGGAAGACAGTGTCGCCGTGGGGTATGATGGTCTCTCCGCCGCGCAACAGGGCGACGACCTTGACCTGAAGGTCGCTGTAGGTCTGCGCCAGGTCTTTGACTGCATGGTCAACCACCGGCGAGTCAGCCTCGAGGCGTATGACGTACATGGTTAGGAGTCCGCCGCTGAAACTGAAGAACTCGGTGGCGGCGCTGTTGTTGAGGAGGTTGGTGATCTCCTTGGCGGCGATGCGCTCGGGACACACCATCTCGTCGACACCCAGGTCGCGCATCATCTCGCGGTGCTTGGGACTCAGTAGTTCGGCATTGGTGATGCGGGCCACGGTACGCTTAGCCTTGAGTTTCTTGGCCAGCACGCAGCTCATGAGGTTGATGCTCTCATGATGCAGCACGGCAAGGAAGAGGTCGCACTCGGCCACACCGGCGTCGCGCAACACCTGAGGTGATGTGGCGTCGCCGACAATGGTCATGAGGTCGGTCTCGCTCTCCAGTCGGCTGAGGAGCTCGGCGTGAGGGTCTACGACGGTGATGTTGTAGTCGAGTTCTGAAAGCGATTTGGCAAGGTGCACGCCCACCTCGCCGTCGCCAGCTATAATGATGTTCATCGTTTCACTATCTTATGGGCAGTAGCGCCGATACGCAGTATATAGACGCCATTGGGCAGGTCTCTTACGTCAATGGTTGTCTCGCCGTTGCCGCAGAGCACAGCCTTCAGGCGGTGGCCCGCCATATCGCAGAGCACAGCCTCCTGAGCAGAAGCATTGCGGATGCTGATGCGGTCGGTGGCAGGATTGGGGTAGATGGCGAGCGGTGAGCGGAGTGTGGGGAGCGGCGAGAAAGAGAGGTTGCCGCGGTCGTACAGCACGGCCACACCTGTGAGGTCGAAACCACCGCTGGCCCAGATGGTGTCGTTGGTGGGGTACGGATCGTTGATGATATGGCCATAAGCATCGTAGCGCGCATACTGCGGGTCGATGGTGCCTACAACATCGACGATACGCACATACACGATGCTGTCGATATCGATGCCGGTGCTGTCGCGCAGCTCCTCAAGGTCGAAGGGGGTGCCGTAGCCGACCTTGTATTTGCCGGCGAGATTATGTATGTTGGTGGGGTCGACATAGGACACCACTTGAGTGTCGATTGACGAGAGCGAGGTGGCGGGGAAGCGCACGAAACGCTCACCGTCGGTACTCACCTCCACGAAGCCAAGCTCAAGGAAGTAGTCGTTGAACGGGTTTTCAAAGACCGCGAAATCGGGGCCTTCGCCATTGCGGATGGGGCGCTCGAAGGTTACCGTAGCGGAGCCGCCGTCGCCGAGGCTGACGGCACGGGTAGTGGCGGTAGTGGCAGGGCCTAAAGCCATGCTCTCGTCGCCGTAGCGCACCACGGGACCGTCGGGATTGACTATATCCACAGGGCCGCGCACCACGGTACACGAGACCGCCCAGCCTATAATGCCGGGATTGGTGCGGCTCACCGCATCGCAGCCCTCTGTACCAACGGCACCACAGAAAGGTCCTTGGGCAAAAGAAGAGGCAGTACCGATAGCCAGAAGAGCAGACAGAGCAAGTATAGTTCTCTTTATCATGACATTGTATCTTTTTATCACTAATAATTACGGGTGCAAATATACTAAAATATTCTAATTATACTAAAATAAAAGGCTGGCAACAACGTTATCATAGGTATGAATGAACAATTAGCCAAACAAATACTCAAGATCTTTGCCAACAATCCCTTCGACGCCTACAACCACAAGCAGATCAGCTCGCGCATAGGCGCCGGCAGCAAGGCTGAGAGGCAAGAGGTGATACGTACCATGCAGGAGCTCGCCGAGCAGAAGCACCTCGTGGAAGACTCGCACAAAGGCAAGTACAAGATTAACCCCAAGAGCATCGACGACGAACTGATGCCGCAGAACTATGTGGTCGGCACCATCGATATGAAGCAAGGCGGCAAAGCCTATGTGATACCAGAAGAGGAGGGCCGCGAGGATATCCAGATAGCTCCGAACAACACCCACCATGCACTGCATGGCGACACTGTGAAGGTGCTGATGTTCCCGCAGCGCAAAATGCACAAGCCCGAAGGGCAGGTGGTGGAGATACTCAAGCGCGCCAAGACGCGCTTCGTGGGCGTCATCCAGAAGCAGGAGCGCTTCGCCTTCATGGTCAGCGACAGCCGCACTATGCAGGTGGACATCTTTATCCATATCGACGACCTCGCCGGTGCCGAGAATGGCGAGAAGGTGCTGGTGGAGATGACCGACTGGCCGGAGCGCATGAACAACCCCGTGGGCAAGGTCATCAAGCGGCTCGGCAAGCCTGGCGACAACAACGTCGAGATGCAGAGCATCCTGGCCGAGTACGACTTCCCGCTGGACTTCCCCAAAGAGGTCGAGGAGGAAGCAAAGAAGATAAAGAAACCCACCAAGAAAGAGATAGCCTCTCGGCGTGATTTCCGCGACGTGACCACCTTCACCATAGACCCTGCCGACGCCAAGGACTTCGACGATGCCCTCAGCTTCCGCGAGCTACCTAATGGGCATGTGGAGGTAGGCGTGCATATCGCCGACGTCTCCTATTATGTCAAGCCCGGCAGCGCCATCGACCGCGAGGCCTATGAGCGCGGCACCAGCGTATACCTTGTGGACCGCACCATACCGATGCTGCCAGAGAAGCTCTGCAACGAAGTATGCTCTCTGCGTCAGGACGAAGAGAAGCTCTGCTTCAGCGTGGTGATGGAGATGGACGCCAAAGGCAAGGTACACAATACCTGGATGGGCAAAACGGTGATTAAGAGCGACCGCCGCATGGCCTACGAGGAGGCGCAAGAGATAATTGAGAATGGGAATCTAAAAAATGAGAAATCGGCTGACGCGGTTACTGTAGCAATCCTGAAGCTGCATAGCATTGCAGAGAAATTGAGAGCGGCCCGCTACAAGAGCGGCGCCATCAACTTCGAGACCCAGGAGGTGAAATTCCAGCTCGACGAGAACGCCAAGCCCATCGGCGTATACATCAAAGAGAGCAAAGAGGCCAACTGGCTCATCGAGGAGTTCATGCTGCTGGCCAACCGCAGCGTGGCGGAATATATCGGCAAGCCCACTAATAGGGTTAAAGCCAGCAAGAATAGCTCAACAAAGACTTTCGTATACCGCGTCCATGACGAGCCCAACCCCGAGAAGCTCAACACCTTCGTGGAGTTCGTCGCCAAGCTGGGCTTCAGTATGAAGACCAGCAGCCGCAAGGCCCTCGCCGAGAGCTACAACCGCCTGTTTGAGAACATTAGCGGTCGCGGTGAGGAGCACATGGTCGACACCATAGCCATCCGCACCATGAGCAAGGCCTACTACAGCACCGAGAACATAGGCCATTACGGCCTCGCCTTCCCCTACTACACCCACTTCACCTCGCCCATCCGCCGCTACCCCGACCTGATGGTGCACCGCCTGCTGGAGCGCTATCTGGAAGGCGGCGCCTCGGTCAACGCCGACGAATATGAGGACTACTGCCGTCATTGCTCAGTGATGGAGAAAAAAGCCGCCGATGCCGAGCGCACCAGCGTGAAATACAAGCAGGCCGAGTACCTGGCCGACAAGCTGGGGCAGGTCTTCCCCGCCCTCATCAGCGGCGTGAGCAAATGGGGCATCTATGCCGAGATAGAGGGCAACAAATGCGAGGGCATGATACCCATAGGAAGCCTCAAGGACGACTACTACATGCTCGACGAGGACAACTACCAAGTCATAGGGCGCCGCCACGGCCGCTGCTACAAGCTGGGCTACCCCGTGCACATCCGCGTCCGCAAGGTGGACCTCCTGAAGAAACAGATAGACTTCGACCTCGTCGAAGAGGAAGATACACGTGCCCCAAAACACGACAGTAAGAAGAAAAGCCACAAAGAAACCCAGAAACCGAAGAGCCACGGGCGCAAGAAGAAGGGCGCAAAGCGTGGGCTGATGGTCCTCGCCTGCTGCCTGCTGGCCTTGGGCTGCCAACATGCGCCGCAGGTGCCGGCGGAGCCCGACTATGCCGACACCACACAGTGGTTCGTTGCCGACCGCGGGGCAGGTGTGGATGTCTTCTACATCACCTCCACCGAGACGGACGACTATCCGATGGGTGGTACCGTGTGGCATTTCTCGGACACCTACAACGACAGCCTCCGCGCGCTGCTACAGGGCGAGATGGCGGGTGTGGACCAGCTGCTGGCTGGCGACCTCAACTTCTACTCGCCCTACTACCGCCAGTGCACCATGGAGACCTTCACCGCTGACAGCCTTGTTGCCGAGCGCATGCCGTTGGCTATGGGAGACGTAAAGCGGGCTTTCGACTACTATATCGAGCACCTCAACGGCGGCCGTCCCTTCATCGTGGCGGGCTTCAGCCAAGGAGCCATCGGCGTGGTGGAGCTCCTCAAGCACATGGACGACGAGGCCTACAGCCGCATGGTAGCGGCCTACGTCATTGGCTGGAAGGTGACCGACGACGACCTTGCGGCCACCACACATATCATTGCGGCACGCGACAGCGCAGACCTCGGGGTCACGGTGTGCTACAACAGCGTCCGCACGCCGCAGTGTGCCATCCCGATGCTCAGCGAGGGCAACCGCATGGCCATCAATCCCCTCAACTGGCGCACCGACGGTGAGCCCGCGACGACAGTCTTCCGGGGCGACACCCTCACCGTGACACTCGACACCGCCTCGCTGCTGCTCTGCGTCGACGGGTACACGCGCGACGACTATATGCTGCCGCTCGTAGGCGTCGACGGCAACTACCACTGTCTCGACATCATCCTCTATGCCGAGGCCATACGTCGCAACATAGCCCTGCGAGCCAATCTTATGCATTAACACACCCAAGATATGTTACAGAAAGGTACTAAGGCCCCCTATTTCGAGGGCGTTGATGAAAACGGGAATACCGTGAAGCTGACCGACTTCGCCGGCAAGAAGCTGGTGCTCTATTTCTACCCCAAAGACAGCACGCCTGGCTGCACCGCCGAAGCCTGCGACCTGCGCGACAACTACGAGCGCTTCCTTGCGCTGGGCTACAATGTGCTGGGCGTGAGCAAGGACAGCGCCGCCAGCCACCAGAAGTTCATAGAGAAGTACCAGCTGCCGTTCCACCTCATCGCCGACACCGATATGTCCATCCTCAAGGCCTACGAGGCGTGGGGCGAGAAGAAGAACTACGGCAAAGTGACTATGGGTACACTGCGCACCACCTACGTTATCGACGAGAAGGGTATCATCGTCGACGCCATCGGCAAAGTGAACACAAAAGCGCACACGGCGCAGATACTATAACAGCGAATTGAGCGCGGTAGCCACTGCCTCGCGGTAGCGCGGCAGCGTGGTGGCTTTCATGATGACCTTCTTCTGCTTGTAGGGGATATCGAGATACTCCCAGAAAGCATGGAGCCGCGAGAGAATCTGGCTGTCGCCGCAGAGGTTTTCTGCGGAATAACGGTAGACGATGGCGTGCATCTCCTTGATAACCTCGTGAGGCTCTTTGTCGGAGAGCATCCAGGGACGTGCCACGTCCAACCATCACACCCTTTAATTTTGTGGAATCAAGCGCGTCAGCCCCAATTTTCAATTCTCCATTTTCAATTCTCAATTCCACAACGTCTCCGTTATAGATTAGTGGGTGTTTGCATACATCCGTAAACCTCGCAAACGCCTCCTTGTCGGCCGTCCCTTTGTATTGCTGCCTCCCTAAACGCGGATGCAATGTGACGTGCACCAGAGGCATCTCGTTAATGATTGGCATCACCTTTAGACCCTCTTCTTCGCTCTCCTGTCCCAGGCGCATCTTGACGGAGAAGGTCACCTCGGGGCGGCGCAGCATCTCTTTCTGTATTTCCTCTATGTACTCGGGGTGTTGTAGCAGTCCGCTTCCGCGACCAGCCTTCACCTGCATAGGGAACGGACATCCCATATTGAGGTCTATC
>ONUE01000139.1 GCA_900320975.1 uncultured Bacteroidales bacterium | reverse complement strand
GATGATGCGTGCTATATGCTCGAATTTCCAGCCGAGGTTGGTACCCTGTCCAGCGGTGTTCTCTATCACCGCCGTCACACCCTCGGTCATGCTCAGTGCGAGGTTTACCTCACGGGCTATCTGGTCGAGGCATTCCTCCTCGCTAATCTTATTGAGGTGGCTGCCGGGGTGAAAGTTCATCAACTTCAGGCCGAGTTGCTGTGCGCGTTGCATCTCGTCGAGGAACGCCGCACGGCTCTTTTGCAGAGTCTCCTTGTCGGGAGAACCGAGGTTGATGAGGTAGCTGTCGTGCGGCAGCACCATCTCGGGTTTGAAGCCACGGTCGACGAGCAACGCCTTGAAACCGTCAATCTCCAGCTGTGGCAGCGGCTTGCTCACCCAACTGCGCTGGTTGCGTGTAAATAGAGCGAAGGCGTTGGCCTCGATGGCCTCGGCATTCAGTATGGCGTTTCCCACGCCGCCCGATGCGCTCACATGAGCACCGATGTATTTGGTCATAATGGATTATATATTATTGTTCGCGTAATCTTTTACTATGTCAATGATTTCGTCGCCATAACGCTCCACAGTCTTCTCGCCGACACCGATTTGTTGCTTCAGCTCGGCAATGGTCTGTGGCGTGTTGGTGGCGATAGCGTGCAGTGCTTTCTGCTGCAGTATGACGTACACGGGCACACCCTGGTCTTCGGCTTTCATGGCTCTCCAATTGCGCAGTGCTGTGAAAAGTTCGTTGTCTATGCCGTCTTTACCGCGTTTCTTAGCAGGTTTCGCAGACCGCTCATGCCCTTTCTTATTGTCGTCTTTCTCGATGAGGAAGTTGAGCTTCGCATGCTGTACGGCTTGTACGCTGAAGCCCTGCTTTTTGACGGCTTCTAGGCAGGCAATCTTGATGTTGAGGGCTTCGGTGAGTTGCTGGCCGGCCTCGTCCACATGCTTGGCGGTCTCTTTGTTGTCTATCTCGATATCGAGGAGTACCTTGACAACGGCGAGGAAAGGAGTGAGTTGCGACAGGTAGTAATCAGCGCCCTTTTGAGCACGTTCGTTCTGGCCGGTTTCGTCGAGCCGCATCAGCTGGGTCTTGAATTTCTCGCCGACGCCTTGTAGATCAACAATGGCGTTGCAGGCATTGTGCAGGCGCTCCACGTTCTCTGGATAGATGTTCTTCAGCTTTCCGTAGTGTTCCTGCAGGCGCTCGGTGAGGTGCATTATATCGTCCATACCATAGAGCTCCAAGAGTTTTTCAAGACGGTATTGCCGCTCGTATTCTTCTGTGGCTGCGGCAGTCTGCTCGAATGTGGGCTGTGCGCTGACGAAGTGGCTGACAGAGGCATCGTTGAAGGTTACGCCCGGTGTGAGGGGTGTGGTGAGGGTGAGTCCTTCAAGGGTGCGGCAGCGGCTCAGCGCTACATATACTTGCCCAAAGGCGAAGGCGTCAGCGGCATCGATGGCCACGTGGTCGAAGGTGAGTCCCTGCGCTTTGTGGATGGTCACAGCCCACGCGGCTTGCAGGGGATACTGACAGAAAGTGCCGTCAACTTCTTGCGTAATCTCGTTGGTCTTCTCGTCGAGCTTGTACTTCATGCACTCCCACAGCTCGCGGTTTACGTTGATGACATCGCCGTCGTCACCGATGACTTCTATGTATTCTTTATCGTTCTCACTATCGTAGATGAAGCCTGTAACGGTGGCGAGCATGCCGTTATAGTAGCGGTGTGTGCCACTGCTGTCGTTCTTGACGAACATCACGCGCTCGCCGACCTTTACCTCGAGGCTCTGGTCGCAGGGTAGCGATTTTTCCGGATAGTTACCCTTGAGGATGGCCTCGTACACGCGCCGCTCACCCGTCAAAGCCGCCATGTGACGGTTGTTGATGGCGTCGGCCTGTCGGTTGTGGGTGGTTAATGTGATGGCCTGCTCGCTACCCTTTTCTCTTTTCCCCTTTTCCACTCTAGCGTTTAATGCCCGCAGCGTCTCGGCGTCCAGCCTGTTGTCACGTACATGATTCAGCAGGTCTACGAAGGTTGCGTCCTGCTGGCGGTATACTGTCGTGAGCTCTATGGTGACATAACTCATCTGCTGTAGCGCTTTGCTGGCAAAGAAGTATGGAGAGGGGTAGACCTTCTCCATAAACGGCCGCTCTGTCTCTGTAACCACGGGCGACAGCTGGTGAACGTCGCCTATCATCAGCAGCTGCACACCTCCGAATGGGCGGCTTGATCGGCGGTAGCGTCGTAGGGTCATGTCAATGGCGTCGAGCAAGTCGGCACGCACCATGGATATCTCGTCAATGATAAGCAGCTCCAGCGTGCGTATGATGTTGAGTTTGTTTTTGCTTAGTGACTTGCGGTTCTCCGGCATCTGGTACTCTGTCACTAGCTCTTTTACGTCTGGCAGGTAGGGGTCGAAGGGGAGTTGGAAGAAAGAGTGTATGGTGACACCACCGGCGTTGACGGCAGCCACACCTGTGGGTGCCAGCACCACATGGCGCTTTGCCGTGGTGGCCACGATGTCATGCAGGAAAGTCGTCTTGCCAGTCCCCGCCTTACCGGTGAGGAACAGCGACACGCCGGTCTGCTCCACATAGCGCCGTGCAGTCTCGAGTTGAGGGTTTGTTTCCATAATTGACTGCAAAGATACATGTTTTCCCCGTAATGACAAAATAATTATAGAACATTCACGTTATCAATGCATGGAAGAACCTATATTGAACACTCACAACAAAGAAGAATACCCGCCAATGCA
>ONUE01000020.1 GCA_900320975.1 uncultured Bacteroidales bacterium | reverse complement strand
TCACCTTGGCGGTGGTTACAATATTAACCACGCAGTTCTGTGTGTGGTATTTGGCCGAGGGATGGGCGATGACTTCGATACGCTGCAAAGTACCAGCAGGCAGCGACTTAAGATACTGTTTCAGGCTTTCGGCCTTGAGATGCGACGGCTTGTTGTTTATCCAGATGGCGACCTCGGCGCCGCCGCGATACTTGATATTGCCCTCGGCATCGACCTCCACGCCAGGTGCGTTCTGCAGTGCGTCGGTGGCGTTGCCGCTCTGCACACTAGGGTCGTCGCCAACATTATAGAACACCTTCTCGCCATCGGCAGAATAGAGCGGACGGCTGGAGGTGACCTGAACCTCTTTCAGCAGGGTGGCGTTGTCTACTATCACAATGGTACCAAGATTAGTATCCTGCGTGATGGCGACATCCTGCCAGTAGGTCTCGTGTCCCACGGCGCTAATACGCAAAAGGTAATTGCCCCGGGCAACACCAGTTAGCGAGAACACGCCGTCGAGGTCACTCGTCGTACCGTAGGCAAACGAGCTATCTGCTGCTTTGAACAGCACACAATTAGTGAAAGGAAGAACCTGATACCTACTGTCAACAATGCTTCCTTGCAGCGAATATGATGTTTGTACCATTGAGGCACCGGCAACACCAATCAACAGCATTGCCCAAATGAATCTTTTAAGCATATAAAACAATTATTGAATATGTAACAATAAGGAGCACCCCCTTAAAGGGCCTCCATCCTACGAGCCAAAAGAGCCCTACATCAAGGAGCTCTCAATACTTCGTGGAACGTTATTGCCTCATTATTCAACATTGTCTCGTTTATATTAAGGAGCGTAAAGCCAATTCGTAGCCTTGCAGGCCGAGGCCGCAGACCATGCCGCGGCAGGCGCTGGTGATGAGAGAGTGGTGGCGGTATTCTTCGCGGGCGAAGATGTTACTGAGGTGCACCTCTATCTTGGGCGCAGGAACGGCCAACAAGGCGTCGTGCAGGGCCACTGAGGAGTGGCTGTAGCCGCCGAGGTTCACTATAAGGCCGTCATAGCGGAAGCCCACCTGCTGTATGCGGTCGATGAGCTCGCCCTCAACATTGCTCTGGTAGTAGCCTATCTCCACTTCAGGGAACTGCTTGCGCAGGCTGGCAATATACTCTTCCATGGTCGTGGAGCCGTAGACCTCGGGCTCGCGCAAGCCCGTGAGGTTGAGGTTGGGGCCGTTGATTATCTCAATGTGTTTCATTGTTCTTATCCCTATCTGCGGTCAAGGTAAATCATCATGTAATAAGCGAGCGTGGCAAGCGAGGTGATGGCTGCCATGACATAGGTGTAGGCTGCCGAACGCAGGGCGCTCTCGGCATACTGGTGGGTGGCGGCGGTGGTGATGTCGTGCTGGCGTATCCACTGCAGCGCACGGGCCGAGGCGTTGATCTCGACGGGCAACGTGACGAGCGAGAAGAGGGTGCTCATGGCGAAGAGCGCGATGCCTATGAGAAGCAGCGACGGGATGGCCTTGATGAGCAAGAGGCCGGCAAGGATAACCCAGGAGACCCAGCGGCCTGTGAAGCTCACTATGGGCACCAAGGCGGAGCGGAGGCCGAGGGGGGCATAGCCGACGGCATGCTGGACGGCGTGGCCGCACTCGTGGGCGGCAACGGCGGCAGCGGCCACCGAGGTGCCGTTGTAGACCTCGGGGCTGAGGTTGAGGGTACGGTTGGTGGGGTTATAGTGGTCCGTAAGGGTACCCTTGACCATCTGCACCTGCACGTTGTGGATGTCGTGGTCGCGCAGCATGCGCTCGGCGACTTCGCGGCCTGTGAGGCCACCTTCGGTGCGGATATGAGAGTATTTCTTAAACTTGCGCTCGACATTCTTGCTCACCACCATCGAGACGACGGTGAGGATGATGAATACGCCCCACATGAGGGTGGAGCCGGAAACTGGGACTGCTGTAGCTTGTAAGAGTACGGTATTAAGCATTGCGTTTGGTTTTTCTACATTAACGCACAGACGGCAGTTTTATTGTATACAAAAAAGAAGGCCGTCCACAAGGGACAGCCTTCTTTTTATGCAGATATCTCTAATGGATTAGATGATACCCTGAGCCATCATGGCGTTGGCAACGCGCATGAAGCCGGCGATGTTGGCACCCTTCACGTAGTTGATGGTACCGTCCTTCTCCATGCCGTGCTCGACGCACATGTCGTAGATGTTGTTCATGATGGTGTGGAGGTTCTTGTCGACCTCTTCGGCAGTCCAGTTGCGGTGCTCAGCGTTCTGGCAGATCTCGAGGCCAGAGGTGGCAACACCACCGGCGTTGACAGCCTTACCAGGACCGAAGGGCACTTTGGCCTTCTGGATGGCGGCGATAGCGGCGGGCTGGCAACCCATGTTGGAGACCTCGGCGACGTACTTCACGCCGTTCTTGAGAAGCATCTTGGCATCCTTCTCATCGAGCTCGTTCTGGAAGGCGCAAGGCATGGCGATGTCGCACTTCACGGTCCAAGCCTTCTTACCGGCAGTGAACTTGGCGAGTTTCGGGAACTTGGTGGCCATATCCTCAACCTTGTTGCGGTTGGAGGCGCGCATCTCGAGCATATAGTCGATCATCTTCTTGTTGATACCGCCGGGGATCTCGCAGACACCGTCGGGACCGCTGATGGCGACAACCTTGGCACCGAGCTCAGTGGCCTTGATGGCGGCACCCCAAGCGACGTTACCGAAGCCAGAGAGAGCAATCTTCTTGCCCTTCATGGTGTCTTTCTGCTGCTTCACCATGCGCTCGACATAGTAGATGGCGCCGAAGCCGGTAGCCTCGGGACGGATGAGGGAACCACCCCAGCCGTAGCTCTTGCCGGTCAGAGCACCAGTGCTGTGCTCGCGGGCGAGTTTCTTGTAGGCACCATAGAGGTAGCCGATCTCGCGGCCGCCGACACCCACGTCACCAGCGGGGCTGTCCTGATCGGGACCGATGTTGCGCCAGAGCTCATACATGAAGGCCTGGCAGAAGCGCATGATTTCAGCGTCGCTCTTTCCGACGGGGTCGAAATCAGAGCCACCCTTACCACCGCCGAGAGGCAGCATGGTGAGGCTGTTCTTGAAGATCTGCTCGAAGCCGAGGAATTTCAGCATGGAGACGTTCACAGCCTTGTGGAAACGGAGACCACCCTTGTAGGCGCCGAGGGCGGCGTTGAACTGGACGCGGTAGCCGAGGTTGGTGCAAACCTCACCCTTGTCGTTCACCCAGGTCACACGGAAGGTGAAGATACGATCGGGCTCAACGATGCGCTCGACGATCTTGGCTTTCTCAAACTCAGGATGTTTGTTGTACGTTTCCTCAATGGTCTCAAGAACCTCGCGGACGGCCTGCAAGTACTCGTTTTCACCGGGATGTTTGGCCTCCAGGTTGGCCATAATTTCTTTTACTTTCATGATATTTAATAAATTAGGTTAAACTTTAACTAATTTTCTATTGAGCAAATGTACATCTTTTTTTTTATTGCACAAAATATTTTTAATAAACACGTTATGAACATCCTTTTTTTTCAAAAGGGAGCCCCGAAAGAGGCTCCCTTTCGCAATATATAGAAAAGGTAATGGTTGCTTGAATTCCACGGTAGCACGGCTGTTCAGCGCACAACTTTCCTTTCATCGCCAGTCGTCATGTTGAGGAGTAGTCCTGTCCCCTTGCGGGGCCTGTGGGCGCCGCCTCTCTTGCCAACGGCGCCACACAGATCAGAAGTAATTTCTTTTTCATCAATTTTTTGTTTTTAGAAAAGAGAGAGTATATATGTATAGTTAATGGTTCACACTTACATCGTCATCGCCCCGTAGACTATCAGCGCAACGCCTACCATGGCGAAGAGTCCCAACACGACATGCATCATCACTTTTATCAACTTCCGTTTCTTCATCGTCGTCTTTTTTCCTATTCCTTGTTCCTATCCTTTACTTTTTTCATCCTTTTTTTCCAGTCCTTTCTCTCCGTCCCCCCTCCGACCCCGCTCCGAACCCCCTCCGTCTTTTGTCCGACAAAAAACCGTTAAACAGTCGGAGCGGGGACGGAGCGGGGACGGAGCGGGAGCGGTGTTCAGGTGAACAACACCGACGCTGCCCGGGCTCTCATGCGCCACAGCAGCGGCAGGTGCTTCACCAGTCCCTTGAGGGGGCGCCCGGCATTGCCGCGGCGGTCCCAGGTGTTCAACGGCTCGGTGCGCCACAGTTCGGTAGTCACCTCTCTGAGGCCCTGCTCCGTACAGGCTTTGCGCAGACGCTTCAGCGTCGCGCACCCATTATCCAAACGTTCTACTACCATCAGACTCCCACCGGCAAGTAACAATCCCATAATATGATGAAAAAAGAGTGGCAGCTCCTCGTCGTCAAGACTCTCTACGACGTAGTATGCAGCGATTAAATTGTACTTGCCGGTGGCAGCCTCTGGCAGCCCTTCGACGGAGCGGACCTCGGTTAAAGGTGTCATGTGTCCCAGCGCGTTGCCAAGCCGTATTTTGCCGTCATGACCAAAAGCCACAGCCAACATGTCGCCCTCCGCGGGAAAGGCATCGCACTGTCTCATGCGCCGCAGGTATCCCTCACGGATGTTCCCGTCGATGGTCGTCAGGAAGAGCTTGTCGTCACTGTGCAAATGTCTCATGCCGGTTCGTTTTTTCTAATGCAAAAATACACCCAAATACAAATCTACACAAGCCCTCGGACAAAGAGTATCGGCCTGCGGACAAAGAGGCAGTTGTTGGCGACAGAAAGTCACTGTAATCCTCCATCCAAACCATTGCAAACCAACGCCATATACGAAAGATATGACGCTTCGTCACAGGGTGTCCGGAATGTCCGCTGTGGCCACGGAAACGGACAAAAAAAGCCGCCGACAAGGGGGTGTCGGCGGCTTTTTTAGGGGATAAAAATGCGGTGGAGAGGACTACTCGTCTTCCTCGACGGGCAGGTCGAAGCTCTCGTGCTCGCGGAACTCGCTGGGAGTCATGGCGAAACGCAGCTTGAAGTTGCGCGCGAAGACGGCATAGTTGGCGAAGCCGCTGGCGGTAGTGACCTCATTGATAGACATTTCCTGATGTTCGGCAAGGAGCTTGGTGCTGTGCTGCAGACGCACCTCGTTGAGGAAGTTTTTCATGGAGCGATAGGGGCTGCCCTTGGCGAATGCGGCGCCGATGCGGTCCTTGGAGATGTGCACCCTGTCGACCAGCTGCTGGCGGTCGAAGAGGGGGTCCAGATAAAGCTTCTCGTCCATGATAATGTGGCGCAGGTACTCGAAGAGGTCGCCGTCGCCGAGCGTTGCCAGCGCGGCGGCATCGAGGGGCTTGTAGGCTGACGATGAGGCGGATTGGCCCTCCTTGTCGCTTTCGGCGTCCGCCCTGTCGGCCTTGAGTTTGTCGACCAGGGCGCGATATTTCTCCTCGTAGTCAATACGTTCGGCAATCTCCTTGGAGAGGACGGAGTTCTTTTTGCGGATGGCAAGCATCTGGTGGCCCATGAGGATGATGACGGCGATGACGAGCAAGACAATGAGGCCCAGCGACATGGCCACGATGCTTACATGGCGGCGTACGGCATGCTCGCGCTCAGTCTTGAGGCGCTCCTCGTAGAGGTGGTAGCGCACGGCATATTCGTGTATCTGGCTCCTATGGGTCTGGCGGTTAAGTTCATCATTCAGAGCCTTATGGCGTTTGCCGTAGTTGATGGCGGCGGCGAGGTTGCCGCGCGCCTCGGCGGCGATGGCGCGGCCACGCAGGATCTCGAGGTACTCGACGTTGACGGTGTCATCACCCATGCGGGCCGAAAGCTCGTTGTAGATGGAGAGCATCTTGTCGTACTCGCCCATGAGACACCAGGTGGGGGCTATGGCCCGGCGGCCACCGATGGTGCGACCGTAGTCACTGCGCTCGAAGAGAGAAAGATAGTAACGGGCGGAGTCCATGGCATGGTTGATGCGCAGAGTGGGCATCGCGTTGTCCGAACGCAGCAACCCTTTAACGTTCATATTGTCGGCCAGCGAGGCGTAGGCCATGGCTGCATAACCTTGGGCCTGAGCGGTGTAGAAGTTGCAGTATTTCTCCACCTGCTCGGAGTCGGTGGTCATGCGGTAGGAGTTGTCTTCATACTCGTCGGTGTGCTGGCGGAAGTCGTCGACGATGGCCAACATGCGGCGTGCCAGGGGGATGACCTCGGCTTGGCGGTCGAGCCTCTGCAGCACCTGTATCTTGCGCTTGACGGCGATGACGCAGGCGTCCATCTCATCAACTTGGCGCTGTCCTTCGAGGCTGGAGATCACGCTGTTGAGCTTCTCGATGCCCTTCTCCTCCTCGCCAAGTTCGACGAGGAGCACACCTATCTCGGCCTCGGTGCGCAGGGCTTCGGTCTCTTCTCCCATCCGGCGGCAGAGGTCGGCCTTCTCGGAAGCCCAGCGGAGGCACTGCTCGAAGTCGCACTTCTTGCGTGTGACGGAGACCAGCAGGTCCAGCACCATCTCGCGGCTGTTGCTGTCTTTCACGTAGTTGGTCTCCATGAGAGCCTCGAGGATGGTGATGGCAGTGTCGAGGTGCCGGACCTCGGTGGAGTGGCCGTAGACCCTGGCCTTGAGCATATTGGCAAGACCCTCGCTGATGTTGCCCACAAGGGCGGCGGAGTCGATGAGGACGAGGGCCCGGTCGGGGTCGGTGTCATAGATTTCCATGGCGGCACGCTCGGTATAGAGGCTGTCGCCCTGCTGTGCCTGGTGCTTTTTGTCACCCTGGGCCGTACAGGCCGCCAGGAGGAGTACCAGCAGTATAGCTATTGTGAAATTAGATAGATTACGCACAACGGTTTTTCTCTTTATACTATTTATATATATACACGGCTACTTGATGTAGCAGTTGTCTACGAAGTTGGCAATGCGGGGCTTGAGGTATTCGCGCTCCTCCATGAAGGCCATGTGGGCCACATTGTCGAGGAGGTGTATCTCGGGCTTGCGGGCGAGGAGGGCACCGCCGACGGCAATCTCGAGGGGTATGCGGGAGTCGTTCTTGCCGTAGATGAAGAGGGTGGGCATATCGAGGGCCGCGAGGATGCGCACGCGCGAGGGGCGCTGCTCCATGCCACGCTGGGCCGCCATGATGGAGGCCGCGGTGGTGAACAGGCACTGCTCCTGCAGGTCCTTGATGTCCTTGGAGAGGGCCGCGCGCTTGCTGTCGTCGAAGAGCGGCGGCACGAAGCCCACGATATAGGAAGCGCGGTTCTCCTGCACCAAGCGGCAGACCTCCTCGCGGTAGCCGCGGTGCTCGTCGCTGTCGGCCATGGCGTGGGAGTTGATGAGACCGAGGCCCCGGAGCGAATAGGGGTACTTCTCGGCGAAAGCCAGAGCCACATAACCACCCATGGAGTGGCCTATCATAACGCATTGGTCGACACCTGCCTCGTTGAGCACCGCCTTGACGGTCTTGGCCATGAAGTCCATGGTGTGCACGTCGCAGAACGACTCGGAGAGGCCGTGCCCGGGCAAGTCGATGGTGATGACGCGGAATTTGCTCATGTAGGAGAGCACGTAGGAGCTCCACACATCGAGGTTCTGCAGGAAGCCATGCAGCAGCACCACGGTGCGGTTGTTCTCGCGGCCTTCGTCGCGGTAATGTACGTTGCGGCCTTCGACGTTGATTATGCGATGTTGTTCCATAATGGGTTAAGGTTATAGGTTATAGTCATTGGGGGCTTATCTGTCACGGAAACGGATGCTTACGCCCGGCACGGCGCCTTTCTTGGCGTTGACGTTGCCATAGGCGGAGATGGAGATGCGGCTTTCCTCGACACCGTTGAGCACCAGGTTGTCGCGTATGGCGCGCCCGCGCTCGAGGGAGAGGTTGTAGCAGTGGGCATCGTCGCGGCCGGCGACATTGACGACCACCTCGACAACGCCGTCGGGGTTCTGCGTCATGAAGCGCGCCAGCTGCTCGAGCTGCATGACGGCCAGGGGCAGCAGCTTGGCCGACGACTTCTCGAAGTCAACGGCCTCGAGGGGCACGGCCTTGTCCATGGCCACCATCACGGGGAGGGTGTAGCCCTTGAGACGCTTCTTCTCCTTGCTCTTGGGCTCCAGCATGACAGCGGGCACGAAGTACATGCCGGCATCGCCGAGCACGGCATAGCGCTTGTCTTTATGCACGTAGAGCTCCACGCTGTGGCCTTCGCCGGAGTACTCCACCACCTGGGTGACATCCTGCTGGGCGATGTCAACCACACGCACGCGGAAGAGGAAGGACTCCATGCCGAGGACGTCGAGGGTGTAAGGTATATAAGTGTTGGTCACGTCGTGCGTGGTGGGGAACGAGTAAGCGGAGTAGCGGCCGAGGTTATAGTTGCTCGTCACAATGATGCTCTTCTCGTCGGGGCCGAAGGCCACGGAGGCCTCGTTGTAACCGGTATTGAGCTCCTTGCCGATATTGCGGGGCTTGCTCCAGCCCGTCCAGTCCTCGATGTTGGTGCGGGTGCACGTATATACGTCGCCATAGCCCAGGCCTCCACGTCCATCGGAGACGAAGTAGAGGGTCTTGAGGTTGCGGCTGAGGATAGGGCTGCGCTCGCAGTAGGGGGTATTCACGGTGACGCCGAGGTTCACGGCAGCGCCCCAGCCGTTCTGGGTGTAGGGGATGAAGTAGAGGTCGGTGGCGAGGGCCGTGTCGCCATGGAAGAGGGCTCCCGAGGGCTGCAGGTTCTGCCCATTGGAGCGGTCGGAAGCCAGCAGCATGCCGCTGCCGTCGGGCAGCATATAGGCGTCGGTCTCTATGTAGTCGGTGTTCACCGGATAGGGCGGTATGTCGCTGACGCGCCACTGGTCGCCGTCCTTCACGGCAATCCAGATGTCGCCGGCGCTGCCGAGCAGCATGTGAGTACCGTCGGCATAGAAGCCGTAGATGGTGAGGCCGTCGTTGTCGGTGTTGGAGAATTTGGCGTCGCCGGCGGGTTGCCACACGCCACCCTTCTTCTCGGCATAGCAGATGCGGCGGCTACTGCCGATGCGGGTGTAGTATATGCGGTTCTCGGCCTTGTTGTAGCTGGGGTTCTGTATGTTGTAGGTGGCGGTGAGCACAGAGGAGGGCTTGTGGCCCGTGAGGGGGGCGTTGAGCAGCTGCTGCAGCTCCATGTACTCGCTGCGGCCCACATTGTCGAAGCAGAGGTCGAACTGGCGCACGCGGGCCAAGGCACCTGTGTAGTTGCGCATGGTAAGCTGCGACTGTATCATGCGCTGCAGCGGCACTATGGCGATGCGCTTACCCGTCATCTGGCGCACATAACCGGCGTATTTGTTGTAGTCCACCTCTATGAAGTCCTCCATGAGGTTTACCCTGTCGATGCGCACGGCGCGCTCCTTGTCGGCCTCGACGGCGCGCTGGTGCGGGTAGTCGGGATTCTCCTCGATGAATTTCTCGATGGGCGACATATTGCCCTCTTCGGCATGCCACGAATAGTACTTGTTGTACACGTCGTTGTAGAAGGGGTCGAGCTTGAAGCGCGTGAGGTAGAGGCGGGCAGCCTCGATGTCGCGCTTGTCGAAGATGAGACGGCGCAGCTTCAGCAGGGCGCTGTCGGCAAGGGCGTTGTCGGCATTGGATTCCACGAAGTCGGCATACTCCTGCGCGGTGTGCAGGGCGGAGTATTTCATCTCCAGCAGGGTGGCGAGCTTCTCGCGGGCCTGCAGGTGCTCGTCGCTGGAGGGGTATTTGCTCAGGAAGTCGTTGTAAGCCGCTATGGTGTTGCGCTTGCTGGCGTTGGCATAGGCTATGCGACTCTTCTGCTTGGCGGCGGCGCGCTGCACCGAGGGGCTGAGCTCGTAGGCCACAGCAATGGTGTCGGCCTGGCTCTCGGTGGAGACACCCTCGAAGAGGCCCGGGGCGAGGTGCGACAGGCGCTCCTCCATCTGCTCGGCCTCACGGGTGCCGGGGTAGTTAAAGATGAAGTGATAGTAGGCCTCGGCGGTACCCTTGCGCAGGTCCTCGTCATACACTTGGTTGATGCGGCGCTGGCGCAGCAGGCGCACAAGCTCGATGTCGATACCAAAAGCGTCGAGGTAGGTGTCGAGCTCCACACGGCTCATGTCGGTGCGCACCTCTAGGGTGTTGTAGGCGGCGTCGCTGATGGCCTGTTTGGTCTGGCGCAGGGTGGTGAGGGTGATATTCTTGCGGGCCAGGCGCGTAAGCTCGCCCAGCTTGTCGTTCTCAAGGAGCTCAATATGCTTGGCTTCGGCGCGCTGGATATACTTCATGGCCATGGGCAGGTTGCGCATGGGGTGCGAGTTGTCGAAGTAGAACATGGCCATATTGTACAGGTTCTCCACGTTGTCGGGCTCCTTGGCGTAGGCCTTGTTGAGTCTCGTGAAGCGCTCCTCGTAGTCAATAAGTGCGTCACTGGGCGACACCTGCGCCATGGAAATGGCGGCCATCGCACAGGTCATCAGTATCATTAGGTGTTTCTTCATCGCTTGCTATTTTAAAGTTCCCAGAATGTCTCTGAACTCAAACTCCATCTCTTCGAAGGTGTCTTTGGTGGTCTCGAGCCTGAACTCCACGGCGGTGCCGCGGCTCTTGAAGTATGTCATAAAGAACTGGTAGTCTTTCTGGCTCAAGGGATTGGTGTAGGCTCCCATATAGCCGATGCCGCCGCTCTTGGGCAAGCCGGGCCCGTGGGTGTACTCGTCGACCGACTGGAAGGGCTGCAGCATATAGCGGTCGTAGGCCAGCTCATAGACGTCGCCGCGATAGTCCTCGTTGACGTAGATGCGGAGGCAGGGCAGCACGGTGTCGCCCTCAATGTCCACCAGCACACGGCCAACGTAGTAGTAGAGGTACACGTCGGCCCCGTCGTCGAGCTTGAAGGTGCGCAGATAGCGCCAGTCTTCGTTGTTGAGGCGGAAGGTGACGTTGGTGCCCGGAATCGTAATCTGTGCCGCCGCCGATGCGCCAAATAGCATCAGCAGTGCAAACACCACCAGTTTCTGTATCTTTTTCATCGCTTTTGTATTTCGTCGTAGAACCGCAGCAGGCGGTCCGTCAGTTTCTTCACGTCGTACTGCTCCGCCACAAGCCTTGCGGCGGCCTCCCCCACTTTGGCGCAGTAGTCCTGGTCTTCCACCAGCCGCTTGATCTGGCTGGCGAACTGCTCGGGGGTGTCGGCGATGAGCAGGTTCTCGCCGTCGGTGTACTCGATGCCTTGGGCGCCCACGGTGGTGGTCACCACGGCTTTGCCGGCGGCCATAGCCTCGATGATCTTCACACGGATGCCGCTGCCACTGCGCAGGGGCACCACGTTGATCTGCTTGCCGGCGATGAAGTAGCCTGCGTCGGGCACCTCGCCCACTACGCTGACACCCTCCATAGCGGCATGCATCCAGCGCTCCGGCATCTTGCGACCGGCGAGGTAGAGGTGGGCCTGCGGCACCTCGCGGTGCACCACGGGCCATATCTCGTCGAGAAGCCACTCGATGCTCTCGCGGTTGGGCATCCAGTCCATGGCGCCGATATGGAACAGCGAGGCGGGCTCCACGGAGACACCGGCGGCATCGTCGGGTTCCAGGCCGAAGGGGATGGCCGTCACCGGACGGCGGCAGCCGTTATGCTTGAAATACTCGGCATCGTTGCGCGTGATGCACACCACGCCGTCGTAGTCGTTGATATGCTCCAGCTCGTAGGCCCGCAAGGTCAGCGAGAGGTGCTTGAGGTACCAGCGCTTGAGGCCGTGGGGCGTGCTCTCGGCCACGCGCTTCCAGATGATGTGCTCCACATTGTGGGCGCGCAGCACCACCTTGGCCTTGGAGAGGCGCCGTATCAGCGGCACATAGGGGGTCAGGAAGGGGCTCTCCATGTGTATCACGTCGAACTCCTCCCGCTCCAGTATGCTGCGCAGGCGCTGTGCGAAGGCCTCGCTGCGGTAGCGCCGCACATGGTACGACTCGCCACAGAACATAGCCACGGCGGCCTCGAGGGGCTTGATGCTGAGGTCTACATACTCTGCCTCAAAACGGGTGCTCTCGCGGTAGTCGGCCGGCATCTTGGCCTCGTCGGCCGGATGCTTGTCGGTCTCCACGGCCAGCACCTTGACCTCGCAGCCTTCGCGCAGGAGACCCTGCGTGATGCTGTTCATGGCCATGGTGCCGCCGTCCACGGGCGGATAGGGAGGCTTATTGCAGAGCTGGAGAACCTTCATACCTTGGCAGTCTATTTACTCCTTGGGAAGTGCCTTGAAACCGAAGCCGAGAATCTCGGAACTCTCCATGATGTTCACGAAGGCCTTGGGGTCGAGGCGGTGCAGCTGGCTTCTGAGTTTCACCATGTCGGCACGGTCGAGGGTGACATAGATCATCTTGCGCTCGTCGCCCTGGTAGAGGCCGGTGCCCACCAGCAGGGTGCCGCCGCGCTCGAGGTCGTTGAGGATATAGTCGCGCACCGTGTCTATCTCGTCGGTGATGATGAACATGGTCTTGTAACTCTTCATGCCGTCGACCACAAGGTCGATAACCTTGCCTTCGATGAAGATGATGATGATGGAGTAGATGGGCAGGCGGATATCGCCGAAGGCCACGAGGGTGCTCAGGGTGATGATGCCGTCGACAATCATAACCAGGGTGCCGAGGCTTATCTTGGTGTACTTATGCAGTATCATGCTGATGATATCGCTGCCACCGCTGGTGGCGCCGCTGCGGAATATCATGCCGATGGCCACGCCGTAGATAAGGCCGGCCACGACGGTATTGAGGAAGTAGTCGGGCACGAACCAGCCGCCGTCGTGGGGTATCTGCACCATAGAGATGCCCTCGATGGGGGCTTCGGTAATCTTGCCGTCGAAGATAACGGGATTGTAGCCCCACAGGGTCTCGAGGACATAGGTGGCCGCGAAGATGACGGCGGTGGAGAGGATGGTCTTGAAGCCGAACTTAGGACCGATAATCCAGGTACCGATAATCAACAGAGGCACATCCATGCAGATAGCATAGAGGGAGATCTTCCAGGGCCACACGGTGTTCAGCACGTTGGAGATACCATAGGTGCCGCCGGGGGCCATCAGGTAAGGGTTGACGAACATCACGTCGCCTACAGCGAAAAGTATGCTGCCGCCTATGAGCAGCAGGTAGGCCCACAATTCTTTTTTCCAGTCTTTCTTAATGTTTGTATTTGTCATAATCGTTTGTTTGTTAGCAATATCAATATACCCCCGAAGAGGGGTTCAATTTGCAAAGATACAAATATTTTACAATATTGCCAAATAAAATAAACGGGAAGCGCCTTGGTGACAAACAAAAAACAGAGGGCACTTTCATGCCCTCTGCCACTGTGGAGCGATAGACGGGGGTCGAACCCGCGACCTGCGGCTTGGGAAGCCGCCGCTCTGCCAACTGAGCTACTATCGCCTCTTGTTGCCACTCCATCCGGGCGGCAACGCGATTCTATTAACGGCGCTCACGGGCCTTTATTGCACGCGGCACCAATTTTTTTCTGCTTTTCTACGCAAAGTACTCGAACACACCATTCTCACTCTTCACCGTCACCTGCGGCTTTTCGCTATCCTCGACGCGACCCACAATCTGCGCCTCGACGTTGAAGCTGCGGGCTATGTCGATGATGCCGCGGGCCGTGGCCTCGTCGGTGTAGAGCTCCATGCGGTGGCCCATGTTGAACACCTTGTACATCTCCTGCCAGTCGGTATGGCTCTCTTCGTGAATCATCTTGAAGAGCGGCGGCACGGGGAAGAGGTTGTCCTTGACAACGTGATACTTGTCCATGAAGTGCAGCACCTTGGTCTGGGCACCGCCGGAGCAGTGTATCATGCCGTCAATCTTGGGACGGTACTCGTCAAGCACCTTGCGTATGATAGGTGCATAGGTACGTGTCGGCGAGAGCACCAGATGTCCGGCGTCGACGCCCGGCACCTCCGTGGGGTCGGTGAGGCGCTTCGTGCCGCAGAACACCACGCCGTCGGGCAGGTTGGTGTCGTAGCACATGGGGTATTTCTTGGCGTACTCGTGGGCGAAGACATCATGGCGGGCCGAGGTGAGGCCGTTGCTGCCCATGCCGCCGTTGTAGGCCGTCTCATAGGTGGCCTGGCCGTAGCTGGCGAGGCCCACGATGACGTTGCCTGCCTTGATGTTGGCGTTGTCGATGATGTCGGCGCGGCGCATGCGGGCCGTCACCGTACTGTCCACGATGATGGTGCGCACCAGGTCGCCCACGTCGGCAGTCTCGCCGCCGGTGAGGACGATGTCGATGCCCATGTCACGCATCTGCTGGCAGAACTCCTCGGTGCCATTGATGACGGCGGAGATAACCTCGCCGGGCACCAGACCCTTGTTACGCCCGATGGTGGACGACAGCAGGATATGGTCGAGGGCGCCTACGCACAGCAGGTCGTCGGTGTTCATCACGATAGCATCCACGGCAATGCCCTTCCAGACGCTGAGGTCGCCCGTCTCCTTCCAGTACATGTAGGCGAGGCTCGACTTGGTGCCGGCGCCGTCGGCATGCATAATGTTGCAATACTGCGGGTCGCCGCCCAGCAGGTCGGGTATCACCTTGCAGAAAGCCCTGGGGTACAACCCCTTGTCTATATTCTTGATGGCATTGTGCACATCCTCCTTTGTAGCGGAAACGCCACGCTGATTGTACTTGTCCATATTACACGTTGATAGGTTGATAGGTTGAAAAGTTGATATGGATGAGGGTGCAAAAGTACGAACTTTTTACATACTGACAAAATTTTCTTTCACTTCTCCCCGCCCCCGGTCCGTCCCCGCTCCGTCTGTTCTACGGTTGTTTAACGGTTGTTCTACGGTTAGTAACCGTTAAACAACCGTTAAACAACCGTAGAACAGACGGAGCGGGGACGGAGGGGGAAGGCAGAGGGAGCAGGCAGTCCACACAATAATGTACACGGATAATAAAAATAATTTTGCCATGTCAAATTATTTCCGTATTTTTGCAAACGGAATAATAATACCCTTTTTACTATGGCCAAAGGTAGAATATTGTATGTAAGTCAGGAGATTATGCCGTTTTCCGAGGAGAGTGCTACCGCCTATATGGGGCGTTACCTGCCGGCTAAAATCCAAGAGATGGGGCGCGACATCAGGGTTTTCATGCCCAAATTCAACAATGTCAGCGAGCGCAAACACCAGCTGCATGAGGTGATACGCCTGAGCGGCATGAACCTGATCGTGAACAACTGCGACCACCAGCTGCTGATCAAAGTGGGCTCCATCCCCACGGCGCGTATGCAGGTGTACTTCATCGACAACGAGGAGTACTTCATGGGCCACCCGGCGCCCACGGAGGCCGACGGGACTCTTGACGACCGCAGCGACGAGCGCCTGCTCTTCTTCGGGCGCGGCACCTTGGAGGCTGTGCGCAAGCTGGCGTGGCAGCCCCACCTGGTGAACTTCATGGGCTGGTTCTCGTCCATGATACCGTTCTACCTGCGCCGCATCAACAAAGAAAACGCCTTCTTCAGCGGCACCAAACTCGTCATCACGCTCATGGACGACAACTTCAAGGGCGACATCGGCGGCGAGCTGGAGCGCAAGATGAAGACCGACGGCGCCACGGCCAAAGACCTGCGTCTCTACGGCGAGACCAACTATCTGGGCCTCATGAAGTCCGCCATCACCTACTCGCAGGGCGTCATCATCGGCTCGCCGAATGCCAACCCCGAGCTGGTGGCCTTCGCCAAGGAGAACAAGCGCAATGTGCTGGACTACATAGACGACCGCGACGAGTTCTACACACGCATCAACAAATTCTACGACACCATCACCGGCAAAATCGAAAACTAACCCAACAACAGACAATAACTCGATGAGACACGCACTTCACACTGCCGCCCTGCTATTGGCCTTGTGCACCCTGGCGGCCTGTTCGGACGAGGAGTCTGACTTCGGCGCCAACATCATGGGCGACGGCACCATCTACAACGCCAAGAGTTACACCATGTATGCGGACACCGCCTACAGCCTGCGCGACGACTCGCTGATAACCTCGAGCAACACCCAGATTATGATAGGCAACTACAGCGACGCCACTTTCGGCACCGTCAGCGCACAGTTCTTCTCCCAGATAACGCTGCCCAGCACCAACCAGACCATCAACTTCAGCGAGGTGACCATAGACTCTGTGGTGCTCTCGTTGGCCATCGACTCGCTGTTCCCCGACATGTCGCGCACCTACAGCCTGCGCTTCGAGGTGATGCACCTCGCCGAGCCCATCTCGACAGACAGCACCTACTATGCCTTCAGCAGCATACCCGTGGAGGCCGGCGGAACGCTCTATAACGGTGTGAAGCAGGTTAGCGGCAGCGACAACGTGGTCAGCATGGTGCTCGGCGGACAGATAAACAGCATACTGAGCCTCACGGCCGACCGCGATGCCTTCGCCGAACAGACGAAAGGTTTGCGCATAAGCATAACGGCGGCCTCGAGCGATGCAGGCATGGTGACCGTCAATCTCGCGGCCACGGACACCCGCATACGCACCTACTACCGCTACGGTGAGGACACTGCCTACTATGACTTCTCCATCAGCAACGGCCAACACTTCTCACACTACGAGCACAACTACAGCGGCACCGTCATGAACGGGCAGCACGGCGTCGACGGCGCCAACCGCCTGTATATGGACCCGCTGGGCGGCTACAACGCCGTGGTGAGCTTCGACAGAGCGCTGCGCGCCTTCCGTGCCGAGCATCCGTTTGCCGTAGTACACCGCGCCGAGCTGATTATGCCCATGGCCACAGAGGCCAACGGCAAGGCTCCGCGCCGCTTGGTAGCCACCAACGGCACGCGTTATATCACCGACTACATCTCGTCGGGTGTGGACGGCTACTACGACGGCACCAACAGCCGCTACCGCCTGCGTATGCCGCTGCACCTGCAGGAGATGCTGCGCAACGGCTATGACAACGGCACACACCTGCTCATCGACAGTCGCGGCAGCGTGGCCGAGCGCACCATCCTCAACGGATACAACGAAAGCGACAAGCCAAGAATTGAACTGGATTACACTGAATAGACTTTGAACCATGACAAAGAGAACCATCATCACGCTTATAGCCTGTCTGGCGGCCACGACGGCCCTGCAGGCACAGACCATGTACCGCAAGAACTACAGCGGCACCAACCAGCTCTCGGTGGAGGGCCCCATAGCTGACAACGGCAAACGCACGGGCAACTGGACCTGGTGGTACCCCTCGGGCAAGGTGTCGCAGCAGGGCAGCTACGTCAACGGCAAGAAAAGCGGCGTGTGGACCGTCTTCTACGACGACGGCAGCCGCATGAGCGAAGAGTGCTTCGCCACGGGCGTGAACCGCAGCTGGCACCGCAACGGCGACCTGAAGAGCGAGGTGGCTGTGGAGAATGGCAAGAAGAACGGCGTGTACCGCTCATGGTATGCCAACGGCCAGCAGGAAGAGGAGATAACCTTTGTGAACGGCAGCCGCGAAGGACAGACCACACAGTGGCACGAGAACGGCAAAGTCAAGTTCAAAGGACAATACAAAGACAACGAGCTGCAGGGCATGGCCATCTGGTGGCTCGACAACGGCAATAAAGATATGGAAGGTCCCATGGTGAACGGCGAGCAGGACGGCGAGTGGTACTTCTACTGGCGCACGTCGGGCAAACTGGGCATCCATGGCCATTATGCCGGCGGCAAGGAGGTGGGCTATTGGACCTACTTCTACGAGACCGGCGAGAAATGGCGCGCCGGCAACTACCGCAACGGCCAGCGTGAAGGCACCTGGACCACATGGTACGAGAGCGGCAAGAAGCTCCACGAAGGCGTCTACGCCAACGACATGGAAGAGGGCCGCTGGACCGCCTGGTATGAGGACGGCCGCGTGGACTACTACGGCAACTTCACCGAAGGCATGAAAGACGGCGAATGGCGCGGCCTGTACGACGACGGCACGGTGCGATATGTGCTGCACTACCGCGATGACGCCAAGGACGGCGAGGAGGTGCGCTACTACCCCAACGGCAAGATAGAGCTGCGCCAAAACTTCCGCAACGGCGCGCTCGAAGGCAAATATGAACGCTACAACGAGGCTGGCGCCCCCGTGGAGAAAGGCCAGTTCGTGGGCGGTGAGAAAGACGGCAAGTGGGTGTGGTACGACAATGGCCGCGAGACCTACAAGGCCCGCTTCAAGGGCGGCAAAGAGGTGAAATGAGACTGCTGCTGGCTTCCAAATCGCCACGCCGCCGCCAGCTGTTGGCGGAGACCGGCCTGCCGGTGGAGTGCGTGACAGTGGACGTGGACGAGCACCTGGACTCTCCCCTACCCCCAACGGAGGTGGCGGAGCATTTGGCAAGGCGCAAAGCAGCGGCATTCACGAAAGACAGTATTGACGACGACAGTGTGCTGGTGACGGCAGACACTGTGGTGGTGCTCGACGAACGCGTGCTCGGCAAGCCCGCCACACGCGACGAGGCCGTAAGCATGCTGCACAGCCTCGCGGGGCGCTGCCACACGGTGTACACGGGCGTATGCCTGCGCTCGCGCACAGACGAGGTGTCGTTCACCGAGAGCACCAAGGTATACTTCCGCGAACTCACGGACAAAGAGATTGACTACTACGTGGACAACTACCGCCCCTATGACAAGGCCGGCTCATACGGCATACAGGAGTGGATAGGAATGGTGGGGGTGGAGCGTATAGAGGGTTGCTACTACAACGTCATGGGGTTGCCGGTGGCACGGCTCTACGAGACACTGAGCAGCAAGTTCTTGTCAAGATAGACGGTGCCTCGGTCGAGCATTGTGCGCAACACCTCGCTGACATCGGCATAGCCCTGGGCTTCCAACAAGACACATACTTCATGCGGCGGCAGACGCTTTGACGCCAGCAACTGTTTTATTGCCTCCCGGCATGCAGAATCGGAGGGTGCGGAGCGTTGGCGGCATACGTCGCAGCATCCGCAGGGATGCACCTCTTTCTGGCCGAAATAGGCGGCAAGCTGCACAGTGCGACACTCGGCGGTGTTGTCTATGTATGCCAACATGGCCTCGTAACGATGGCGGGCGGCCTCCTTGAGCTGGTCGTAGCGCTGCTGTTGCAGCATTATCTCCCGCTCATCGATGCGTGGCGTGAGGAAGACTATCTGCGGGCCTGTGGGACACGGGCGATACTCGGCCACTTTCATGGCGTGAAGCTCGCCGAGCATGGTGATGACATCGACGGCGGTGCTGCCGATGCGTGTGGCTATACGCTTCTC
>ONUE01000066.1 GCA_900320975.1 uncultured Bacteroidales bacterium | reverse complement strand
GACGTCGGGCCGACGTTGAGGCAGAGGCTCCAGTCGGGCTGCATGTTGCCGTAGTCGGGCATGAGTTCGGCGTGTCTGGGGTTGCTTCTGGCGGGGCCACGGCGTTTGACGCGGTGAGGTTTGGAGCTTTTGCCGCGGGAATAGCCTGAACCAGAGTTGGACGTCAACAGCACGATGCCGGTGCCTACCAGAACGGCGCCTGTCGCGGTGCCAATTATGCCTGCGGTTTTGACGCCTTTGCCTATATTATTTGCTTGTTTCAGCTGGGGGTCCTGCGAAGAATTATCCATGCTGGCCGCCAGATCGGCTGCCATGGAGGGGTCCATGCCGGCTGCCATGTTAACATCCATGTTGGCTGCTGCCATGTCAGCATCCCTGGCGGCTGCCTGATCGGTGATGTTGGTAAACAAGCCGCCCCATAGCCATAGGACAGCACCGCTCATCATGATGACGCCGCCCGAGATGACGCAGGCGATGCCCCATCCTTTTTTTGAGGCGTATTGCTGGGTGTTGAACTGGTTGCCGGTGGCGAAGTCGGTGGTGGGCATGGGACGCGTGTATATGCTGCTGAGGCTCGTCTGAGGTTGCTCGAGGAGGCTCGTTTGAAAGGATTTGTCGGTGTTGAAAGCGTAGTCCTGGGCTTTCATTCCGGTGCAGAATAACATTGTGACTGCGATAAAGAGGAGTGCTTTTTTCATCATGTTTTATGTTTGTTTGCTGTGATTCAATTGCGGTGCAAAATTACTTCTTTTTCCAGAGATGGCAAAATATTTTTGAATTGGGGGCGGAATTAGTTGATAATCTCGTCGAGTTCGAGCCAGCGCAGCTCCTTCTCGTCGAGGAGGACTATCACTTCGCCGATGCGGGTGGAGACGGTGTCAATTGAGAATTGAGAATTGAGAGTTGAGAATTTATCTGGGTCGGCGAGCATTGCCTCCAGTTCGGCCTTTTCTTTGGTGAGAGCTTCAATCTCGGCGGTGAGTGCTTCGTATTCCTTCTGCTCCTTGTAGGTAGCCTTCTTCTTGGTGATGGGTGATGAGTGATGGGTGATGACTTGGTTGGCGGCTTTTTTCTCTTTCTCCTCTTTCTGCTTTGACCGTTCCTCTTTCTCCTTGTTGATGCGATAGGTGGTGTAGTTGGAGTGGTAGTCGCGAATCTTGCCGTTGCCCTCGAAGACCAGCAGGTGGTCGACGATATGGTCCATGAAGGAGCGGTCGTGGGAGACGATGATGAGGCAGCCCTTGTAGGTCTGTAGGAACTGCTCGAGTATCTGGAGGGTGTAGATGTCGAGGTCGTTGGTGGGCTCGTCGAGGATGAGGAAGTTGGGGTTGGCCATGAGGACCTGGAGCAGGTAGAGGCGGCGCTTCTCGCCACCGCTGAGGTTGCCGAAGTAGTTGTACTGTGTGGTGCCGTCGAAGCCGAAGTAGGTGAGGAACTGGTGCGCCGACATGCTTTTGCCGTTGTCGAGCTCTATCTCCTCGGCGATGTCCTTGACGAGGTCTATCACGCGGCGGTCGTCGGGCGCCTTCATGCCGGCCTGGGTGTAGTAGCCGAACTGGATGGTCTGGCCGATGACGACGCGGCCGCTGGTGGGGCGCAGTTTCTCAGTGATGATGTTGAGGAAGGTGCTCTTGCCCACGCCGTTGGGGCCGACGATGCCTATCTTCTCGCCCTTTTTAAAGACATATGAATAGTCGTCGATAAGGTCTCGGTAGCACACATTGTACAGCTCCAGTATCTTGCCGCCGATGCGCTCGGTCTTGACGGTGAGCTGGGGGCGGCTGTCGTCGAAGCGTGTGTGTGCTTTGGCCTCGAGTTCGTAGAAGGCGTCGATGCGTGCCTGTGCCTTGGTGCCGCGGGCTTGTGGCATACGGCGCATCCACTCGAGCTCGGTGCGGTAGAGGCTGCGTGCCTTCGCCACCTCGGCGCGCTCGTTGGCCTCGCGCTCGGCTTTCTTCTCCAGGTAGTAGTCGTAGCGGCCTTTGTAGTGGTAGAGGCGCGAGTTGTCGAGCTCGTAGATGTTGTCGCACACGTTGTCGAGGAAGTAGCGGTCGTGGGTGACCATGAGGATGGCGAGCCGCTGGCGCGAGAGGAACTCCTCGAGCCACTCGATCATGTCGATGTCCAGGTGGTTGGTGGGCTCGTCGAGGATGAGCAGGTTGCAGTCGTCCATGAGCAGGCGGCAGAGTGCCACCTTCTTCTGCTCGCCACCGCTGAGGGTCTCCATCTGGCGGTCGAGGAGCGCGTCGACCTTCATGCGGCTGAGTATCTCCTCCATACGCTGCTCGAAGGTCCAGGGGTCTTCGGTCTCGGGGCGCTGCACGTTGTATACGAAGTCGCGGACTATCTGCTTGGGGTATGCTTCGGGGCTTTGCGGCAGGTAGGCCAGCTTGAGGTCGCCACGGAAGGTGATCTTGCCGGAATCTTGCAGGGTGTTGTAGCCCTTCTGGCCCGCCGCAGTCATGATGATGTTCAGTAGCGTCGACTTGCCGTAGCCGTTGCGGGCAATGAGTGCCGACTTCTGTCCGGCGTTGATGCCGAAGGATATGTCTTCGAAGAGTAGTTTGTCGCCGAAGCTCTTGGTGAGGTTCTCGACAGTGAGTAGTGCGTCAGCCATTATCTGGTCAGTTTCTCAAACTCCTTCTTGGCGGCTTCCATCAAATGCAGGAATTCTTTGTCGGCATGGAGGCGAGCAATGGCGGCGCTGGCCACGAGGCGACCGGCATCGACGTCGCTCTGCCAGTGGTAGCCGGCAATGACGCGGTTCTCGCCAAAGAGAAAGCCACGTGCGAGGATTGTGTCGGCACGGTCGGGGTTAATCTCCGTAAGGATGAGTGCGGTGCTCCAGCCCCTTATGGTGTGGCCCGAAGGATATGAGCCGTTGGTGCGCAGGTCTTCTTCGTCGCTGGGGTAGATGGTGGGCTCGTTGTAGTAGACATATGGACGTGTGCGCATATAGCGCGCTTTGGCGAGCACACCGGCCTGGTCTACGGATGCGCAGGTGGCGGCGATGAGCTTGTATATGGCGGGAGTGCCTTCTTTGCTTATTGTCAGGCCAAAGGGCTCGCTGAATGCAGAGCATACGGTTTCTATGGTCCATACGGCATCATGCACGGCGATGGCCAAGCTCGTGCTGTCCTTGCGCTGCTCTTTGCCCCAGCGGTACTGTGCCTTGTCGTACTGGAAGGCGGCGCTGGCGTTGTCGGGCGGTGCTGGCAGATAGTACACGGCGTTGGGCATCTGCGTCGTATCCAGAAGGGGTTTCTGGGCCATGCCGATAATCGGCAAAAGGAATAGAAGGATAAATGCTTTCTTCATTGTTCATGTAGTTTGTCGGTTTGTTCGCGGGCTTCTTGGCGTATCTCGGGTGTTACGTCCTTGTTCAGCGTTTTAAGTACCAGCATGATGGCCGATATGTCGTCTAGGATGCCGAGCATCGGGATGAAGTCGGGCACTGCGTCGAGCGGGAGGATAAGGTAGCCCAGAGCACCGACGATGATGGTCTTGTCGCGGAGCGACACGTTGGGCGACTTCATCATGCAGTAAAGCATCATGGCCGGATAGAGCAGCTTGTCGCCCCATTTGCGGGCATGCTTGCGCAGTTTCTGCCAGAACTTGTCCTCGTTGTAGTGCTGTTCGTACTGAGGTGCTGATTCTATGGTGAACCCGTTCATTTCTCTAAAGCTTCCATTATTGCTTTGGCGGCTTTGCGGCCGGCGCCCATGGCGAGGATTACCGTTGCGGCACCGCTGACGGCGTCGCCACCGGCGAAGATGAGCTTGCGGCTCGTCTGGCCATTCTCGTCGGCCTTGATGCCACCCCAGCTCTCACATTCCAGACCGGGGGTACTGGTGCGTATGAGTGGGTTGGGGCTGGTGCCGAGGGCGGCGACGATAGTGTCGGCCTTCACGTCCACCTCGCTGCCTTCTATGGGGCTGAACTTGCGGCGGCCCTTCTCGTCGGGCTCGCCCATCTCCATGCGCACGCAGCGCAGGGCATGCACGGTGCCGTCTTCGTTGCCGATTATCTCGAGCGGCGCGGTCTGGAACATGAACTGCACGCCTTCCTCCATAGCGTGGTGTACCTCTTCGCGGCGGGCGGGCATATCCATCTCGCCGCGGCGGTAGACTACCGTCACCTCGCTGCCGAGGCGCAGAGCGGTGCGTGCGGCATCCATTGCCACGTTGCCGCCACCCACCACTATCACCTTCTTGCCGAGGTATATCGGAGTGTCGTACTTCTCGTCGTAGCCGTGCATGAGGTTGGTGCGTGTGAGCAATTCGTTGGCGCTGATGACGCCGATGAGGGTCTCGCCCTTGACGCCCATGAACTTGGGCAGGCCGGCGCCGGAAGCAATGTATACTGCGTCGTATTCCATATCCTCGAAGAGCTGGTCGATGGTGATGCTCTTGCCGATGATGACATTGGTACGTATCTCCACGCCCAGGCGGCGCAGGTTCTCAATCTCGGGCTCCACCACGCGCTGCTTGGGCAGGCGGAACTCCGGTATGCCGTAGACGAGCACACCGCCGGCATGGTGCAGCGCCTCGAAGACGGTGACCTGGTAGCCGTGCTTGGCGAGGTCGCCGGCGCAGGTGAGGCCGCTGGGACCGCTGCCGATGACTGCCACCTTGCGGCCGGCAGGGTAGCAGGGGCTCTGCGGTTTCGACTTGGCGCGGTGGTTGTCGGCCACGAAGCGCTCCAAGGCGCCGATGGCTATAGGTTCGCCCTTGACGCCCATCACGCAGCTGCCCTCGCACTGCGTCTCCTGCGGGCATACGCGGCCGCAGACGGCGGGTAGGGCAGAGTCGTGGCTGATGGTGATATAGGCTTGGTTGAAGTTCTCTTCCTTGATATTCTGTATGAAGCGCGGTATGTTGATGCCCACGGGGCAGGCCTCCACACAGCGCGGCTTCTTGCACTGCAGGCAGCGGCTGGCTTCCAGCAGGGCTTGATGCTCGCTGAAGCCGAAGCTCACCTCGTCGAAGTTCTTGGCGCGCACCTTGGGGTCTTGCTCGCGCGGCTTCTGGCGCTGCTTGGCCTCGGCCATTGCGGACTCCACTGCCGGTGCGAGGTTGCAGTTATGGCCGCTCTCGGAGGTGGCTATGCGGTAGCGTCGCGCGTCGGGGGTCTTCAGCTTGCGGGCGGCTTCGTCGAAGTCCACCAGATGGCCGTCGAACTCAGGCCCGTCCACGCAGCAGAACTTCACCTCGTCGCCGACTCTCACGCGGCAGGCGCCGCACATGCCCGTGCCGTCGACCATCATGCAGTTGAGGCTCACTATCGTCGGCAGGTTGTACTTCTTGGTGGTGAGGCTTACGAACTTCATCATCGGTAGCGGCCCTATGGCCACGCAGTGGCTGTACTCCACGCCTTTGGTGCAGAGCTCGTCGACCTTGGCTGTCACCAGACCCTGCTCGCCGTAGGTGCCGTCGTCGGTCATGATGTGCAGGTTGTGGCACACGGCGCGCAGTTCATCCTCATAGAAGAGCAGGTCTTTCGAGCGAGCGCCTATGATGACGTCGGAGGGGATGCCGTTGCGGAAAGCCCACTTCACCTGCGGGAACACGGGCGCTATGCCCACGCCGCCGGCCACGAAGAGCAGCCGCTTCAGCTCGCCTTTCTCGTGCTTCTCTATCAGGTCGCTGGGCCGCCCGAGGGGTCCCACGATGGTGTAGAGGTCGTCGCCTTCCTTCATGGCCGCCAGCTGGCGCGTAGTCTCGCCAACCACCTGGAACACTATCACCACCGACTGGCGCTGGTAGACGATGTCGCTGATGGTGAGCGGTATGCGCTCGCCGTTCTCGTGAGGGATGACGATGACAAACTGGCCCGGCTTGCCGCTGAGCGATATCCACGGAGCGTGAATCTCCATGCGGTAAATCTCGTGGCTGTTGAGCAGCCGCTTGCTGATGATTTCGTACATGATAGTCTCAATTAGTGAGACTATAACGGCAAAAGAGGTACTTTATTGTACCAATGCTTTAAATATTATTTAACCATGCCGTTGTCATAGCCGCCGTTCTGAAGCGTCTTCTCGCCCTTTCGGTATTGCTTGCCGAAGTCCATCTGCCATGTGAGGCCGAGGACGAGCATGTTGCTGTTGTTGGCGGTCCAGTTGGTGTGACGGTAGGGGTGGACGGCACTGAGACCTATTGTCTCATAGCGGTAGCCGTCGGGATTGAAGGGGCAGTGCCACATGAGCATCGCGGTGAGGCTTTTCCAACGATACTGCACGTAGATGCTCTGTTCCATCTCGCTCATTGTATAATCTTCGCCATAGAGTTGCCACTCCGGCAGGAGCGTGAAGCTGGCACCCACCACGAGGCTCTTCCAATAGTATTGGGCGTTGACGGTGGTAGTGAAGTTGTCGCGGGTGTGTGAGAAGTTCTCGCCCTCGGTAGTGTAGTGGCCATAGTCCCAGAAGAGCGAGAGGTTGAGGCACTGCCATAGCCCTTGTACTCCCATATTTGCATTGGCGAAGAGTGCTTGCCAATGGTCGGCGTTCTGTAGGGTGCGGATAAACAGGTCGCGCGAAGGATCGTATGCGTAGGTCTGCACCATAGGATGGAACCAACGCCCATAGCCAACAGAGCCGTTGATGTACCAGCCTTCGGGATGCGACCATCGTAGTCTCAACCTGTTGAGCCAGAATTCACTTGGTTTCAGGTTGGGGTTTCCCTGCTGCCCTTCCACGTCGTCGGTCTGCTGAAAGACAGGCGAGAGAGAGGAGAGCGACGGCAAGTTGGGCGTGAATTGAGAGAGTGCAGTGAGTGACCACTGCTGGTCGATGCGCCATTGCAGTCGGGCGGTGCTGAGGTTGCGGAGATAAAACTGGCTGTACACGCCGTCGGTGACGTTGAACATTTTGGCTCCCGTACCGACGGAGTAGTTCACCTTGCTGCCGATGCCCCCCTGCAACTCGGCATACAGGTAGGCGTTGTCCTTGGTCATGCTGGTGGTGGTACCGTAGAGCGTGTATTGGTTCTCGGCGAAATTGTGCTGGTATTGTAGGCCGGTGCGCAGTTCCGTCTTGCCGAACTGCTTGCTGTAGGCACCCTCTCCGCTGAGGGCGTAGCCGTGACCGTCGACGGTGGTGGCATAGGTGCCGCTGGTATAGGTGAGAGTGTTGTCGTAGCGGTCGGTGGCGTACTCGCCCACCACGTTCAGCTCCACTTTCTGGCCGTGCGGCATGCTGTGGATGTAGAAGAGGTCGAGTTTCGGCAGGTTGTCCTTTGAAAAACTGTGCTGCTGCATGGTCTGGTTGGTAGTGATGCCTCGGTCGGTCTCGGTCATTGATCCTGTGGCATCGAGAGTCTTGGAGAAGAAGTCGTCCTGCACGGAAGCAACGAACATCGTGCTGTCATCGTGCTGGTAGGTGTATTCGGCGTTGAGCGTGTGGGTGATGTACCAGAACGGCATGTTGGTGCGTTGGGAGCGGGTGACGGTGCGTGTCGCGTCGAGGTAGCTGTCCTCCAGTTCGTAGGGAACGTTGTCGTAGTTGCGGTAGCCGAGGGTGTACTCCAACGCGAACTCGCTCTTGCCCTTGTGGTAGGATCCGAGCAGGTAGCCGTCGACAAAGCCTGTGTTGAAAGCTGTGTTCCCCTGTGCCACGATGCTGCCGCCATCCTCGCGTTCCTTCAGTATGATATTGATGATGCCGGAAGCGCCACGGTCGAGGTAGCGGGTACCGGGGTTGTTGCTGTATTCCACTCGCTTCACTTGGTCGGCCCGCAGGTTGGCCAGCCGTGCTACGGGAACCTCCTTGCCGTTGATCTGGAGGATGACCGTGCCGCCGTCAACGGTGATGGTCTGCAGCGCCACGTCGACCTTCAGCCCCGGGAGGCCAAGCATGTCGAGCAACACCAGTGTGCGCCCGGCGGCTTCGACCTCCTCTTGTTT
>ONUE01000110.1 GCA_900320975.1 uncultured Bacteroidales bacterium | reverse complement strand
ATTTTACTCGGCGAAATACTTATAGAACAGCGGGATGGTCTCGATGCCCTTGAAGAACTGCTGCAGGGGGTAGTTCTCGTTGGGGGCGTGGATGTCGTCGCTGGCGAGGCCGAAGCCCATGAGGATGCTCTTCAGGCCCAGTATCTTCTCGAAGCCAGCCACGATGGGGATGCTTCCGCCGCTGCGCGTGGGGATGGGGCGCTTGCCGAAGGTGTCGGTCATAGCCTTCTCGGCAGCCTTGTAGGCCTTCAGCTCCAGCGGGGCCACATAGGCGGCGCCGCCGTGGCAGGGCGTGACCTTCACGGTGACGTAGTCGGGAGCCACGCTCTCGAAGTACTCCTGGAACATCTTGCTTATCTTCTCGAAGTCCTGGTTGGCAACGAGGCGGGTGCTGATCTTGGCGTAGGCCTTGCTGGGGAGCACGGTCTTCGTGCCCTCTCCGGTGTGGCCGCCCCAGATGCCGCAGACGTCGAGGCAGGGGCGTATGCCCGTGCGCTCCTTGGTGCTGTAGCCTTTCTCGCCCTTCAGGGCCTTGACGCCCAGCTCTTTCATATATTCTGCCTCGTCGAAGGGGGCCTGGGCCATCAGCGCGCGCTCCTCGTCGCTGAGCACCAGCACGTCGTCGTAGAAGCCGGGTATGGTGATGTGGCCGTTCTCGTCGTGCAGGTCGGCAATCATCTTGCAGAGCACGTTGATGGGGTTGGCCACAGCGCCGCCGAAGATGCCGCTGTGCAGGTCGTGGTTGGCGCCGGTGACCTCCACCTCCCAGTAGCAGAGGCCGCGCAGGCCGCTGGTGATGCTGGGCACGTCGGGGGCTATCATCGAGGTGTCGCTCACAAGGATGATGTCGGCCTTGAGCAGCTCTTTGTTCTTCTCGCAGAAGCCGTAGAGCGAGCCGGAGCCGATCTCCTCCTCGCCCTCGAGCATGAACTTCACGTTGCAGGGCAGGTTGCCGGTCTTCACCATATACTCAAAGGCCTTGGCGTGCATGAAGCTCTGACCCTTGTCGTCGTCGGCGCCGCGGGCCCAGATGAAGCCGTCCTTGACCACGGGCTCGAACGGCGAGGTGCGCCACAGCTCGAGCGGAGCCACGGGCATCACGTCGTAGTGGCCGTAGACCAGCACGGTGGGCTTCTTGGGGTCGATGATTTTCTCGCCGTAGACCACGGGGTTGCCGTCGGTGGGCATCACCTCGGCCTTGTCGGCCCCGGCCTCGAGCAGCAGCTCGCGCCAGCGCCCGGCGCAGCGCACCATGTCGGGCTTGTGCTCCTGCTCGGAGCTGATGGAGGGAATGCGGATGAGGGAGAAGAGCTCCTCGAGGAAGCGGTCCTTGTTCTGTTCGATGTATTGTTTCATATTCAGTATGTTTTTGTTTATCCGGTTGAAATATAGAAAGTGCAAATATACTAAATTTTTCCGACATGACCGCCAAAAACTTTTGCACACCCTCACCGCCGCCCCCACAAATCCTCCGCAATTTCTCCGCCCCTTGTCCGTACCCTCTCCGACTGTTCTACGGTTGTTTAACGGTTGTTTAACGGTTATGAACCGTTAAACAACCGTTAAACAACCGTAGAACAGTCGGACCGAGGTCGGAGAGGGGACGGACCGGAAAGGCTTCAAAAATGAAAAAAATATTTTGTCATATTGTTTTTATTATGTATCTTTGTATGTTTGAATTTCGTGTCAAACTAAGATAAATTATTTAATAATCAAAAAAATAACCAATTATTATGCAGAAAAAAGGCAACAAGTACGGTACCCACCGCGTCATCGAGCCCAAAGGCGTGCTGCCCCAGCCCGCTAACAAGCTTGACAACAACATGGATGAGATTTGGGACAATGAGATTCTTATCGACGTCCAGACCCTGAACATCGACAGCGCTTCGTTCACGGACATCCACAACTATGCCAAGCAGCAGGCCGGCGAAGGCGCCAGTCAGGAGAAGATTATGGAAGAGGTGAAGAAGGAGATGTTCCTCAACGTCGAGCTGCAGGGTAAGCACCGCAACCGTCGCACCGGTTCCGGCGGTATGCTCCTCGGCAAGGTGGAGAAGATCGGCGACGCCCTGAAGGGCAAGATCGACCTCAAGGAGGGCGACCGCATCGCCACTCTCGTCAGCCTCTCGCTGACTCCCCTGCGCATCGATGAGATTCTCGAGATCCGTCCCGAGGTCGACCAGGTGGACATCAAGGGTAAGGCTATCCTCTTCGAGAGCGGTATCTACGCCAAGATCCCGACCGACATGCCTGAGAAGCTCGCCCTGAGCGCCCTCGACGTGGCCGGTGCTCCCGCCCAGACCGCCAAGCTGTGCCAGTATGGCCAGACTGTCGTCATCCTCGGCGCCGGTGGCAAGAGCGGTATGCTCTGCTGCTACGAGGCCAAGAAGCGCGTCGGTGTCACCGGTAAGGTCATCGGCATCGCCAACAGCCCGAAGAGCACCCAGCGTATCAAGGACCTCGGCTTCTGCGACATTGTGGAGAGCAACTGCGTCAACGTCCCCGACCAGGAGATGACCGCTGTGCTCTGCACCAAGGACGACGGTATCGTCTACTTCTTCAGCATGGCCACCAGCTTCACCAAGGCCAGCCTCGGTGCCGAGGGTATCGGCAGCGACGTGAACATGATCATGGGCAACGGCTACACCAAGGGCCACGCCGAGTTCACGCTGCAGGAGCTCCGCGAGAGCCCCGAGCTGCGCAAGATCTTCGAAGAGCTCTATGCCTAATCGATAGATTGCATTGCATGAATGATGAGGGGTGCTTTGTACAAAGCACCCCTCTCTGTTTGTGTGACACCCAAAAAGAAAAGCCCCTCGCCGTGCGGCGAGGGGCTTTCTTGTTGTCGGCTTGTACCTTTATTTATTCTTGGCGTTGCCTTTGCTGGCGTTGTAGAATATCTTGAGGGCACCGGCCTGGCGCAGCTCCTGCTTGATGTCGGAGACCATACCCATGCGCACCTGCTTGTCGGCTTTGATGGCCGTGGTGATGAAGGGGCGGTCGGCCTCGGGACGGGCGGAACGCTCGAGCTCGCAGAAGGTGATGATGTCGGAGATTTCCGAGATCTGGTCGTTGAGCTGGATACGGGGTTCCGTACCGTACTTCTTCTGCTGGTCGGGCAGGGGCACACCCACGTTGATGTAGCTGACGAGGCTCTTCTTCTCGAGCTTGGTCACTTCGCTGCCCTGCGGCGGGATGATCTTCACGTAGAGTGAGCTCTCGCGCATGGTGGTGATGACCATGAAGAAGAACAGCAGCATGAAGATAATGTCACTCATGGAGCCCATGTTGAGCTCAGGAGTAGAGTTTGCTTTCTTTCCTGTAAAACGTGCCATTATTTTCCTCCTCCAAAATTAGTGGGCTCGGCCTCGGAGATGGCCACGGGGATGGCCTGCTCGATGGCTTCGCGCTGTTGTTCTGTAATATCGGCAAATTTCTTGCCGAAGCGTGCTACCGACAAATCGTCGCGCATCTCTTTGATGGCGGCGGTCAACTCGTTCTGCACCTGGAGGTACATGTCGTAGGACGTACCGCGGTCGTTGCGGAGGGAGATAACACCCTTGGAGACTTCAACGGTGCCAAGCAGCGGAATCTCGGTGGGCACTTTCTCGGGCAGGTTGGGGAGGTTGTTGGGGTTGCCGAGGAATTCCTTGGCACGGTCCTTCAAGTCCTCAATGCGGCCGCGAACGCCGTTGAACATGACCCAGTCGTATTTGTTGACCATCACGACAAAGATATTGCGCTCACGAACATCGGGAGCTTCCGCATCCTCCGGCAGGGGAGGGGGAAGCTTACGGGCAATACCCATATCGGTGTTGATGTTGGAGACCATCAGGAAGAAGGCCAGCAACAGGAACGAGATATCGGACATTGCGCCTGTGTTGAGTCCGGGAGTTTTTCTTGCCATAGTTAGTTACTTTTTAAGTGATTTGGCAATAGCGGTGTAGACGATGGACACTGCAGCGGCAATGACCAGGATGTACACCATGTAGCAGGCGGCACCGATGAGTTTCGAGGTGCCCTCGGTGACATCGTGCTTCTCCATGAGGGCGGGGCTGACGTCGTTGCCTTTCGAGAGGACGAAAGCAAGCACGCAGACCACCACGATGGCGGCGACGATGCCGAGGAATTTCTTCCAATAGCCCTTGTCTTCGCTGAACTTCTTGCTCAGGCCGGTGCAAACGAACACCAGGATGGCGAGGATGGAGACAACGATGAGGCAGAGCAGGATATAGAAGGTGGCGTCGAAGAGGCCGTTGGCCTTGACGGCCTCGAGCTCTTTGACATCACCGTTGTACATGGCGAAGACGATGCTCAGCACGGTGCAGATGCCCGCGATGATCAATCCCGCCCAGGTGACGAGTTTTCTTGTGGATTCTTTCATAATGGTTGTTCTTTTTTAGGTTTAGTACTATTTATTTACCTTCCAAAAGAGTGACCATTATTTGTGGTACTTCACGAGGATATCCATGAAGCTGATGCTACCGTCTTCCATCTGGTCGACGAGGCTCTCGATTTTGGTGAGGATGTAGTTGTAGAAGATCTGAAGGATGATAGCGGTGATGAGACCGAAGATGGTCGTCAACAGAGCAACCTTCATACCGCCAGCCACAACGGTCGGGCTGATATCACCGGCAGTCTCGATGTCATCGAAGGCCTGGACCATACCGACGACGGTGCCGAGGAAACCGAAGGAAGGAGCCAGAGCGATGAACAGGCCAATCCAGGTCATGTTGTTCTCGAGGCGGGCCATCTGCACACCACCGTAGCTGGTGACGGCTTTCTCGACGTTGTCGAGGCCCTGGTCGATACGGTCAAGACCCTGCACGAAGATGCTGGCCACGGGGCCGCGGGTGTTGGCGCAAAGCTCACGGGCACCTTTCCAGTCGCCCTTCTTGGCGTTCTCCTCAATGCCGTCGAGGAGCTTCTTCACGTTGGTGGTAGCCATGTTCAGGTACAGGATGCGCTCGATGATGAGGGCCATACCGAAGATAAGGCAGAGGAGCACGGGGGTCATCCAACCGGCACCACCCTGGATGTACTTCTCTTTCAGCATCTGATGGAACGACTTGGTGTCGTCGGCGGGAGCGGCGGCAACGGTCTCTTCCTCAGCAGCGGGTTCGGCCACAACGGCGTCAGCTGCGGGAGCCTCATCGGTGGCGGCTACTTGTTCTGTTGCTTCAGCGGCGGCGGCCTCGTCCTGGGCCATCACGTTGTTGAAGTTGGCAAATGTCAACAGTCCGACTATTGACATCAGGGCAAATACTTTTTTCATGATGTTGTTAGTGTGTTGATTATTAAATTATTGTTTGTTATTCAACCTTTTTGTTTCGTTTTGCAAATATACACTATTTTTTTAAAACGACAAAAAAAGTCATTTTTTTCTTCCTTTTAACGTCTCCATGAGTTCGCGGAGAGGCAGCTTCAAAGCTTCATCGGCAGGGATGCTGTCGAGGCATCTCACGGCGGCTACGAACTCGTTGTCAATGGCTTCGTCTATTTTGGCGCGTAATCCGACAGCATCATACAATGACATCACGCGGCGCACGCGCTCTTCCTCCTCTGTATTGTCTCCGGAGAAGAGGCTGTACAACTCGGCCCGCTGGCTTTCGTTGCATAGCTTTAATGCTGTCAGTGGGAGGAAGGTCTTTTTGTTGTCGCGGATGTCCTGGCCGGTCTTCTTGCCGAAGACGGCAGTGTCGCCGTAGCCGTCGAGCAGGTCGTCCTGAATCTGGAATGCCAGGCCGAGGTGTATGCCGAACTCATATAGCGTGCTCACCTCCTTGTCTGCCGCACCGGCGTAGAGGGCTCCTATCTTGAGAGCTCCGGCCAGCAGTACGGCGGTCTTCTGGCGTATCATGTCGGTGTATTTGTCGATGCTTACCTCGTCGAGCGTCATGGTCTCGAAGTTCATGTCTTTCTGCTGACCTTCGCACACTTCGATGGCGGTCTCGTTGAAGCATTGCAGTATCTCCTGCAGGCGCGGCGATGGCTGGCGGAGGAAGTAGCGCCAAGCCAGTGCGAACATGGTGTCGCCGCTGAGGATGGCTGTGTTGTCGCCCCATTTGGTGTAGACCGTGGGCTGTCCACGGCGTAGGGGTGAGCGGTCCATGAGGTCGTCGTGCAAGAGGGTGAAGTTGTGGAAGGTCTCTATGCCTATGGCGGCGTCGCGAGCCTGCTCCTCTTTGCCACCGAAGAGGACGTTGGCAGCCAGCAGCAGGGTGGGGCGTATGCGCTTGCCACCGAGTCGCAGGGTGTAGTCTATGGGCTCGTACAGTTCGCGGGGTTCGGCCATAAACTGCTCTCCGGCAAAGATTTCCTCCACCTGCTTCAAGTAGTATTTCAAGTCTTTCATGTCGTTACAAATGTATTGCCATTTATCCTCTTAAAACGCTGTGGGCTCTTTTTTATTGTGCCGATGTAATATTTTGCCTCTTTTGTCGTTAGGTAGAATATGAACAATAACGAGAAGTATCAGTCGCTGCGGCGGCAGTATCCTGTGTTCGAATATGTGGCTTACCACTACCGTGAGGAGGCCGACGGGCTGCACTTGTGGTTCGACTTCCGCATGGGTGACGTCGAGTTTCATCCCACGGCCCTCATAGAGTGGCGCCCGTTCCTCGACTTCAGCAAAGACATTGACGTCATGGTCTTCAATATCGGAATGGTCGAGCTGGTGAGCTACTGGAAATGCGCCTGCCCGCCTATGGTCAAGGTGCTGTGCGGCAGTCTCACCGACGAGCAGATAGCCTTCTGGCGCAAGCTCTACTGGAACGGTCTTGGCGAGTTCTACTATACCAACGGCATTGTAGAAACGCCTGAGGCATTTCTTGAAATAGAAAATGGAGAATTGCGAATTGAGAATAGGCTGCC
>ONUE01000058.1 GCA_900320975.1 uncultured Bacteroidales bacterium | reverse complement strand
CGATAGTAACTTCTTCATACAACATAATAACGCCGTTTCGCCGAAATAATTACTCCGCACCGCATCTTTGCCACTGTAACGCCGCTGTCGCTACGCCTCCGCTCCGTACCCGGTCCGTCTGTTCTACGGTTGTTCACCGGTTGTTTAACGGTTAGTAACCGTTAAACAACCGGTGAACAACCGTAGAACAGACGGAGAGGGGTCGGAGGGGGGACGGAGGGGGAGGAGGTGAAAATGAGAAGAAAAATAGTTCGCGCGGACGCGTATGTTGGATTTTTTGCGTACTTTTGCAATTCAAAACAGAGACTACAGATGATTATCGACTATCCCTGGTACTGTGTGCTGCTATGCCTGCTGGCGGGCGCCCTCTATGCCGGAGTGCTATACTTCACCGGAGCCCAGCCATTCCAGCGGAAGCTGCGATGGCTGCTGGCCGCACTGCGCTTTCTTGCGGTGTCGGCAATAGCCTTCCTGCTTCTCGCCCCGATATCGAAACAGACTGTTCATGAACGCCAGAAGCCACATGTCGTGCTTGCCACCGATGTGTCGCAATCTGTCTCCGGAAGTGCCGACTCGGCCTTTACCCTCAGCGCCCTTGCCGATAAACTGAAAGAGAAGTGCCAGATAAGCGAAGAGAGCTTTGGCGGCAGCTCCACCGACATCGGCGAGATGCTCCTGCGCCACAATCACGACGATATCGCCGCCCTGGTGTTGGCCACCGACGGAATATACAACCGCGGCAGCAACCCGGCCACCGTCGCCGAGCAGCTGCCCTACCCCGTCTACACCATAGCTCTGGGCGACACCACGACCCACCGCGACGCCGCCCTCGCCGACCTGCGCTGCGACCGTATAGCCATGCTCGGCAACGACTTCCCCGTAGAGGTTACCGTGAACGCGGCGTGGCTTAACAAACACAGCACCGCCCTCACGATAACCGGCGGCGACGGCGGGCTCCTGTATCGCCAGAATATCGCCTACAGCAGCGACAACTTCTCATCGCTCGTGACGGCCACCCTGCCCGCCCAAAAGCCCGGGCTGCAACGCATCACCGTCCGGCTGGAGCCTGTGGCGGGCGAGTTCTCCATGGACAACAACACAATATCCTTCTATATCGACGTCATCGACACGCGCCGCAAAGTGGCCATCTACGCCAACGCGCCGCATCCGGACATTGCCGCCCTCAAACGCGCCATAGAGGCTAACGCCAACTACGAAGCGACCGTAATCTATGCCGCCGAGGCCAAAGCCGACACCTCCTATAGTCTCGCCGTCCTGCACAACATGCCCTCGCAGGCGCACCCCGACATCAGCTTCGCCGGCAAACTGCCGCAGCTCTACATCATCGGCCTGCAGACCGACCTTTCGCGCTTCAACGCCCTGCATAGCGGCCTTGAGATAACCTCCAAGGTAAGTCGTGCCAGCGAGGTCACCGCAGCCCACCAGCCGAATTTCTCCCTGTTCTCGCTCGACAACGCCGCCGCCACCTCGGTAGAGGCAATGCCTCCGCTCTCCGCGCCGTTCGGTGAGGCGCACTTGGCCGCTGGCGTGCAGCCGCTCTTCACCGCCCGGCTGGGCAATATAGACACCCGCCAGCCTCTCATTGCCGCCACCGCACAAGGCGAACAGCGGCGTGCCTTCGTGTGGGGCGAGGGACTGTGGCGCTGGCGTCTCGCAGAATGGCAATCCAACGGCAGCCACACCCATTTCGACCAACTCATATCGCAACTTGTGGCCTTCACCGCCATGCAGCAATCGCGCAACCGTCTGCAGATAGAGGCCTCGCGCAGCTACGCCGACGACGAGAGCCCCGTCCTGCGGGCTCAGCTATACAACGAAGCCTACGAGCTCACCAACACCCCGGAAGTACAGCTACACCTCACCGGCGACTCCACCGAAGCCGACTTCACCTTCGCCCGCGACGGTGCCGCCTACCGCCTCAACCTGCCCACGCTCAGGCCCGGCCTCTACCGCTACACGGCCAAGACCGACGACGGGCTCAGTGCCAGCGGCACCTTTGCCGTAGAAGCCCTCAACCTTGAGCAACGCAGCCTTGTGACCGACCACAACCTGCTGCGGACCATCAGCACCACCACCGGCGGCGAGATGTTCTACCCCGAACAACTCGAGGCACTCACCGAACAACTCGCAACACTGAAGCCCACCATCTACACCCACACCCGCTATACCGAGTTCCTGCGTTTGCCTCTCGTACTGATACTGATAATACTGCTGCTTGCGACAGAATGGGTGCTACGCAAATACCACGGTGAACTATGAAACAGAAGAGCATAGTGAGAGAGGCCGCCACCCTCGTCAGCGGCAACATACTGGCGCAGCTTATCGCCTTTGCCGCCTATTTCGTGCTCACCCGCATCTACAGTCCCGACGACTACGGCCTCTTCAATATCTTCTACTCCTATATTGAGGTCCTCATCATCCTCTCCACATGCAAATACGAGCTCGCCACCGTCGTTGCCGACGACGACAAAGAAGCCGCCGCTGTGTCGCGCTTCGCCCTGCGGCTCAACACTATCATTTCATGCGTTCTGCTCACCATAGCCCTCGTGCTGTGGCTCACCGGCGCCCTGCCGGGCAACTTCAGTCAGCTGGGCTGGATGGTGCTACTGATACCGCCGATGGTCTTCTTCTGCGGCACATCGCGCATATACAGTTTCCTCTACAACCGTTTCCACCGCTACGGCCAGATAGCCGTCTCGGACAACGTCAACGCAGGTAGCGGAGCTCTGCTTAAGATGCTCCTCGGCTGGCTCGGCCTTTCACAGAGCGGTCTGCCCATAGGCACAGTGCTGGGGCAGGCAGCCTCCAACCTCAACTACCGCTTGCGTCTGCGCAGCCTCGGGCTGCCTGCCACCAATGCGGCAGAGAACAAGGCCGCCGCGCATAAGCACAAGAACTTCCCGCTGTATGTAGCCACCAAAGATTTCGTAAGCACATTCTCCTCCAACCTGCCGTTCCTCTGGCTCGCCATATATTTCGACCGCGCCGAGGTGGGACTTTTCGGACTGGCGCTGACCTTCACCATGCAGCCCGTAAACCTCATCAGCACCGCTTTAGAGCGTGTGCTCTACACTCGTGCCGCCGAAGCCGTGCATACACGCCAAACTATAGCCCCCATGCTGCGACGCTTCATGCTGCCGCTATCGGCTTTAGCAATAATGGTGTGTGTGGCCGCCTGGTTTGTCGCGGAGCCCGTCTTCTCCTTCTGTTTCGGCAGCCGCTGGCACGGTTGTGGGCCCTATGTGCAGGCCTTGCTACCTTGGGTGCTCACCAGCTTCATATCAGCCTGCATGCTATTCATACCCAATGTCTTCTCGACGCAGCGCACCGAGTTCTTCTTCTACCTCGTATTGCTGGTATTGCGCGTAGTTGCCATAATAATAGGAATAGGCGCCGCCGACTTCCTGTTGGCGATACGCCTATTCGCTATAGCCTCGGCGGCGGTGTATGTCGCCTTGGCCTTATGGTACCTGTGGCAGGTGCGCCGGTACGACGCTACTGTACGTTGATGAGCAGGTAGAAAGTCACGGGATCATCTATTCTCCGGTCTTTACCCACTTTAATCTTGTAGAGTATCTGCTGACCAGAATATTCTGTCTCAAGGTGAGTCTCTATGGTATAGGGGTTCTCGTATGCGCCAGGGGCGATGGTATAAACCTCGCCGTTCCAAGGGCACGTGCCATGAGCGCAGACCTCGGTGTTCAAACCGGCAGGACCCTGCAACACCTCATAGCTATGGTTCACCGCCAAATCGGCCGAAGTCTGGTTATCGATGAATATGTGCACATCGGCTCTATGGATACCGTGCATATCCGCATCGGTGGTAGTATAGCGCACGGTGTCTCCCTCGAGAATATATGCTCCGTTGACAGAACCCAGGTGCAATGCGATATCACCTGCGGGACGAGGGTCGGGTGTCGGCGTCACGGGAGTCACATCCGTCTTGCCATCATCTTCCTTGTTACAGGACACCATACCCATCAGGGCTACACCAAAGGCCATAACGGCCAAATACTTGAAAATGCTTTTCATAATTGATATCTTTATGTTTGTTTAATCCAATTTGAGCACCGCCAGGAATGCGCTCTGCGGAACCTCCACATTGCCCACCTGACGCATGCGTTTCTTGCCCTCTTTCTGCTTCTCGAGGAGCTTGCGCTTACGCGTGATATCGCCACCGTAGCACTTGGCAGTCACATCCTTGCGCACCTGGCGCACAGTCTCACGGGCTATAATCTTGCTACCGATGGCAGCCTGGATGGCCACGTCGAATTGCTGGCGCGGGATGAGGTCCTTGAGCTTCTCGCACATCTTGCGGCCAATGGGATAGGCATTGTCGACATAGGTAAGCGTCGAAAGAGCGTCCACGGGGTCGCCGTTGAGCAGTATCTCCAGCTTCACCAGTTTCGAAGGCTGGTAGCCGTTGACATAGTAGTCGAAAGAAGCATAGCCCTTCGAGATACTCTTGAGCTTGTCGTAGAAGTCGAACACCACTTCGCCGAGCGGCAGGTCGAAGGTAATCTCTATGCGGTCGGTGGTGAGGTAGTTCTGGTTCTTCAATATGCCGCGCTTGTCCATGCAGAGCTTTATCACGGGCCCTATGAAGTCGGCCTTGGTGATAATCTGTGCATGTATATACGGCTCATAAACCTCGGCGATATTGTTCGGCTCGGGCATACCTGAGGGGTTGTACACATCAAGCTCGGTGCCATTGGTGAGCTTAACCTTGTACTGCACGTTGGGCACTGTGGTGATGACATCCATGTTGAACTCACGGGTGAGACGCTCCTGGACAATCTCCATGTGCAGCAGGCCAAGGAAGCCGCAGCGGAAACCGAAGCCCAGTGCCAACGAGCTCTCGGGCTCGAACGTCAGCGAGGCATCGTTGAGCTGGAGCTTCTCGATGCTTGCGCGCAGCTCTTCATAGTCGTCGGTGTCCACAGGATAGACACCCGCGAAGACCATCGGCTTCACTGCCTCGAAGCCCTCAATGGGTTTCTCGCAAGGAGCATCGACATGGGTGATGGTGTCACCCACGCGCACCTCCTTCGAGGTCTTGATGCCACTGATGATATAGCCCACGTTGCCGGCGCTCAATTCCTTGCGCGGCTCCATGTTGAGGCGCAACACGCCCACCTCGTCGGCATCATACTCTTTGCCGGTGCTGAAGAATTTGACGTGGTCGCCAGTCTTCAATGTGCCGTTCATGATACGGAAGTAACTGATGATGCCGCGGAAGGGGTTGAAGACCGAATCGAACACCAGCGCTTGCAGCGGTGCATTGGGGTCTCCCTCTGGCGCAGGGATGCGGTCGACAATAGCGTCCAGTATCTCGGGCACACCCATGCCCGTCTTCGCCGAACAGCGCAGGATTTCCTCGGGCTTGCAGCCCAGTAGGCATTGCGCTGTCGAGGTCTATCTTATTCATCACCGGAATAATCTCCAGATCATTCTCCAGTGCAAGATACAGATTGCTTATAGTCTGTGCCTGTATGCCTTGCGTGGCATCCACTACCAACAGAGCACCTTCACATGCAGCGATAGCACGCGACACTTCATAGCTGAAGTCCACATGGCCCGGAGTGTCGATTAGATTGAGCACATAGTCCTTGTAGTTCATCTGGATGGCGTGGCTCTTGATGGTGATGCCACGCTCCTTCTCCAGCTCCATGTCGTCGAGCACCTGGTCCTGCATCTCGCGCTGGCTGACGGTGTTCGTCACCTCCAGCAGGCGGTCGGCCAACGTACTCTTACCGTGGTCAATATGAGCTATTATGCAGAAATTTCGTATATTCTTCATCGCTGCAAAGATACACTTTTTTTCCGATATGTGGCAACAATTACAGCTTTTCCAGGGCTGCCTGCACGCTCAGCGCCACAGCACGGCTGGTGTAGGTGGCGCCGCTCACGGTATCCACCTTTTTCTTGCGGGCCTGCTTCACAGTGAGGCCGTTCCAGTTGTTGTAGAAACCGGCATCCTGCACAACCTTTGCAAACTTCGGGGTCTCCATGTTGGGCAGAGCATAGACGCCCGAGATCACCTTCTTTGTGTTGAAGGCTATCACCACCGGTGTCTCGCCATTGAAACCACGTATGGTATCGCTGGCGGGCTTGCTGTACACCACATAACCCAGCATCTTGTGCTGTGCATCGTACACCTCGGTCCACTTGCCTTTCTTCTCCAGGCTCTTCACTGTCGGGAAGGCCTTCACCACTGCCATGTCTATGCCGTCGGCGTTCACCTGCGGCTGCGGAGCCTGTGGCTTCTGGGCATGCTGTGCATGGTGCGGACAATTGCCGCAGTTACCGTGTCCGTGTTGTGCCGAGGCGACGCCACCGGCGAGGAAGGCCACAAAGGCCAGTGCTATGAGTTTCTTCATCTTAGGGATATTTGTATTTTGTTTTATTTCTTATTTTCCTACATCAGTATCCAATTATCAAAGCGCCGCTGACAGCCCAATGACTGAACATGCCCTCGACAGGTTTGCCCTGCGGGATGGCGACGGTGAGGGTATGTTCCTTGCCGTCGGCCCATGGTGCCATGTCAAAATATACCGGCTGTGTGGCGGTTCCGGGGCACCAGCCGGAGCGCGAGAAGTCGCTGCTCGAGAGGCCGTTCCAGAAGTTGCCACTCACAGGGTTGAGGTCGCGGTAGCATCCGCAGTCCTGCCGCCAAGGGGTGTATGTAAAGGCCACCTTGCCGTCAATAAGGATGGTATTTGTCTTGGGCACGAACTCGTCACCCTCGTCCCAGCCGCCGTGGCCAGTGGCGATGTACCGCAACTGGGCATACTGGGCGTTTTCAAGTTTAAAAGTAACTGTCAGCGAGTCGGTACCGAAGAGCTTGCCGTAGTTCTGCCCCGCCATCTCAAGCACGTTGCAGGTGTTGAAGAGAGAACGGACTTCACCTGGGTCCACCCCCTCTTCCCACTCGTAGTCTCGGGGGTAGGACTTAATGTCGACTGTAATCAGATGTCCTCCACCGTCGTAGTTGCCTATCCATACGCCGATATATACACCGCTGTTCCTGACGTAGTAGTTGTTCATAGCATAGTCGTAAAGGTCGGTGATTTCCTGACGATAGAAGGTCTCAGGACGCCAGTCGATGCCGAAGTCTTTCATGCGCTCATTGAAGTGGCCTACGCCGAAGGGGGTGAAGAAACGCACCAGTTCGATAGGTGGTTCATAGTCGCCCGTAGCCACCATGCCTTGATAGCGCTGGCCATCCTTGCCGATAAAGGTGGGCAACGAATCGGGGTGCTGATTGATGCCTTGGAAGAAGTTGACGTCAGACCACGGGATAACGAAGAGCGAGCCTGTGCGGTCGTAGGCGTCGCCGTTGCTCTTTTGGTGTATCTCCACAAAGTGCTGGTAATATTGCGGCAAGTTTGGCAGTTTGACGCGCTTGAGGATGAGAGTGCCACCGGCGAAATGCAGCACGGTATCGTAGGGGAAACGGCCATCGACATGGTCGTTCTCCTTGCCCCAGCATATCTGCTCATGGTCGAAGATGCGGGTGGTGATGACAAGACGCTCCTTCATGATGCGGTCAAGTTCCCGTGGACTAACTCTAACCGAATTATTCCGGATTCGGTTTGATTCGGGTAGTTCGGTTAGCGAAACCTTTTCGGCCTTGACGAGCTTCATCCGCAGCTGCCCGTTGCGGTGGAACTCACGCAATACGCCTTTGCTCAAACCGTAGTACGGCAGCGGCGTCACGTTGACCGGCGCCTTTTCGTCCATCACAAACACCAGCGTATTGCTGTTGACGGAACAGGTGTGCCTGTTGCCCTCCACTCGCCATTCAATATCTCCCCGTGTAAAGCCCGTCCGGTAGTAATACACCGTGTCGTCATACGCTGCCGTCACCGTGATGCTGTCGGCGGCATAGTCCACGCTCGTCACCGTCTGGCAGTAGCCGTGTACCAGCAGCCCGTTAGGCTTGGGCTTGGTGATGGTAATCACATCCCCCACCCTTTCCACGGTAATCACTGTGGTGTCGGTAACGTCGCCATAGTCATACTGGTGGTATGTGAACCTGTTGGCGTCTTTGGGTATCTTCACCTGTGCCACTGTAAGCATCGGCAGCAAGGCAAAAAGCAGTATGACCATCCTTTTCATGCAGTTGTATGTTAGCGGTTTCGCCGTGCAAAGATACAACTTTTTCGCGTCATACCGATTATTTTGCGTAATTTTGCACCTCGGAAAGGAAAACAAATCATGACCATACTCAAGCGTATCACATTGTTGCTATGCATGTTACTCTCTCTGACTACCACAGCCCAGACCGATGAAATTGTGCAACCTTTCTACCGTTGGGACACCCCCTACGAACTCCCCAAGCAAGAAGAAGTAAACACCGGCATCCCACTCGACAGCATCTTCCCGCAACGCGAGATTGTCCCCCCCGTGGTACGCCCGTCACTCTTCAAGCGCACCACCCTCCCCGTAAAACACGACGACCTTCAGGAGCGCGTCAGCAAAGCTCCGGCAGCGTGGATCTTCGCCGCGCTGATAGTGCTTTACGGCCTGATGTTCTACTACTATAACCGCAACAAGCTGCGCCTCTCCGACCTGCTGAAGGCCGCCACCGACCACCGCGCCTTGGACCGCCTGGTGCGTGGCAGCAACCTCAACACTGCCCGCTTGGTACCTATGGGCTTTTTCGCCATCTGCGCCTTCTCCACCAGCATCTACCTCTTCGCACTCACCAGCTACGGCATCCTGGCGTGGCTGCTCCTCATAGTCGCCTGCACCTTCTGCTACCTGCTCTGCAACTCCGTGACACGCCTGTTCGGCAACGTCTTCGACGACAAGGACGCCATAGCAGCCTGCCTCTCCAGCAACTACATCTTCCACCTGATTGTCGGCACTGTCATGGCGCCACTGCTGATGCTCCAGGCCTACCTGCCGATAGGGCGCGACGTGATCTTCTACATCATCGTCTCCATCGCGGCCCTGGAGTTCATCATGCGCCTCTTTAGGGGCATACAACTATTTTTAACACTCTCAAAAAGCCGCAGTTTCTATCTTTTTTACTATTTTTGCACCATCGAAGTAGTACCCATATTGGTACTCATAAAGTTGCTATTAACACAATAGTCAGATAGTTGAGTTATTTTAAGAACCGAGCATGAAAATCAAAAAAATCCTCATTTCGCAACCGGCACCCGCCGATTTGGAGAAATCGCCCTACCGCAATTTGATTCACAAATACAACGTCGACATAACTTTTTACAAGTTTTTTGAGGTAGTGGGTATTTCCGCTTCGGAATTCCGCAAGACACGCATCCATATAGCCGACTACTCCGCAGTCATCTTCAACAGCAAGAACTCCATAGAGCATTTCTTCCGCATGGTCAAGGAGCTGCGCGAGACCGTGAGCGACGACATGAAATATTTCTGCTCCACCGAGGCTATTGCTCTCTATCTGCAGAACTTCATCCAGTACCGCAAGCGCAAGGTCTTCTTCGGCAGCCAGTACTTCTCCGACCTCCTCGAGGTCATGGCCAAGCACCGCGACGAGAAATACCTCTTCCCCTGCTCCGACGAGAAGCAGACCGAGTACACCAAGGCTCTCGACAAGGCCAAGTTCAAATACACCAAGGCTCCGATGTACACCTCGCAGCCCCGCAACCTCAAGCAGTTCGACATCGACAGCTTCGACGCCATAGCGCTCTTCTCGCCCATCGGCGTCCGCAGCCTCGTCAAGAACTTCCCCGACATCAAGGACCACAACATCCTGATTGCCGCCTTCGGCACCTCCACCCATGCCGCCCTCAAGGAGCACGGCATCAAGCTCAACATCGCCGCCCCCACCCAGTCGGCACCCTCTATGGCCATGGCCATTGAGAACCACATCCTCGGCAAAGCCCCTGAGAGCGTGGTCATAAGCAAGGGCGAGATCAGCAAACACGGCGTGCGCAACACCATCAACACGACGGCCAAGAAGAGCAAGCCTGTCATCGCCAACAAGGAGATCTACAAGCAGCGCATGGAGGAGAAGAAAGCCCAGGCCGCTGCCCGCCGCGCCGCCCGCGCCGCCGAGCGCGCCGCCAAGGAGGCCGAAGCTCAGGCCGCCGCCAAAGCCGCCGAGAAGGAGGCCGCACAGAAAGCCGCTGCCGCAAAGGCCGTGAAGCCTGCCGCAAAGGCCGCCAAGCCCGCCGCCAAACCGGCCGCTAAACCCGCCACCAAGGTGGTCAAGACTGCCGCGAAAGTCGAAAAACCCGCCGCGAAAACAACTGCCAAGGCCGCAAAACCCGCTGCGAAAACCACAGTGAAAGCCGCCGCCAAGGAGGCCAAGCCTGCCGCCAAGAGCACCAAGGACGCCGCCAAGCCTGCAGCAAAAGCCACTAAGGCCACCACCGCCAAGAAGAAATAAATGCCCAACACCTTCGGCAAAGAGGAACGGCTCTGCAGCCGCAGCCTGATGGACAGGCTCTACGCCGACGGCCACCGCCTCATGGCGTTCCCCTTCAGCGTACAGTGGCTCGTCACCTCTGCTGCCGACAGCCAGCAGCCGGCCTCCGGCCCACAGCCCTCCCCCTGCCAGATAATGATTGTCGCCCCCAAGCGACGCTTCCGCCACGCCGTGGACCGCAACCATGTGCGCCGTCTCTCACGCGAATGCTGGCGCCTCCGCAAGTCGGCCTTCTACACCTTCCTCCAGGAGCAAGACCTCTGTCTGGTGCTCTCGCTGGTCTATGTCCACAACGAGATAATGCCCTACGACCTGCTCGGCCACAAGATGGACAAGCTCATCGCCCAACTCCAGCAGGACATCCTCAAGAGCCTCGAAGCATGAAACGCCTGTGGAACTTCGTCAAAACGCTGCTCGCCAAGCTTATGCTGGCGCTGATAGCCTTCTATCGCACCTGCATCTCGCCGTTCACGCCGCCGGCCTGCCGCTACACGCCCACCTGCTCGCAGTATGCGCAGGAGGCCATCCGCAAGTACGGCCCCTTCCGCGGCGGCTGGCTCGCCCTTAAGCGCATCCTCCGCTGCCACCCCTTCGGCGGCTCAGGCTACGACCCCGTGCCCTAAGACGCCGCAACCCCGTGTCTAAGGAAGCCACGCCCCCCATACCCGAAAAAATTTACATTTTTTTTGCCAGATAAATAAATATCTGTATATTTGCAGCATCGCCGCCGAACCGCCGGAATGACGTAAAACCGTGTGCGGTAGGACGTTCCTCCGTCCCCGCTCCGTCTGTTTAACGGTTGTTCTACGGTTGTATTACGGTTGTTTAACGGTTTATAACCGTAGAACAACCGTTAAACAACCGGAGAACAGACGGAGAGGGGGCGGAGAGGAGAGGTAGAAGAGAGATGGAAGAGAGATGGAAGAGAGATGGAAGAGAGATGGAAGAGAGATGGAAGAGAGATGGAAAAGAGATGGAAAAAAGATGGAAAAAAGATAAAGAAACAATATCAACCACAAAAAAATATAAGACTATGGCAAAAGAAAAGATGACAGGGCTGCTGGTGAACGGCAGCGTAAGGACAGCGGGTGTTACCTTCTACACCAAGAAAGGCAAGACCATCATGCGTGCGGCCACCAGCAATCAGCCGCGCCGCAACAGCCGCAACCAGTTTGTGGCCCGCCAGCGCATGAAACAGACCACGGCACTGTGGAACGCCCTGAAGGGCACCGAGCCTATGTTCAGCGGTGGCAAGAGCGCCTATGGCCGTTTCTGCACGCTGGCAAGCACCCTGCCCGTGGTCTTCACTCCCCGTCAGGGCGAGTATGCCACTGCCACACTGCTTATTCCCGGCATGCCGGTGAGCGACGGCACGCTGCCCTCGGTGAAGCAGAACCTGGACCGTGTCGACGGCACCTCCGCCTTGACCACCGACCTCAAGGTCACCGCCCTGGGCCGCAACGAGGAGCTGCGCATCTACTGCCTGCGCCAGACCGAGGAGAACGGCACCCCGCAGCTGCGCGTGAGCTACGCCTCCGTACCGCGCCGCGGCGAAGGCAGCGTGGGTGGCAACACCTACCAGGTGCTCACCCAGGCCGACGGCACGCTGGCCCTTGCCGGTACCTGCTTTGCCGACGACAACACGGGCTGGGCCCTGATGCGCGTCGACGGCGACCGCTGCTCGAGCCAGACTGTGGTCACCCGCTGCCGCCGCTACGAGGCCTTCACCACCGAAGAAGCCATGAAACGCAGTGCCGAGAGCTACGGCGGTCTGACCGATTAGTAGCCTCGCGATGCCTTTCGTACAAGAGATACTGAAGCACCGCAGCCTGTCGATAGTGGGTCTTGAGAAGAACACCGGCAAGACGGTGTGCCTCAACTACATCCTGCGGCGGCTTAATGATTTGGGTGTGCCCGTGGGCGTGACCTCCATCGGCGTCGACGGCGAACAGGTAGACAGCGTGTTCGCCACGGCGAAGCCGGAGGTGACGCTCTACGAGGGTACCCGTTTCATCACCTCGGAGCAGCACTACATGAAGCGGCAGACCGTCTCGGTGCTGGAGCACGTGGACAGTCGCCGCACAGCCCTGGGCCCGCTGGTGACAGCGCGCGTGCTGGTGCGTGGCAAGGTGCTGCTCAGCGGTGCCGCCACCACGGGAGTGCTGCGTGGCCAGATAGAGCAACTCGGCAACGCCGGATGCCAGCTGACCATCGTCGACGGAGCCCTGTCGCGCCTGAGCCTCGCCTCGCCGACGGTGACAGACTGCATGGTGCTGGCCACCGGTGCCGCGGTGTCGGCGAACCTCAAGCAGCTGGTGTCCAAGACGCGCTTCCTGCACAGCATGATATGCCTCGACGAGGTCTCCCCCGCCCTGCGCGCCGCGCTGAGCCCTGTGGAGCAGGGCCTGTGGGGCGTGGACGACGACGGGGTGCCGCACGACCTCGGCATAGCGTCGGTCTTCCTCATCGGCAGCGCCGGCGCCGACCTGCTGCGCTACGGGCACACGCTCTTTGCCTCGGGGGCCGTGAGCGACCGCCTGCTCAAGGCACTCACGCCGCTGGGCGACGACATCACGCTGGTGGCGCGCGACTTCACCAAGTTATTCATCACGCCGGAAGCCTACAACGACTTCACTCGCAAAGGCAACCGCCTGATGATGCTACAACGGTCGCACCTGGTGGCCGTAACCCTCAACCCCACGTCGCCCCAAGGCTTCCTGCTCGACAGCCACAGCGCCTGCGAGACCCTGAGCGAAGCCCTGCAGACGCCGGTGTACGATGTGATGAAGATTTAAGGAGAGAAAAATGAGAATTAAAGAATTGATAAAAGGGGACGCAGGCTTCCAGTATGTCATCGACAGCATGGAGCTGATGTCCGCCGCCGGGCGCCGCAAGATGCTCGACACCGAGTTCAGCACCGACGCCGCGTGGCTCGAGGCCGAATGGAACCGGCTGGACGAGGCCATCGGCGCCGTGCGCGAATACAAATACAAGAAGCCCTATATCGACCTGCGCCACTGCCTGATGCAGCTGCACGACCTGAAGGGCACGCTGGCGTCGCTGGCCAACCATACGCCCCTCAACGAAGTGGAGCTCTTCGAGGTGAAGAGCCTCGCGCAGCTGTGCCGCACGGCCACAGGGGCCATAGAAGGGCTCGGCATGACAGCCATGCTGCCACTGCCGTCCACCGACGAAGCGTTCGCACTGCTGGACCCCGACCACACGGGCATTGCCAACTTCTACATCTACGACAGCTACGACCCGCGCCTGGCACCGCTGCGCCGCGAGCTCAGCGCCATGCAGATGGCGGGCAACGACCCCGAGCGCATAGCAGCGCTGCTGGCCGAGCAGAACGAGATACAGAACGAAGTGTGCGTGCACCTCTCCGACAAGCTGGTGCCGTGGGCTCCCACGCTCAGCGAGGCGCTGGAGCAGATGGCCTATGCCGACCTCCTCTTCGCGAAAGCCGAGCTGGCTATAGCGTGGAACCTGACGCGCCCCGTGATAGGCGAGCGCATAGAATACAAAGCCTTGGTGAACCCGCGCCTCAAACAGCGCAACGAAGCCACAGGACTGCGCTACCAGCCGGTGGACATCACGATAGGTGGCGGCGTGACCCTCATCACCGGTGCCAACATGGCCGGTAAGACCGTGTTGCTGAAGAGCATAGGCAGCGCACAGATGATGATGCAATGCGGTTTCCATGCGCCGGCGGAGAAGGTGGAGACCATACTTTTCGACGGCGTGGCCACCTCGATAGGTGACGACCAGGACGAGATGAACGGTCTCTCGAGCTATGCGGCGGAGATAATCAAGATAAGCGACATCGTGAGGCGCTGCCGTACGGAGCACCTGCTGGTACTCATCGACGAGCCTGCCCGCACCACCAACCCCACCGAAGGCAAAGCCATAGTGCAGGCGGTGATAGAGCTGATGCAGAAGGTCTCGTCGGCCACGCTGATAACGACACACTACGGACAGCTGGGCGGCGACTGCCGCAAGCTGAGAGTGAGGGGCTTCGTCGAGGACATGTCGGACATGCCGCTCAACCCGAGGAATATAAACCTCTTCATCGACTACTCGCTGACGGAAGACTCCAGCGGCGAGGT
>ONUE01000046.1 GCA_900320975.1 uncultured Bacteroidales bacterium | reverse complement strand
TTCCTTGAGCTGGCATTTGTCGAGGTGAGCTCTGACGGTGAGCGTTTCGTCCGCTTCCCCGCCACCAGCCTCACGCAGACCGAGACCCAGACCAACGGCACTGGTGCTACCGATCCCACCTTCATCAACAATTTGGCCGGTAAGTTCCGTATTGGCTACGGCACCCCGTTTGACCTCGCCGAGCTGGCCGACAGCACCGGTATCGATATTGACAGTATCGTCTATGTCCGTGTCGTTGATGTTATTGGCAGCATCAACCCGCAGTATGGTACCTACGATGCCTTCGGACATATCATCAACGACCCGTGGCCTACCGACAATGTGTCGGGAGGTTTCGACCTCTCCGGTGTGGCAGTGCTCTATGAGCGCATTGACATTGTACCCGAGCCTCCCACTCCTGTTGAGTCCACCATCGCCGCCAGCGATATCATCTACTGGGTTGGTGAAGGCGCCAATGAGGCTATTATGGCCGTCAACTGGGCCGATACAGCCCTTGCCTGGGGCTACCGCTTCGATGGCAGCAAGACCGTGGCTGACATGATGGAAGACATAGCCACTGCCGACCAGCGCTTCAGCTATACCACTGACGGTGGCATGCTTGACGATATTCTCTTTGTCGTCGCCGAGGGCGATACACTGCGTAAGCAGAGTCCTGCCGTTTTCTGGGAGAGCAAGAACAACAGCATTACCGATGCTGGTATGAATCAGACTCTCTCCAACGGTGACTTTGAAAAGTGGGCCGAACCTGCTGCCGGTGTGGTCGTCGATAGTATCTACTACGAAGGCTGGGGTTGGATATACATAAATGTATACAATATGGAAATCCATCCCGTTAGCATACCTGGCGGTATCGGTATCCATGATGTGACCGCTGTTGTCGAAGGCATCATGCCCAACCCGACGACCGACTATGTCAACGTCGTTGTGAACCATACCGTCGAGGCCGTGCTCTACGACCTTCCGGGCCGCCGTGTGGCTGTCTATACCCTCGCCGAGGGAAGCAACAAGCTTGACCTTACCGCCTTGCAGAGCGGAGTTTATATGCTCCGTACAGCAGGTGCTGTGAATAAGATAGTCAAGAGATAGCCGCTCCGCAGGAGTCCTTTGACAAGAAAGCCGCTGCAAGAACATTGCAGCGGCTTTCTCTATTGGATGTAGGTGATTGACTTATTGGTTGCCGTCCTCCTGCGTGGCATCGTCCTCTTTCTTGTTGAAAGCGCCGAGTTGGCGCATCAGTGACCAGTAGACGAAGATGAAGAGGAGAGCGAACATAATATCGCCGATGCTCACAAAGCCGCGTCCAAGGAAGAGCAGAGGCACAATGAGTTGCAGCAGGCGTGCCAGAGTGTAGCAATGGAAACCTGAAGCTTTCAGGTTCCACATGAAAGCCGCACCGAGCACCTCGATGCTGTACAGCAGGGCACACCCGATATAGTAGGTCTGCGGTACCTCCATCATGCGTTCCATGGCCGTCTTGAACTGGTCAGGCAGCACCGATGGGTTGGCGGCGTAGTAGTCCTGCACTATGGGCAGCGATATCCCCATGATGAGGTACACTATTGTAGACAATCCGGCGTAGATGAACGTAATCACCAACAGGATGTGCAGTATGGTACGGTTGTTGTTCATAACACCGCAGCCATTTGTTGTTGCAGCTTCTGAGCCTCGCGACCGGCGGCCTCGGCGAAGTCGCTACCGTTGGAAGCGTATATGATGCCGCGTGACGAGTTGACCAGCAATCCGCAGTCCTTGTTGAGGCCGTGTTTGCATACCTCCTCGAGGCTGCCGCCCTGTGCACCCACGCCGGGCACCAGCAGGAAGCTGCCGGGGATGATGCGACGCACATCGCCGAGCATCTCGGCCTTGGTGGCGCCCACCACATACATCATGTTGTCCTCGTTGCCCCACTGCTTGGAGGTCTCCAGCACACGCTGGTAGAGCGGTGTACCGTTCTTGTCCTCGATCAGCTGGAAGTCGAAGGCACCCTTGTTGGAGGTCAGAGCCAGCATGATTACCCACTTGCCCTCGTATACCGTGAAGGGCTGCACGCTGTCGGCGCCCATATAGGGGGCCACGGTGATGGCGTCGAAATTAAAGTCGCCTTTGGGGTCGAGAAAAGCCTTGGCGTAGCGTTCGCTGGTGTTGCCGATGTCGCCGCGTTTGGCGTCGGCGATGGTGAAGACAGGCTTCTTGAGGCTATGGATATAATCCATGGTGAGTTTCAGCTGGCGCAGACCTTCAAGGCCGAGGGCTTCATAGAAAGCCAGGTTGGGCTTGTAGGCCACACAGTAGTCGATGGTGGCATCGATGATGGCGCGGTTGAAGCGGAACATACCGTCGCGCTCATTGCGCAGATGTTCGGGCATCTTGGCGGGGTCTGTGTCGAGTCCGACGCAGAGGAACGAGCGGCGCTCGCGGATAAGGGCTATTAACTCTTGACGTGTCATATGCTTACATTGTTAGCTTGTGGAACTGCTCTGTCAGTTTGTTGGCCGTGAGGCCGCTGATGCTCTCGTCGGCCAGTATGCGGCCGTGGCCCATGATGATGGCGCGGCTGCACATAGCCTCTACCTCCTGCATGATGTGGGTGGAGAGCAGCACGGCCTTGTCCTTGCCGGCGTTGCGAATCACGCTGCGTATGAACTCCAACTGGTTGGGGTCGAGGCCGGTGGTGGGCTCGTCGAGGATGAGCACCTGTGGGTCGTGGATGAGGGCTTGTGCCAAGCCTACGCGCTGGCGGTAGCCTTTGGAGAGCTGGCCTATGCGTTTGTTGGCCTCGGGGGTGAGCCCCGTAAGCTCTATCATCTCGTCGGCGCGCTCGTTCTGGTTCTTTACGCCGCCCAGACCGGCCGCGAAGCGCAGGTATTCGCGCACATACATGTCCAGGTACAGCGGGTTGTGCTCAGGCAGATAGCCTATGCAGCGGCGCACCTCCAGGGTGTCGTCGTAGATGCTGTGCCCACAGACCGAGGCATCGCCCTCGGTAGGCGGTATGTAGCAGGTGAGTATCTTCATGAGTGTCGACTTGCCGGCGCCGTTGGGGCCCAGCAGGCCCACTATCTCGCCTTTCTTCACGCTGAAAGTGGCGTGGTCTACGGCTCTCTGCTCACCGTACAGCTTGCTTATCTCTTTTACTTCAATCATTTGTTTTTCTTTTGCATTGCTTGCGCTTGGCTGAGGCTTATGCGCTCGCCGTTGTATATGGCTATCACGAAAGCGTCACGGAATCTGGTGGTGCGCTTGATGGTGTTGCACCGTTGTTGAGCCTCCGAGAACGTCTTGAAGTCTCCTGTCGTGTGCACGAAGCTGTTGCCTGCGGGGGCCGAGTATACGTTTTTGATGCCCTTCAGGTCGGGGTCGCCATCCTTCATCTGCTTGTCTGATGTGCAGAACTGCACCCTGTAGGTAAGTCCCGGCACCGTTTTGGCAGTCTGTGCCGGTTTGGTCGGCTTGGCTTCCGGTGTAGCGGGGGCTTGGGTGGGCTTTGCGGGTTCTGTCTGTGCCACAGTGGTGTTGGCGGGCTCTTGGAAAATATGTGCCCAAGCATCCTTGAACTGGGTGGCGTTCTTGATGTGGTTGCAATATTCGCGAGCCTCATCTATGGTGTTGAAGCGCCCTGTGTTGTAGGCATATTTCTTACCCTGCTTGGTGGCCGTGAAGACGCTTATGCCATCCAGCTCTGGTGCCCCTTTGGGGTAAAGTTCGGCCATCGTGAGGAACTGTACTGTGTAGTATTTCGTAGCGTCCGGTGCTGCGGTATTCTGCGGGTCTTGCAATGTCTCTTTGACTACGGGTGTTGGCTCCGGCACGGGTTCCGGTTTAGGCTGTGGCTCCTGTTTCACCACAGGCTCCGGCTCTACTTTAGGCTCTGCCTTGGGTTCTGCTTTAGGCTCAACCTTGGGCTCTGCTCTGGGTTCCGCCTTCTTCTCCTGTACGGGGGGCAGTGTCACTGCGGGCAGGGGCTTCTCCTGCTGCTTGGCGGCTACAGGGGTCACTTTCTCCGCCACTGCGGCTGCCGGCTCTTCTTTTACGGGCTCAACCACAACTGGCTTCTCCTTCACGGGCTCCACAGCTGCGGGCTTCTCTTCGGTCACAGGCTTCTCAACTACAGCGGGTTCTGCCGGTTTCTCCACCTTTTGGGCAACCTCTTTGGGCTGCTCTTTCGGCTCTACCTTGGGCTCCTCTTTTGGGCTCTCTTTGGGCTTTGCAGCCACTGCTGGCGCCTTGTAGCCTTCAATGTTTATCACAGGGTTGGCAATGCGGGTGCCACCCTCCTCAGCCACCTTGTAGTTCATGAAGGCGTTGAAGAGACAGATGGCGATATTCGCCTGACCCTCTTTGCTTAGCATGTAGGCCTCCTCCGTGGGGTTGCTGATGAAGCCTATCTCCGTCAGCACTGCCGGCATGGCGGTCTTGTAGAGCACAAAGAGCTCAGCCTGCTTCACGCCGCGGTTTATGGTCTTCATGTTGTTCTTGTACTGAGTCTGTATGGCCTGTGCGAAGTTGAGGCTCTTCTCGAGGTAGGCGTTCTGGGCTAGGGTGAAGATGATGTAGCTCTCGTCCGAGTTGGGGTCGAATCCGGCATAGTCCTTGTTGGTCTTGTAGTCGGCTTCGAGCAGTATGTCGGCATTCTCTTTCTTTGCCACCTCCAGGTTGCTGGCGCTCTTCGAGAGACCCATCACGAAGGTCTCCACGCCGGTGGGCGTCGAGGTCGGGTGCGAATTGGCATGTATGCTTATGAAGAGGTCAGCCTTGTTGCGGTTGGCTATGCGGGCTCGCTCGCCGAGCGAGATGTCCACATCGGTGGTGCGGGTGTATATGACCTTCACGTCCGGGTAGTTGTCATGTATCAGCGTGCCGAACTTCTTGGCCACGGCGAGGGTGATGTCCTTCTCCTGCGAACGGCTGCCCTGGGCACCGGGCTTGGCACCACCGTGGCCGGGGTCTATCACTACCGTGCGCACGTGGTAGGCCTCTTTTTTTTGCGAGAAAGCCGCTCCGCATGACAAAGCAAGTGCAATAAATATGACAAATAAGCGTTTCATATACAAAACAATATATTTTTGTTTTTCTGTTTGCAGAAATAGTTTTATCTTTGCAAACCGATTTGCAAAGATACAAACATTTTTTGAATGTTGATATTTAATTATTTTGCCGCATAGTAAACAACATAGTGTCAGCTCTTTTTTCGCCTTCTTAGCGCTGGCGCTCCTCTTGTTGTCGGCACCCGTGGCCTCGGCCCAAAATGATATCGACACCCTCATGCGTATCTCCCCCGACGCCGTCGACCAGCTGGTGAAATATAGAGCCAGCGACTCGGTGGCCATGGACCTCTCCACGCGCCGCGCTTTCCTCTACAGCAACGGTGTGATAGACTACGGCGATATGATACTCGAGGCCAACCGTATAGAGGTAGACTTCGGCAAGCAGACCCTCCATGCCTACGGTACCACCGACACCGCCGGCGACGCCGTCGGACGCCCCTTCTTCAAGCAGGGCGAGGACGAGTACCATGCAGACACCATAACCTACAACTACAACTCCCAGAAAGGTATCATCCAGAGCGTCATCACCCAGGAGGGCGAGGGCTACCTCCACGGCCATAAGGTCAAGAAGCTCAACGACTCAGTTATGTACCTCAGCGGTGGCAGCTACACCACCTGCAACTACGCTCACCCCCATTTCGCCATCAACTTCACCAAGTCCAAGCTCATCACCGGCGACAAGATCGTCACCGGCCCGGCCTGGATCACCGTCGAGGACGCTCCGACGCCCATCGCGGTGCCCTTCGCCTACTTCCCCATCACCCACGACCGAGCCTCGGGCCTCATCATCCCCTCCTACGGCTGGATGAACTACCGCGGCTACTACCTCAAGGACGGTGGATACTACTGGGCCATCAACGACAACATGGACCTCTCGCTCCTCGGCGACATCTACACCAACCTCTCGTGGGCCGGCGAGGTGAAGTCCAACTACTACCGCCGCTACCGCTACAAGGGTGCCTTCGACGTGCGCCTCGGCCGCACCTTCACCGGCATCCGCGGCGACCCCAACACCTTCAACGCCTACACCGACTTCAAGCTCACCTGGCAGCACAACCAGGATGCCAAGGCCAACCCCTATAGCCGCTTCTCGGCCAACGTCAACCTCCAGAGCCGCAACTACAACAAGAACACCACCGAGCGCTCCGACTACTTCAACAGCACCACCACCTCCAGCATCAGCTACAACGCCAAGCTGGGCTCCTACCTCAACCTTGCCGCCACGGCCCGCGAGTCATACAACGCCCAGACCGGCCTCATCAATGTCAAACTGCCCTCCATCACCCTCTCCTCGGTGACCATCTACCCCCTGCGCCGTAAGAAACCCGTCGGCGGCTACCGCTGGTATGAGAACATCTCGCTCTCCTACGTCATGAATGCCGAGGACAACATCTCGGCCCAGGACTCCGACCTCTTCAAGCAGGCCACCCTCGACCGTATGCAGTACGGCATCCAGCACAGCATACCCCTGAGCAGCAGCGTCAAAGTCCTCAAGTACTTCAACTGGACCAACAGTTTCACCTACAATGAGCGCTGGCACTGGAGCACCATAGACAAGACCTTCGATACCGCCACCAACACCGTCCATATCGACACCATACGTGGCTTCCGTCCCAACCGTGACTTCAGCTTCAATTCCTCCCTCAGCACCCGCATCTACGGCATGTTCCAGTTCAAGTACGGCCCCCTGAAAGCCGTGCGCCATGTATTCAACCCCTCCGTCAGCTTCAACTACCGCCCCGACTTCGGCGCCGCCCACCTTGGCTACTGGAAGGAGTATACCGACAACACCGGCTATGTGCACCGCTATTCCATCTTCGAGCAGAGCCTCTACGGCGGCCCCGCCGACGGCCGCAGCGGCCAGGTGCGCGTCTCTCTGGGCAACAACCTGGAGATCAAGGTGCAGAACCCCTTCGATACCGCCGCCGAAGTCAAGAAAGTCACTCTCCTCGAGAACCTTACCTTCAGCGGCAGCTACGACCTCGCCAAGGACTCGCTCAACTTCAGCAACCTCTCCGTCACGGGCCGCACCACCCTCTTCCGCTCCCTCGTCCTCAATTACAGCGGCTCTTTCTGCCCCTATGTGATAGACACTCTGGGCAATATGCACAACCGCCTGCTTTGGAAAGAGGAGCACAAGCTCTTCCATGCCCAGAACTCCACCATAAGCGCCCAGCTCTCACTCAACCTCAACAACAATACCTTCAAGGCCGACGGTGAGAAGAGCCAGGGCCAGCCCGTCTACTCGCTGCTGCAGACCCCCTACAACTACAGCCCCACCATGCTCATGGGCGGCTACGTCGACTTCAGCGTGCCCTGGAACGTCAGCGTCAGCTACACCTTCAGCCATGTCAGCTCCTATGTGGCCCGCGAGCGCAACCTCAAGAGCGAGACCATACAGAGCATCACCCTCAGCGGTAACGTAAGCCTCACCCCCAACTGGAAGCTCGCCATGACCACCGGCTACGACTTCGTCAACCACGGCATGTCGTACACCACTGTCGACGTCTACCGTGACCTCCACTGCTGGGAGATGCGCTTCTCCTGGGTCCCCTTCGGCTACTACCGCAGCTGGTCGTTCCAAATCAACATCAAGGCCGACGCCTTGCGCGACGTCAAGTACGAGAAGCGCGAGAGCTACCTCGAGAACCAAGGATACTATTCCTATTAGTAGATAAGACAAAAGACTGTTATGGAAGACAAACTGTATTATTCTATCGGCGAAGTCGCCGCCATGCTTGGCGAGGCCCCCTCGGTGCTGCGATTCTGGGAGAGCGAGTTCCCGCAGCTGCGCCCCGTGAAGAACAAACGCGGCGTGCGCTCCTACACGCGCCACGACATCGAGCTCCTGCAGCGCATCCGCTACCTCACCCGCGACTGCGGCTTCACCCTCGACGGAGCCCGCGAGCAGATGCGCACACGCCCCGTCGAAGACCCCAAGATGCAGGTCATCCAGAACCTTACCGACCTCCGCTCCTTCCTCGTCGACCTCAAGGAACAGCTGTAGGGACTTCTTTTTCCCTACCATCATCCTGTACCCTATATCCCCTCCGTAGCCGCTCCGTCCCCCCTCCGACCCCGCTCCGACCAAAAACCGTTAAACAACCGGTGAACAGTCGGAGCGGGGTCGGAGCGGGGACGGAGGGGCTTCGGAGGGGAAATGTTAAAAAATAGCGGTGTATTGAAGTTTTTTGTAATTTTGCAGTCGTGAAGATTGATGAGGCCATAGTACGGTTTGTGGACTACATTGCCACGGAGAAGCGCATGGCGGCTGGGACGGTGCGCAACTATGAGGGCGACCTGCGCGACCTGCAGCGCTATCTGGAGCGGCTGGAGGTGAGCGAGTTGGACGACCTGGCATCGCGCGACATACGCGGGTGGCAGATGGAGCACCTCGGCGCCGGCGAGGCGGCGGGGACGGTGAAGCGGCGCCTCTCGTCGGTGAGCAGCTGGCTGCGGTGGCTGCGCCGCAGCGGGTGGCTGGAGGTGGACCTCATGGCCAAGGTGTCGGCTCCGCGGCAGCCCAAGCGTCTGCCGGTGTTCTTCAAAGAGAGCGAGACGGAGCATCTATACGATGCGGGCCTCTTCGGCGACGACTTCACTGGGCGCCGCGACGCGCTTATGCTGAGGATGCTATACGAGACCGGCATGCGCCGCTCGGAGCTGGCGTCGCTCCGCGAGGCTTCGGTGGATTTCCACAGCCTGACCATCAAGGTGCTCGGCAAGCGCAACAAAGAGAGGCTGGTGCCGATAGAAATAGAGTTAGCACACAATATTTCGGATTATCTCGCGTTAAAGAGGCAGACCGTGGGTGAGAACGAGTGGCTGTTCGTCAACGCCAAGGGGCAGCAGGTGAGTGCCGGTGTGGTGTACCATGTGGTGCGCAAGTACATGACGGGCTTGTCGAATGCCGACCGCATATCGCCGCATGTGTTCCGCCACTCTTTTGCCACGCATATCTTGGCCGAGGGCGGCAACATACAGGCTATCAAGGAACTGCTGGGCCACGAGAACCTCGCCACCACGGAGGTTTACACGCACGTGACGCGCGAGCATTTGAAAGAGGAGTACCGCCACGCGCACCCGAGGAGCAAGAGGAAGTGAGGACCGGAAAGTGAAAGTTGAAATCATTGAAAACACTCTAATACAAACCATTATACAATAAAAGGAGGACATTATGAATACAATCATCAACGCCGCAAAGTTCACGGCTGACGAGAAACTGGAGAAATTCATCAACGAGAAGGTCGCCAAGCTCGACCGCATGATCGATAACGCAGTGCGCTGCGAGGTTACCCTCAAGGTGGACCGCCCCGAGAGTCATAACAACAAGATTGCCGAGTTGCGCCTTTGCGTGCCTGGCAACGATCTCTTCATCGCCAAACAGGCCGACACCTTCGAGGAGGCCGTCACCGAGTGTGTGGATGCCATGAAAGTGCAGATAGAAAAGTATAAGAACGCTTGATGTACAGGCGTTTGCAGCGATAGCCCCCTTTTTGCCACCCCGAAAGGACGCAAAAAGGGGGCTTTCTTTGCCAGAAAGCGCCGTTTTGCAAGGCTTGGAGGCCGATGAGAGCAAAAAAATTTCAACATGTGGTATGTTGAAAAACAGCGATTTACTACTAACGTTTGAAAAAAAAGCAAAAAAAACTTTGCGGGTTTTGGAAAAAGTAGTATTTTTGCAACCTCAAAAGTCGCGAGAACGACGACGATTGAAGAGCGAATTGACACAGTGAAAGCAGCCGATGTAACTCAGTTGGTAGAGTAGCTGATTTGTAATCAGCCTGTCGGGGGTTCGAGTCCCTTCATCGGCTCGGAATCCGGCTCTCTTAAGATTGAGCAGTCGGACAAAATATTGGGGGAGTCGCATAGCGGCAATTGCAACAGACTGTAAATCTGTCCTCGGAAGAGTTCGGTGGTTCGAGTCCACCCTCCCCCACGAAGACCAACTTCAACAGGCGGAAGTAGCTCATTTGGTAGAGCGATAGCCTTCCAAGCTATAGGTGGCGGGTTCGAGCCCCGTCTTCCGCTCCAAAGCAGCGGAGAAGGGCTCAAAAAACCGAGACCGACGCCCCGCGAAAAGGTACTCAAAAGAGAGTGTGAGTAGAATGCAAGCCGCAGTAGCTCAGTGGTAGAGCGCTTCCTTGGTAAGGAAGAGGTCACGAGTCCGACTCTCGTCTGTGGCTCTCTTTTTATGCCGAAAAGGGCAAGGAAGAAACAAAAAAACAAGAGGACGAAGCCGTTAGGCGCGCCCTCGTTAAACGTGAAAATATAGTATTTGTTAACATTTAATACGTATTAAAAATGGCAAAAGAAAAATTCGATCGTTCCAAACCGCACGTCAACATCGGTACTATCGGCCACGTTGACCACGGTAAGACCACCCTCACCGCTGCTATCACCAAGGTTCTCGCTGAGAAGGGCCTTTCTGAGGTGAAGAGCTTCGACTCCATCGACTCCGCTCCCGAAGAGAAAGAGCGCGGTATCACCATCAACACCGCTCACGTTGAGTATCAGACCGAGAAGCGTCACTATGCTCACGTTGACTGCCCGGGTCACGCTGACTATGTGAAGAACATGGTTACCGGTGCTGCCCAGATGGACGGTGCTATCCTCGTTGTGGCCGCTACCGACGGTCCCATGCCCCAGACCCGTGAGCACATCCTGCTCGCCCGTCAGGTTGGCGTTCCCCAGCTCGTTGTGTTCCTGAACAAGTGCGACCTTGTTGACGATCCCGAGCTGCTCGACCTCGTCGAGATGGAAGTCCGCGAGCTCCTGAGCTCCTATGACTTCGATGGCGACAACATCCCCATCATCCGTGGTTCCGCCCTTGCCGCTCTGAACGGTGAGGCCAGCGGCGTCAAAGCCGTCGAGGAACTCATGGAGGCTGTCGACAACTGGATTCCCGAGCCCGTGCGTCAGAAGGATAAAGACTTCCTGATGCCCATCGAGGACGTGTTCAGCATCACCGGTCGTGGCACCGTCGCCACCGGCCGTATCGAGACTGGTGTTATCCACACCGGCGACCCCGTCGACATCATCGGTATGGGTGCCGAGAAGTTGAAGAGCACCGTCACCGGCGTTGAGATGTTCCGCAAGATCCTCGATGAGGGTGAAGCTGGCGACAACGTGGGTCTGCTGCTCCGCGGTATCGACAAGAACGAGATCCGTCGTGGTATGGTTATCGCCAAGCCCGGCTCGGTGAAACCTCACCACAAATTCGAGGCTGCTGTCTATATCCTGAAGAA
>ONUE01000115.1 GCA_900320975.1 uncultured Bacteroidales bacterium | reverse complement strand
TTCCGAAGAATGGGATGCCGTCGTCGCCAGCAAAGACTGGCAGGTCACTCTCGACCTTTATCACTGTGGCGTGGCCGTCAGCAGCCCGCGCCTGAGCAAGCAGCACTTCCTGCTGCGTTAGCGCATCTGCTTGCCGTCGAGCATGGGCACGAAACTATAGGTGCCGCAGCGCTCCACATTCCACTCTTCACGTTTCTCGCCCTGCTTGGTGATACGCAGCATCTCCTGCTCACCCTCACCCAGCGGTATCACCATGATGCCGCCGACCTTGAGCTGTGCCATGAGGGCTTCGGGTATCTCGGGCGCTCCGCAGGTCACTATGATGCGGTCATAGCTGCCAGCGAGGCCCTGATAGCCGTCGCCGAGGAAGCACTGCACGCGGAAGCCCTGCTCACGCAGCAGCTTGCGCGTCTGCTCGAAAAGCCCTTTCTGGCGCTCTATGGTGAAAACCTTGGCGCCCATAGCACAGAGCACCGCAGTCTGGTAGCCGCTGCCAGTGCCTATCTCGAGCACCTTCATGCCGGCCTTGAGACTGAGGAGCTGGCTCTGCGCCGCCACCGTGGAGGGGCGCGAGATGGTCTGCTCGCAATCTATCTTCAGTGCACGGTCCTCATAGGCGTAGGCGTCGAGGGCGCTGCCTATGAACCAATGGCGCGGCACGGTGTCCATAGCGCGCAGCACGGCCTCATCGCTGATACCGTTCTTGCGCAGCTTCTCCACCATCTCGCGCCGCAACCCTTTCTGCTTATAGGTGTCTATCCTTTCCATCACTCCTCCGTAACAATCACTCTGCACCCTGGAAGCCCTGTGCACGCAGTGTTATGGTGGTGTTCTGCGGCGTCACCATGACGGCAGGCATGCCCTCTTCGGTGATATGGCCTATGATGTGTATCTCGCTTAAGTCTTTTATCTTGTCGTAGTCGCGCTGGCTGGCGGTGAAGAGCAGCTCATAGTCTTCTCCACCGTTGAGGGCGCAGCTGACGGGCAGCATGTTCTTGCTCATCTCCGAGCAGACGCGAGAGGTCTGGTAGTCGATGGGCAGATGCTCTTCGTACACCTCGCAACCGCAGCGCGAGGCGCGGCAGAGGTGCAGCACGCTGTCGGCAAGGCCCTTGCTGATGTCGGTCATCGAGGTGGGCACCACGCCCTTCTCGGCCAGCAGCTTCACGATGTCCATGCGGGGCTCCGGCTTTAGGAAGCGCTCCAGCACATAGTCGTACCCCGCCAGGTCGGGCTGGAAGTTGGGGTCGGCCTGGTAGGTGACCTTCTCGCGCTCGAGGACCAGCAGGCCCGCATAGGCGCTGCCGAGGTCGCCGCTGCAGCACACGAGGTCGTGCAGGCCGGCACCGCGGCGGTAGGTTATCTTGTCGGGCTCCGCGTTGCCGAGGGCGGTGACGGTAATCACCATGCCGGAGCGCGAAGTGCCGGTCTCGCCACCCACGAGGTCCACGTCGTAGCGCTCGCAGCAGAGGCGCACGCCAGCGTAGAGCTCGTCGAGAGCCTCTACAGAATAGCGGTTGCTCACGGCGACGCTCACCAGCACCTGGCGCGGCGTGCCATTCATGGCGGCGATATTGCTCAGCGCCACAGCCACAGCCTTGTAGCCGAGGTGCTTCAACGGCGTGTACATCATGTCGAAGTTGACGCCCTCGACGAGGGTCTGGGTGTTGACGAGAGTCAGCGGGCTGCCCTCGATGACGGCGCAGTCGTCGCCCACGCCCATGACGGTGGAGCTGTTGCGCTGCTCCATGTCGGCGGTGAGGCGCTCTATCAGGGCCACCTTGCCCATGTGCGATATCTCTGTTCTTCCTTCCTGGTATTCTAATTGTTCTTGCATAGCTATCCTATCAATCTGTCTATCAATATTGCCGCCGCCACCGAGGCATTGAGGCTCTCGGCGGTGCCGCCGCGATTGGGTATTGTCACCGGACGGGTCACGGCGGCCAGGGCTTCCGCACTGATGCCGCGGCCTTCATTGCCGATAAGCAATACAGAAGGTTCTGTGTTCCGGCTCGAGAGTTCTGTTATCGGTTCGCCGTCAAGCGTAGCACCATAGACCGGCATGCCGCATCCGGCAAGCCACTGCGGCAAGTCGACATAGTCGACGCGTGTGCGGAAGATGGCGCCCATGGAAGCCTGCACCACCTTGGGGTTGTAGCACGAGACCGTGTCCTGCGAGCAGACGATATGGCGGATGCCATACCAGTCGGCGGTACGCATGATGGTGCCCATGTTGCCGGGGTCCTGTATTCTGTCGAGAGCCAGGACAAGTGATGAGTGATGAGTGATGAGTGATGAGTTGTCGGGGCGTTCCACGAGCATCCAGACCTGGTTGGGGGTGCGCATGTTGGAGAGCCGTTCCAGCTCAGCCTGCGACACCTCGTAAAACTCTCCACTCTCCGCTCTCCGCTCTCCACTCTCCGCTCTCCACTCCTCCGTGGCGCACAGCACCTTGACGGCAAAGCCCGACGCCATCGCCTCGGCGGCCATCTTGGGCCCTTCAACAACAAAAACCGCCTCCTCGTCGCATCTTTTCTGCTGTCGGTAGGCGGCTAATTCCTTTAGTTTATTTTTGCTTATCAAAGCTACTTTACTCCTTTTCTCCTATTTTCCGTTACTCCTCAGAGCTCGATGTACATATTGTTCTCCTGAGCCAGGCGGCGCAGGTTGATGATGGCGTAGCGCATGCGCCCCAGGGCGGTGTTGATACTCACGCCGGTACGTGCGGCGATGTCCTTGAAGTCGCACTTGCCATAGTGGCGCAGGATGACCACGCGGCGCTGCTCCGGCGGCAACATCCTGACGAGCTTGCGGATGTTCTGACCCGTCTGCTTGCGCATGATGGCATGCTCGGCGTTGTCGTCAGGGAACTTGATGTTGTCGAGCACATCGCTCTCCGGACGGTTGGGCACCAGCGGCATCTTGTTGTTGCGGCGGAAATAGTCCACAATAAGGTTGTGCGCAATGCGCATCACCCAGTGTACAAACTTGTTCTCGTCCTTGTAGAGGCCACTCTTGATGGTAAGCACCACCTTGTAGAAGGTGTCCTGGAAAATGTCGTCGGCAATTTCCTTGTCCTTTACCACCGAGAAGATGTAGCCGTACACCTTGGCCTGATAGCGCTCCAGCAGGGCGTCGAAGCAGTCGGTGTCGCCTTCCTGATAACGGGTAATCAGTTCGTTGTCTGTCAGTTGTCTGATTTTGACGTCTGTCATGTCCTTCAATTTTTAAGGATTAAAACTGATAGTTTTCCCTCGATAGTGACCGATTTTGTTATACATCAATTTGAGTGCAAAGATACACACTTTTTTTAATATATGAACAAAAAAGTGAATTTTTTTGCCATTTTGTCCTATTTTTATCGCGTTTTGAATTTTTAACACTTACACAAAGCACTGGTTTTCAGTCGTAGAACCCCACCCTCTCCGTCCCCCCTCCGACCCCGCTCCGTCCCAACTCCGACCAAACCCCGAAAAATACTCGGAAAAACGACGGTCGGCGGACGGAGGGGAGACGGTGGAGGGACGGTGCAAAGAGGGCGCGACACCATTTTTTTTATCCGGCCACACAACATTTTTTACATATCGTCGTTATAAAAAGTTGGATTATGAAACAGTATCTTGACCTTCTGCAACATGTGCTCGACCACGGCACCGAGCGCCTGGACCGTACCGGTACGGGCACTGTGGGTGTCTTCGGCTACCAGATGCGCTTCGACCTCAGCGAGGGCTTCCCTCTGCTGACTACCAAGAAGTTGCATCTGCGCTCCATCATCCACGAGCTGCTGTGGTTCCTGCGTGGTGAGACCAACATAAAATACCTGAAAGACAACGGAGTGAGCATCTGGGACGAGTGGGCCGACGAGAACGGCGACTTGGGTCCCGTCTACGGCAGCCAGTGGCGCTCGTGGCCCGACGGCAAGGGCGGCACTATCGACCAGATTGCCAACGTGGTACGCGAGATAAAGGAGAACCCCTACAGCCGCCGCCTGATGGTGACGGCCTGGAACCCCGCCGAGATACAGGACATGGCCCTGCCGCCCTGCCACTGCCTGTTCCAGTTCTACGTCAGTGGCGGCAAACTCAGCTGCCAGCTGTACCAGCGCTCGGCCGACATCTTCCTCGGCGTGCCGTTCAACATAGCCAGCTATGCG
>ONUE01000140.1 GCA_900320975.1 uncultured Bacteroidales bacterium | reverse complement strand
CAACGGTACTGCCGATCTGCGCGGACAGACCGACACCTCGTCGCGCATGCTGGAGAGGCACTACAAGCTCTCTTCCGGCGTCGAGGAGCAGGGCTACGAGGACCACGACAACCGCGTATACGGCACCGTATACTACCTGCATGGCAACAAGGTGGCCTCGACGATGCAGTTCTGGCTTACCGACAGCACCCGCCACTTCCTGCGTGGCGCTCTCTACCTCAACCGCACGCCTAACAACGACTCCCTCGCACCGGTGCTCAACTACATACAGGAGGACATAGAACACCTTGTGGAGACCCTCCGCTGGCGCAATAAGTAAACAGACAGAATAAAACTTAAACACAATTGATATGAAACCTACATTATTAGTTCTGGCTGCCGGTATGGGCAGCCGTTACGGTGGCCTGAAGCAGATGGACGGCGTAGGCCCCAACGGTGAGATTATACTTGACTACAGCGTCATGGACGCTATCCGCGCCGGCTTCGGCAAGGTGGTCTTCGTAATCCGCCACAGCTTCGCCGACCAGTTCAAGGCCCGCATCAACGCAGAGCACTATGGCAACAAGATTGCCGTGGAGTATGTCTACCAGGAACTCGACAAGCTCCCCGCCGGCTTCAGCGTCCCCGAAGGACGTGAGAAGCCTTGGGGCACCAACCACGCTATACTCATGGCCAAGGACGCCATCCATGAGCCCTTCGCCATCATCAACGCTGACGACTTCTACGGTCGCGACGCCTTCCAGGTCATGGCCGACCACCTGCGCACCCTCGATGGTGCCGAGGGTAAATACTGCATGGTGGGCTACCGTCTGGAGAACACCCTCAGCGAGAACGGCACCGTCAGCCGCGGTGTCTGCCAGACCGACGCCAACGGCCTGCTTATCGGCATGACCGAGCGCACCGCCATAGGCCGCACGGCTAACGGCATCGAGTACAAGGACGCCGACGGCAGCATGCATCCGCTGCCCGCCGACGCCACTGTCAGCATGAACCTCTTCGGCTTCACGCCCGACTACTTCGCCAAGAGCGAGGCTCTCTTTGTGGACTTCCTCAAGGAGCACGGTCAGGAGCTCAAGAGCGAGTATTACATACCCTTTGCCGTCAACACCTTCATCGCCGACGGCCGCGCCACTATGCAGGTGCTGAAGACCACCGCCCAGTGGTTCGGCGTCACCTACAAGGAAGACCGCCCCATGGTGGTCGAGCGCCTGAAGAAGCTGCATGACCAGGGAGTTTATTGATTTCGTAAACGCCCATAAGGACGAGGATACCGCGAGGCTGCTGCTGAGTGCCGCGCGGTATCCTTCTATTGATATGCCCGCTGCGGTGCAGCAGATAGAAGGTCTGCGGACGGCACGGGAGAAGTGGCCTGGGCTGCTGGAGTGTGAGGAATACCTGTACCCGCCGCGCCTAAACCGCGAGCAGTCATCGTCGGAGGCCACGGCGAGATATAAAGCCTCGATAATTTCGACTGTCAACCACCGACCTTCAACTGTCGCGGATCTTACCGGCGGCATGGGCATCGACACGCTGGCCTTCGCCAAGGTGGCGGAACATGTCGACTATGTGGAGCGCGACCCGCAGCTCTGCGCTCTCATGGAGCACAATCTCCGTGCCCTCGGAGTCTCCAACGTCACCGTCCACTGTGCCGACAGCATGGAGTGGTTTGGGAGTACACAGGGGTATGCCCCAACGACGATATATATGGACCCTGCGCGGCGTGACGCCGCAGGGCGCAAGGTGGCAGGTTTTGAAGACTGCACACCCAATATCCTCGACCATCTCAAGCAGCTGCTGTCACGCTGCAGCACCCTCATGGTCAAGGCAAGTCCCATGATAGACATCGACCTTGCCTGCCGCCAGCTGGGCTGCGTGGCCGACGTGCATGTTGTGGCCGTCGGCGGCGAGTGCAAGGAGGTGCTGTTTGTCTGCCGACCCGATATGACGGAGACGACGATATGCTGTGTGGAATGTAAGACAGATGTGCCGCCGAGGACTTTTCGTTTCTCACGTGGCGAGGAGGCCGCTGCGCCGGTGGCCCTCGCTGCCGAAGTGGGGCTCTATCTCTACGAGCCCTCAGCGGCGTTGATGAAGGCAGGCCCTTACCGCATTATTGCCGCCCGCTACGGACTGCGTATGCTTGACGTGAGTACGCACTTGTATACTGGTGACGCCCTTGTCGAGGGCTTCCCGGGGCGTGTGTTCCGTGTGCTGCGCGAAGTCAAGGCCACGCGCAAAGCCGTTGCGGAGGCGCTTCCCGAGGGCAAGGCCCATGTCGTCACGCGCAACTACCCCGAGGCCGCTGCCGAGTTGCAGCGGCGTCTGGGCCTGAAAGAGGGCGGCGACCGCTTCCTCGTCGCTGCCACACATGCCGGCCGTCCACGCTGCTGGCTCTGCGAACTTTAATTCCATCGCCGCCCGTGGCGGAAATCGCGGGGGCATTGTGAGTTCCTGCCGCCTTGAAACATAGCAAGTTGGCGGATATGTCCGTTAATGAAATGTTAAAATATTTGCTTTTTTCAAAAATGTTTCCTACCTTTGCGGTTGACTTTTAGCCCTTGGGAAGAAGGGGTGAACTACCATTACTGAATAGAGACACAAGCTTTTATAAGAGAATACTGTATTGGGGTGAATACCCTCGATATGATATTTTAGGCGTTAGCCGAATAAAAGAATTGAAAAACAACACAAACAAAACCTAATTATTAACCAAAAACTAAACATTATGAAAC
>ONUE01000016.1 GCA_900320975.1 uncultured Bacteroidales bacterium | reverse complement strand
GTTGTCTTGTTGTCTCGTAGACTTGTCGTCCAGAAGATTAGTCCTCGGCGTTGATGATGGCTTTGTGCACAGCATTCCAGCCAGCAGCGGTGATACCCCAGTTGTTCGTGGAGTTCTTGTTGCCGTTGATGCGGACTTGTCTTCTCTTCTCCTTTTTGTTAGCATTGATACCCATGGTGTATACTTTTTATTGTTTATATTCCTGAATGTCAGCTTCTAATTGCAATAGTCTGCAACAGAAATGCTCGGCAAAGATACTAACATTTTTTGAACTGTGCAAACTTTTTTGTTAATTGCTTCAAAATCTTCCCGAAGCGCCGCCGCCCCCGAAGCTGCCGCCCCCGAAGCCCCCAAAGCCGCCGCCCGACGAGAATCCGCCGCGCCAGGTGCCTCCAATGGGACCGCCGAAGAACATGCCGCCACCACTACCGGTGCCGTGGTTGTTCCACTGGTCGGGGTGCTTCTTTGCATAACGTGCTACAAGGACGATAATGACAACAAGTACTATGATTGTTATCAGTCCGACCAAAGCACCTCTGCGGGCACGGTCTTTCTTATATTGTGCGTAGCTGTATTCGCCGGCCAGCACAGGTAGCATGACGTCGAGAGCCTTTGTGAGTGCACGGTAATATTCGCCGTCGCCGAGTGCTCCGATCATCTGATTCTCGATGATGCGTTTGCAGAAGAGGTCCGGTAGGACGCCCTCCACGCCATAGCCTGTAGCAATGGCCACGGCGCCCCAGTTCTCCTCTGGTGTTTTGCTCTTGATGAGTATTACCACACCGTTGTTGAACTCTTCCTGGCCCACGCCCCATGCTTGTCCGATACGTTGCGCGGCAGCGTCCTCGTCGTCGCCTTCAATGGTCGGCGTGATGACTATCAGTACCTGGTTAGACGTGCTGTCGTTGAAGGCAACAAGCCTCTGCTCCAGAGCCTGCAGCTGTTCCGTGGTCAGTATGCCGGAATAGTCGTTAACAAGACGGTTGCTCTTCTCGGGCAGCCACTCCGTCTGCGCATGGGCAGAATTGAGAATTGAGAATTGAGAAATGAGAATTATGCTTGCGCAGATGGCAAACCGCAATAGCTTATGTATCATATCTTAATTTTCAATTTTCAACTTTCAATTTTTAAATTAGAAGTTAAACTCCACTTGTACGGGGTCGTCGCTGCCCTCAGGGGCGGTGAAATAGCCTTTCTTGTCAAAGCCGCAGATGCCAGCGATAATGCTATTGGGGAATCGGCGCAGCATGGTATTGTAACCCTGCACGGCTTCGTTGAACTTGCCACGCTCCACGGTGATGCGGTTCTCTGTGCCTTCAAGCTGCACCTGCAGGTCGCGGAAGCCCTGTGTGGCGGTGAGCTCTGGGTAGCGCTCCACGGTCACCTTAATGGTGTTGGCAAGAGCCTTGCCAAGGTTGTCCTGGGCCTTCTGGTAGGCTGCAACCTGCTCTTCGGTAAGCTGCGAGGGATCCACCTTTGCGTTGTCAATACCGGCGCGAGCCTGGATGACCTCGGTGAGTGTGCCTTTCTCGAAGTTCGCGGCACCCTGTACGGTGGATACAAGCTGTGGTATCAGGTCGGCACGGCGTTTGTAGACATTTTCCACCTGTGCCCATGCTTTCTGGGTGTTCTCGTCGGCAGTAACGAGTTTGTTGTTCACGCTGATGCCCCAAAGGACGATTATGGCCACAATAGCCACAATAGCGATAATGATAATTCCAGTCTTTTTCATCTCTTTTAAATGTGTTAATATTTAATACAAATAACGCTGTTTCTGGTTCTATAGTATGGCCATATTGAATATTTTTGCTATTTTTGCACCCCGGATTTTACTTTGGGCGTCCATAAGCGTATATTAAGCGTGAACAACACGACGGACATAGAATTGATGCAGCAGGTGGTCAAGGGCGACGAGACGGCTCTGCGCGTGCTTGTCGAGCGCTACCGCGGGCAGCTGTACAGGCTCGCCTATGGTCTGCTGGGTGACAGCGCCGCCGATGATGCCGTGCAGGAGACCTTCATCCGCCTGTGGACTCATGCGCGTCGCTACAACCCGCGCCACAGCTTGGTCACATGGCTCTACACCCTCTGCTGCCGCCGTTGCTACGACGAGCTTCGCCGCCGTCGCCGTCATCGCGAGGCTATGATGCAGATGCCTGATGACATTACGGACGTCAATGCGTTGGAGGCCGACGAGCTGCTTGCGCTGTTGCGGCAGGTCACAGCCTCATTGCCAACCAAGCAACGTATCGTCTACCAGCTGCGTGAGGTCGAGGGTCTCAGCGCCGAGGAGACCGCTACGGTGACCCGTATGAGTGCCGAACAGGTGAAAGCTAACCTTTGGGCCGCCCGCACTACCGTGAAAGAAAAACTGACGCAATATGGAGTATAATGAACTGATAACAAGGGCGCGCCGGTCGTATGTCTCTGCTCCCGACACCGATGTTATTCTGCGGGGCATGCGGCATAGGATGAAACGTCGTCAGCAACGCCGCCAGTGGGTTGTGTCTATGGCTCTTGTGGTGCTTATGGGAGCTTCTACAGCATTCCTGTTGCAGCCTACCGCTACGCAGCCTCGGCTGACCCTTGCCGAGAGTGTCAGCGGCCAGCTTGACAAGCCCCGCAACAATATGCCGGCTCCTTTGGTAGGATACCGCAATTCCATCCGTAATCACCAAATATACACATTGATATGAAACGCAACATTCTTATCGTCGCAGCCGCCTCGCTGCTGGCCGTTTCTTGTACTTCCCATTATGTGGCCAAGGACACCGTGAGCCGCAACCTTGACGGTTCACGCCAGATCCTCGCCACCAGGCCTGATGCCGACTTCAAGGGCTGGCGCCTTGACAGCTTGGCGGAGCCACAGGTGTTCGACTTCCGTGGCGACAAGGACACCATGCGCTACGCTTATAGTATGGATGTCGCACGTGACGGATGGACTATCCGTCAGGACAGCTTGTCGCGATGGCTGCAGCCCGAGGTGACCGTAAGCAAGAGCTTCCGCTGGTTCACCACGTGCTATACGTATACCGCCCGCTTCCGTCAGATTGAGGGCCTGCCGGTCCCGATTGACGATTACCTTACCCCTGATGAGCAGCGATTGCTTTTCTCGCCTAACGAGTTGCCCGCCGATTGGACAGGCTGCGACCTCTATGCCCTGCTCGACAAGCTTAACACCAAGTATGTGCGTTGGTGGAATCACTGCCTCTTCGAGAAGGAGATGGAAGCCTATGCCGCCTGTAGTAACAGTGAGCAGCGTGCATTGTTGAGCCAGTATCACGACACTCTCCTCGCTATCATTCTGTCCGATTTGCCCGATGACCGCAAGGCGTTTCATATGGTGTGCCGGCAGTTTCCTGAACTTTCCTTTGTCGAGGACATAGCAAAGTCAGACAACGATATGTCATATATCGGTGGCGATTGGGCTTTCGAGAACCTAAATCTTGACACCCGTGTGCTGTGGCGCGTGGAATTGCCCGGTGGACGTGTTGTGGAACACATGGTCGGTGCCGAGAGGGCGATACAGGACGACTATGTGATAGAAGAAACAGGCGGTGGGCCTGTATATTGACATTCGTGCTTCTGCTTGCCGCCGTGTGGCTTATCCCTCGCGGTGCTCTTTGCGGAGCAGGTCGTTCACGGTCTTTACGGGATTGAAAGTCTCCACCGGTACTTCCACAAATAATGTTATCCAGTCGGCCATAGCGCCGTTCCATAGGCCCGGGAGCTCTTGCGATTTCAGAGTGACCGCGCCTTTGGTCTTTTTGCTGATGAAACCGGTCTGCGGGTCTACATACTGGCGCAGGTCGAAATAGCGTCCGCGGTAGTTCTTCGTGCAGCACACCAGGTCCACGGGGTTGAAGTGTGTGGAGCCTTGGAAGAGGCTTTCCTGCTGCGGGTCGTTGTGGTTCACCTGAGCCGACTCCACCACCTGCAGGCTGCGACGTCCACGCGTGTCGATGGTGAAGAAGGGGCCGCCGCCTGGTTCGCCGAGGTTCTTCACCATGCCGCATACGCGCATCGGGCGGTTGAGCAGGGTGTGCAGCGTCTTGGCATCGCAGTCGTTAGGCACCGTGATGTTGAGCTCTTTTGCGGCAAAATCGGCTATTTTCTTGACGGTCTTGGCGTCAGGATTGCCGTCAAGTGTGCGCAGGGCATCGTCGACTTTCTCTTTGAGTTCCAGTAGCATGCCGGCAATCACCTTCTTGTAGGTCACCGTGACAGGTTTCATCCAGTCGGGCACCACGTTGTCGATATTCTTGATGAAGATGAGGTCGGCGCGTTGCTCGTTGAGGTTCTCAATCAGGGCGCCATGTCCGCCGGGGCGGAACACGAGACGTCCTTCCTCGTCGCGGATGGGCTGGTTTTGCTCGTCCACGGCAATGATGTCGGTGTAGTGCTTCTGCTCCGACATGGAGACCTTCAGCTTGATGCCCATGGTGCCCTCATAGTATGCTTTTACTTCGTTCAGTTTGCGGCGGAAAGCTGCGCGGTGTTCAGGCGAGATGGTGAAATGCAGGTCCACGGTGCCGTCGCTGTTGAGGGCATAGAGGGCTCCCTCCACGATGTGCTCCTCCAGCGGGGTGCGTTGCACCTCGCCGTAGCGGTGGAACTTCAGCAAGGCTTTCGGCAGCGAGCCGTAGCCCATATACTGTTCCTTGAGCAGGAAGTTTATCACCGTGCTGTAGTCGCGGCGCTGCATATACTCGTTGATGTCGAGTTCGGAGCGCAGCATACATGCTTTCAGGTCGTTGTAGAAGGCGAAGCTGTCCAGGTTGTCCAGGAATTCCTTTACTGCCGGGAACTCCTTGTCGAAGTTGTTTGCCACACCGAAGTAGGTGGCAGTGAAGGAGTAAAGGTCTTTGAACATGCGCGTTGCGGCACCTGATGCAGGCACGAATTTCAGCACTTTCTTCCCTTTGGCAAGGGTTTTGTACTGCTTCTCGTAGTGCTCTATCTCTTTTGTTCCCAGGGTGATGATGCCACCGTTGTCGGGAGTCGCCGGAGCGTCGAGGTGGCTCTTGGGGAAGCCGCTTTTGAAATTGTCTATCTGCGCCTGTACCTGCGTAGCGCTAATGCCTTGTCCATTCATCTGGACAAGGTCTTCTGCCGTTGGCTTAAAGGTCATGGTCTATGGTATTTAGATGGCTGCGGGCTCCTGCAACTGCATCCACAGAGTGTCGCTCGCCACATGCACCGTCGCCGTCGTTGTCTCGCCCTCAATAATGCGCTTTGCCACCTCGCTGGTGCGGTAGCCTTGGTAGAGGTCGGGACGTATGGTGTCGAGCATGTAAGTGACTTTAATCTTGAGGATTGCGGGAGCTGTGAAGGACGTCTTGTATTGGCCCTGCATGTCGCTCATTCCCAGGCGGTAGTTGTGGTCCGACGGGTCGCAAACCGATTGATAGATCTCCACTTTGGTATTGGAAAATGGAATTTCCGTTGCGCCGTTATATACTTGCACATCCAAATAGCAGTTGGTGTCCTTGTCGCAGGCTGAAAAAAGAGCTATTGGTAACAGGCTGAAAAACAGAACGACGCCCCAGTTGAGATTTTTTTTCTTCATATTATGTTGTATTTTTTCTCTTTATGTGCTTTTTTCTTCTTACTTTTGCAACTGCAAAAATAGTAATTTTTATTGTATTCGGAATGAAAAAAATATCTTTTATCGTATTTTTTTTGACGGCAGCGCTTTTTCTGTCGGCACAAACAATTACTAATCAAAAGGTAAAGATGAATAAAGGTACTATGGTCGAGATGACCACCACACAGGGCAAAATCACCCTCCGTCTGTATGACGAGACCCCTCTCCACCGCGACAATTTCCTGAAATTGGTCAAAGAAGGCACCTATGACGGTCTGCTTTTCCACCGCGTCATCAAGGACTTTATGGTGCAGGCTGGCGACCCCAAGTCGCGCGATGCCAAGCCCGGCCAGCCCCTCGGCGACGGCACCCTCGGCTACACTATCCCCGCCGAGTTCAGGCCCGAGCTGATACATAAGCGCGGCGCTTTGTGCGCTGCACGCCAGGGCGATCAGGTCAACCCCAAGAAAGAGTCTTCGGCTACGCAGTTCTATATCGTGCAGGGCCAGGTGTGGGACGACAAGACCCTCGACATGATGGAGATGCGCTTCGGCAAGAAGTTCACGCCCGAACAGCGCCAGGTCTACACCACCGTGGGCGGCACGCCGCACCTCGACGGCGACTACACGGTGTTCGGCGAAGTCGTTGATGGCATGGAGGTTATCAACAAGATTGCCGACGTGAAATGCGACCGCATGGACCGCCCCGTGGAGGACGTCCGCATCATCAGTGTTAAAGTGATAAAGTAACTCTTCAATATGTCTATGAACAATCTAATTTCCCAGTACATTGAGGAGATACGCAATGCGCGTATCGAGGACTTCAAGGACAGGGCTGCCGGCGTCGAGGCCTTCCGTGTGCGTTTCCTCGGCCGTAAAGGCGTTATGAACGAGCTCTTTGAGCAGTTCAAGACTCTGCCCAACGATCAGAAGAAAGACATTGGCATCGCCCTCAACCAGCTCAAGAACGCCGCTCTGGCCAAGGTGGAGGAGTTTAAATCCTTCGTCGAGCAGGCCGCTGAGCTCAATGATACTCATGACCTTACCATGCCTGCTGACTTCAGCCAGCGCGGTAGCCGTCACGTGCTTTCGGTCACCATGAACGAGATCGCCGAGATTTTCGCACGCATTGGCTTCACCGTAGAGGAATCGGTTGAGATTGAGGACGATTGGCACCTCTTCTCGGCCCTCAACTTCCCCCACGACCATCCGGCACGCGACATGCAGGACACCTTCTTCGTCGAGAAGGAGGAAGGCAAGCAGGAGGTGGCCCTCCGCACACATACTTCGTCGGTACAGGTGCGCGTCATGGAGACCCACAAGCCCCCCATCCGTATCATCGCCCCGGGCCGTGTGTTCCGCAACGAGGCTATCAGCGCCCGTGCCCACTGCATCTTCCACCAGGTTGAGGCTCTGTATGTTGACAAGAAAGTAACCTTCGCCGACCTGAAGCAGACCTTGCTCTATTTCGCCAAGGAGATGTTCGGCCCCGAGACCCAGATACGTCTGCGTCCCAGCTACTTCCCCTTCACCGAGCCCAGCGCCGAGATGGACATCTCGTGCAACATCTGCGGCGGCAAGGGGTGCAACATCTGCAAGGGTACCGGCTGGCTGGAAATCCTCGGATGCGGTATGGTTGACCCCAACGTGCTGGAAGCATGTGGTATAGACAGCAAGGAGTACAGCGGTTTCGCCCTCGGTATGGGTGTGGAGCGCATGGCCATGCTCAAGTACCAGATACGCGACCTGCGTCTCTATTTCGAGAACGACCTCCGCTTCCTGCATCAGTTCGATAACATCATTTAATCCAAAGCATTGGCAACCATTGCAATAAACGGTATGCGCTTCTATGCGCATCACGGCTGTTTTGTTCAGGAGCGCGCCATCGGGACGCACTTCACAGTCGACCTCCATTTCACCACCGACACGTCGCGCGCCGAGGTGTCGGACAATATCGCCGACACGGTGAGCTATCTCGATGTGTATCAGGTGGTGAAGGCAGAGATGCAGCAGCCCTCCAACCTGCTGGAGCATGTGGCACGCAGGGTGGGGGAGGCAGTGTTGCAAAAGTTCCCCACCGTGGAGTCTATCACGGTGAAAATAAGCAAGATGAACCCGCCTTTGGGCGGTCAGATGAATTCCGTCAGCGTCGAGCTCACGCTAAACGCTTGATATTTCTGGATTTCTCAGTCCCCGCTCCGACCCCGCTCCGACCCCGCTCCGACTGTTCTACGGTTTTTAGTAGGAAAAACCTCGGAGAGGGGTCGGAGAGGGTACGGAGGGACAGCGGAGGAGAATGATTGTTTTACATCAATCCCTCGTCGCTGAAGCTGAAATAGTTGGGCGCATTGTTCGGCCCGATGGCTATGATTATGTGCTCTATCATCTTGATTCCAAGCAAGTCACCTGCTTCCTTGAGCCGTTTTGTCAGGGCCCGGTCGTTGCTGCTGGGCTTGAGTGTTCCGGAAGGGTGGTTGTGGGCCACGGCAATGGCGGTGGCTTTGGCCTCGATGGCGGCGCGGTACAGGACGCGGGCGTCGACGGCTGTGTCGGACTGTCCGCCCACGGAAATGCGCTGGCGGCCAAGTACTTTGTTGCGGTTGTTGAGGAAGACCACCCAGAATTCCTCGTGGTCGAGGTCGGCGAGGGTGGGGAGCAAGTAGTTGAACAGCGCCAGACTGTCGTTGATGATGCATTCGGGGCTGTTGCCGGCCTCGCTGTGCATGCGCCATCCCAGCTCGAGGGCCGCCATGAGGGTTGCGGCCTTGGCGCCGGCCATGCCCTTGAAGGTACGCAACTGGCTGTAGTCGAGGCGCGAGAGTGCTACGAGGCTGTTGCCTGTCGAGACCAGGATCTCTTTGGCCAGTTCCACGACACTTTTGCCCGGCACACCGGTGCGCATCAGGATGGCAAGCAATTCGGCGTCAGTGAGTTGCTTCTTGCCTTGCGAGAGCAGCCGTTCGCGCGGTTTGTCCTCGTCGGCCCAGTCCTTTACGGTCAAAGATTTTTTTTCGTTCATATCTTGCTGTTAATCTATAATTTTTGTGCAAAAATACAGCTTTTTTTTAAATTTTCGTTGTTATGTCAATATAATTTATTATTTTTGCACATTCAAAGTAGTGTAAACAAAAAACATAAATATATACATAAACTATGCAGAATAAAGGACTTATCAGATTTTTGGCATGGGCATTCGCATTGGTATGTTTGTTCCAATTGTCGTTTACCGTGGTGACGAGCAGTGTCCAGAGCAAGGCCAAAAAGAACGCTGAAAACTACATCAAGAGCGAACAGGTGCAGAAATTTGTCGCCGAGCGTACCGCTAACGCCGGTGACGCACAGGTGCTCCTGGACTCGCTGCGCAACGCCAGTGAGGCACACTACCTTGACTCGATGGCTACCGAGAAGGTCTATCTCGGCTACACCTATCGTCAGTGCCAGGGTCGCGAGATTAACCTCGGCCTTGACCTCAAGGGTGGTATGAACGTGATGCTCGAGGTCTCCACCGTCGACGTGGTGCGTGCTCTTGCCGACCACACCGAGGACACCCTCTTCAATCACGCTATCGACATCGCCCTGGCTAACCAGAAGCGCACCACCAACCGCGACTTCGTGTCGCTGTTCTACGATGCCATCCGTGGCCTCGACGCCAACGTGCAGCTCGCCTCCTACTTCAGTGGTCAGCTCCGCGACAAAATCAAGCTCGGCGACGACAACGACGCTGTTATCAAAGTCGTCCGTGAAGAGGCCGCCGGCGCATACGACCGCACCTATCAAGTGCTGAGCCAGCGTATCGACAAGTTCGGCGTGGCACAGCCCACCATACAGAAGCTTAGCGCTTCGGAGCGTATCCTTGTGGAGCTCCCCGGCGTGAAAGAGCCCGAGCGCGTGCGCAAGCTCTTGCAGGGTACCGCACAGCTGGAGTTCTGGCTGACCCACGACAACACCGAGGTCGCCCGCTACCTGATTGCCGCCGACGAGTTCCTCGGCTCCGTCAACAAGGGCGAGGTTGAAGAGGCTGACACCACCGAGGCTGTTGCCGAGGCTACCATTGAGGCTGCCGAAGAGGTGAAGGATAGCACCGAGGCTCTGCTCGACAAGCTGACCGCTGACAACACCAACGCCAACGTCAACAGCGCCGACCGCGAGAGCTTCGCCAAGGAGCACCCGCTGATCTCCAAGCTGCAGCTCTATGTCGACAACAACGGCATGCCCCTGCAGGGCCCCATCGTCGGTCTTGCCGCCGGTAAGGACCGCGAGGCCATCAACGATATGCTGGCCAAGGCCGCTGCCAAGAAAGTGTTTGACACCCGCACCGTGAAGTTCCTCTGGTCGGCCAAGCCCGACGAGCACTTCGGCGGCGATGTCTACACCCTCTATGCTATCAAGATTACCACCCGCGACGGTTCGGCTCTGCTCGACGGCGGTTGCATCTCTGACGCCCGTCAGGACTTCTCCAACGTGGGCGGCAACGAGATTTCTATGACAATGAATAACGAGGGCGCACGCGAATGGAAGCGCATCACTGGTGAGAATGTGGGCAACTGCATCGCCATCGTCCTCGACGACCAGGTCTACTCCGCCCCCCGTGTCAACGGTGAGATTGCCGGCGGCCGTTCCTCTATCACCGGCGACTTCACGCTGGAAGAGGCCAAGGACCTTGCCAACATTCTGAAGAGCGGTAAGCTCCCCGCCCCCGCCGTCATCGTGCAGGAGGCTGTGGTCGGCCCCTCGCTGGGTCAGGAGTCCATCCGCAATGGTCTGCTTTCCTTCGTGCTGGCCTTCATAGTGGTGCTCATCTACATGGTTATCTTCTACAACCGTGCCGGCTGGGTCTCCGTGGCTGCACTTATTACTAATGTATTCCTTCTTATTGGTGTGCTGGCATCCATCGGCACCGTGCTTACGCTGCCTGGTATCGCAGGTATCGTGCTCACCATGGCAATGGCTGTCGACGGTAACGTCATTATCTACGAGCGTATCAAGGAAGAGCTCCGCAGCGGCGCCAGTATGACCAACGCTGTCGAGGCTGGTTTCAAGAACGCCTACTCGGCCATCATCGACGGTCAGGTGACTACCTTCCTGCTGGGCTTGGTGCTTATCATGTTCGGCAGCGGTGCTGTGCAGGGCTTCGCAGTGACCCTCTGCATCGGTATCGTCACTTCGCTGTTCACCTCTATCTTCATCACCCGACTGATTATCGACCGCAAGCTCGACCGCAAGAGCCCGTTGAGCTTCTCGTTCCCCTTCTCCGAGAACTTCCTGCGCGACGCTCACATTAACTTCCTTGGCAAGCGCAAGACCTTCTATATCATCGCGGGCATCGCCATCGCTATCTGCATCGGCAGCTTCGCCACCCGTGGCCTGAGCTTCGGTATCGACTTCACCGGTGGCCGTACCTATGTGGTGCGCTTCGACCAGTCGGTCAACGCCGTGGATGTGCGTTCCGACCTTGCCAAGCAGTTTGAGGAGGCCCCCGAGGTGAAGACCTACGGCCCCAACAACCAGCTGAAGATTACGACCAAGTACAAGATTGCTGAGGACGGCGACGCAGTGAAGAACGAGATCGTTGAGAAACTGTATGCCGGTACTGGCAAATACTTCAAGAAACCTATTTCGGTCGAGGAGTTCAAGAGCACCGAGACCAACCCGCTGGGTATCATCCAGGCCGACCAGGTCGGCGGCACCATCGCCCACGACAACCTGATGCACTCCATCTGGGCTGTTATCGGCGGTCTGCTCGTGATGTTCGTGTACATCGGACTCCGTTTCCGCAGCTGGCGCTTCGGTGTCGGTAGCGTTACGGCTCTGGCACACGATACCATCCTGGTTATCGGTATCTTCTCGCTGCTCTACGGCTTGCTGCCGTTCAACCTGGAGGTTGACCAGTACTTCATCTCGGCTGTGCTGACGGTCATCGGTTACTCCATCAACGCCACCGTGGTTATCTTCGACCGTGTGCGTGAGTACCGCAAGCTCTATCCGAAGCGTGACCTCCGCACCCACATGAACGATGCTATCAACTCCACTTTGGCCCGTACGGTGAACACCTCCGGTACGACCTTCGTGACCCTGTTGATGATGTTCATCTTCGGTGGCGAGGTTATCCGTGGCTTCATCTTCGCCCTGCTGGTTGGTGTGCTGGTCGGCGTCTTCTCGTCGCTCTGCATCGCCTGCTCGGTGGTGTACGAGATTTCCGGCAAGCAGAAAACCGCTGAAGTGAAAGAAGCATAAGAAATAAAGAATAGTTTGTTGCAAGACAGACGATAGAAAAGTAGTGAAAATGATTTGGCTCATACTCCTCATTGCCTTCGGCGTGTTGCCGTCGTTGCTCGCCGGTGCCAAGAAAGCCGCAAAAGCGCTTGACACTGACTCCAGCGATGAGCAGACTGGTGAAGGCAATGAGGATGACAGCTTCTTCAGCTTCGACGAGGTCGAGGAGGAAGAGGCAGTTGCCCAGCAGCCAAGTTATTTCACCTATGAGGCTCCCGATGTGGAGGTGTCCCCCGTGCAGCCAGCAGCAATGGCTACTGCCGCACCGGTGGTGGAAGAACAGCCGGTGGCACCGGCATTCGACCTGCGTCAGGCAGTAATCTACCAGACTCTGTTGAACAACAAATACATCAATGCGGAAAGTTAATAAAATCAATAATATCTATACATGTAAACGTATGAGAATGTTTAGAAAAGTACTACTGACACTCGGACTCTTGCTTTTAGCGGAAGTGACCGCTTTGGCACAGGGCACGATGAAGGGTACGGTCATTGACGCCAAGTCAAAAGAGCCGATGCCTTTCGTCAATGTGATTGCCAAGCAAGATGGCAAACAGGTGCTTGTCGGTGTTACCGACTTCGATGGTATTTACACCATCAAGCCGCTGCCCGTCGGCAAGTATGACCTTGAAGTCAAGTTCGTCGGCTATGCGACCTATGTTCGTACCGGTATCAACGTTACGGCATCTGGTTTCACTATCGTCGACGTGGAACTGAACCCGTCGGCCACCGTGCTTGACGCCGTCGAGATTGTTGAGGAGAAGGTGCCTGTCATCGAGATAGGTACTGCCGAAAGTGGCCAGCGCCTGTCGAGCGATGATATCGCCCGTATGCCTGGTAACTCCGTCGAGAGCATCGTCGCCGCCGTGGGTGGTGTGGGATACTCCGATGGCGGTACCGGCTCGGCTCGTGGTGAGAGCGGCATGGTCACCATGCAGGGTAATGTGCGTAAACGTACCTCGGTCAACGTGCCGAAGGACGCTATCGCCGAAATCCAGGTTATTCTTGGTGGTACGCCCGCCAGCATCGGTGAAGCTATCGGTGGTACCCAGATTATCACCCTCAAGCCGCCAACGAGCCAGTTCAAGGGCATGGTGCGCTGGGAAGGTTATCTGGACTACCGTCTGTACAACACGTTCATGGTGTACCTCACCGGTCCTGTTATCAAGAAGAACATCAAGAATAGTGACGGTTCCTCGCTGGAGCGTACACTGGTGGGCTTCCGTTTGACCGGTCAGGCTACTTATGAGAAGTCGCCGTTCTACCGTGCGAAAGGATATCGCTACCAGATCGTTAACGACGATAAGGTCCGTATGATTGAGGATAAGCCTCTCACGTACGACCCGGTGACCGGCGCTGTCCGTTACACTGGTGAGACAAGTTTGCGCGCCAGCGATTTCCATGAGATTACCCGTCTCTCGAAAAAGGACTTCAACGGTGACGCATCGCGTGTTCCCGACTTGCAGTACTATGGTGTCGCCATGGAGGGCGCTTTGGACTTCCGCTTCTCGGATTACGCCACACTGACCCTCACCGGTGAGTTCAGCGCAAGCCATTCGCCCAGCGCTACCCTCTCGCCTCTCTGCATGCCCCTCTCCGGTTCTACGGTTTCCGAGGGTATGAACATGGGCTTGACGGTTGACTTCACTCAGCGTTTCCGCGACCCCGAAGTCACCAACGAGGATGAAGCCAAAGCCTCTTCGCCCATCAAGAACGTGATGTATAACCTCACCGGTATGGTGCAGCGCAGCACGGCGAAGGCATATAACGAGAACTATGGCAAGACGATTGATGATGTTTTCAAGTATGGTTATATAGGTAAGTTTATCACAGAGAAAGAACGTACGTACGAAGAGAAAGTTATTAACTATAATGGTGTGACCCGCACTGCCTTGGTTCAGAATAACTGGAATGACAATGTTACTTATGTGAGCGGTTCTGAATATAACCCCATTCTTTCGCAGTACAACGAGCAGTTGTTCAAGAGCGAAGAGTTTAGCGATATTCGTCCTTACCTCACCATGAAGGAGTATATCCAGCAGTACTACGGTCTGTACAACGGTGACTCCCCCGGAAATATCTATGGCCTGCTCTCCAATGTTGGTACGCAGGGTGGTACATACCAGTTGTCGCAGAGCGACGCTCTCTATTTGGCAGCAAAGGCTTCTGCCGATGTGCTTGGCCATGAAATTGAGATCGGTTTCCAATACGACCAGCTCTGGGAGTCGTCCTATAGTTTGAGCGCTTATGGCCTCTGGACTCTTATGCGCCAGAACGCCAACCGCCACATCCTTCAGCTCGATCTTGACAACCCCATCTACAGACGTGTCGGTTCGCAGCTCTATGTGGATTACAACCGTCGTCTCGATGCTTCGCAGCAGACTCCGTTCGATGCCGCTTTCCGTGAGTACCTCACGAATAAGGGCTTGATCGGTAATGATGGTACTGATCCTTCACGCGCTTGGATAGATATCGACCGCTATGCGCCCGAAGACTTTGTCGAGGCTGGCGGTATAGAGATGTTCTCCGCTAACGAGCTTATCAATAGCGGTAACCCCTATGTGTCTTATGTCGGTTATGATCATACTGGTAAGAAATACAACGGTGCCAACTGGTCGCTTGAAGAGTTCTTCAACCCTGGTGACAGCAAGTATATGAATCTGCCGTCATTCTCGCCCATCTATATGGCCGGTTATATCCAGGATAAGTTCTACTTCCAAGACCTTATCTTCAACGTCGGTGTGCGTGTCGATTATTTCGACGGCAACCAGTACGTTTTGAAAGACCCCTATCTGTTGTACGAATCCTACACTGTCGGCCAGTTGCGTGAGCGCGTCGCCAATGGTACCAATATGACTACCAATGCCATTTATTCTGGTGCTGAGGACAACTGGGTGCCCTATGTGGACTTTGTGCCGGACGAGACCAACCGTTCGCTGCCCACCATTAAGGGTTACCGTGACCAGAATGGTAACTGGTACGACGCTACCGGTACGCAGGTTGCTTCGCCGAACAGCGTGAGTGGTATCTCCGGTAAGCCGACTCCTTATCGTACCGCTGTTGGACAGAAGACCGTGACTGAAGGTAAGGTGCATGTCGATGGCGTCTTCGAGCGCTACAAACCGCAGATTGTTGCCATGCCTCGTATCGCTTTCTCCTTCCCCATTGGTGATAAGTCGCAGTTCAAGGCCAGTTATGACATTATTGCCCGCCGTCCTTCTTCGGGCTGGTCGGCAAACTATTTGAGCTACCTCTACATGAGCCAGATTTCTTCCATCACTAACCCCAACCTGAAGCCTGAGCGTATCACCAACTACGAATTAGGTTTCCAGCAGGCTCTTAACCAGTCTTCGGCAGTCAGTGCTTCGGCATACTACAAAGAGACTCGAGATCTGATTCAGCTGGTTCAGTATGCTGGTGCTGACCCCAACACTAACTACTACAGCTATGATAACAAGGACTTCCGTACTATTAAAGGTATCACCTTGGCCTACGACCTTCGTCAGACGAAGAACGTGCGTATCAATGCCAACTATACCCTCCAGTACGCTGAAGGTACCGGTCTGTCCACCACTACTATGACCGAGCTCATCAAGGAAGGTTACACCACCTTGAAGATGCTCAACCCCATTAGCGATGACCGTCGCCATGAGTTCAAAGCCAATGTTGACTTCCGTTATGCAAGCGGTGCCAAGTACAATGGCCCCACCATTACCCGCGTAGTCACCGACAAGGAGACTGGCGAGAAACGTAAGAAAGAGGTCAAGCTCCTCGAGAACTTCGGTATCAACTTCATGGCTGTTGCACAGTCTGGCCGTCCCTACACACGTGCATATTCCTACACCCGTCCTACCATCGTTGGTAGTTATCGTGGTGCTCGCCTGCCTTGGGGCTTCTACTTCAACGTGGTTGCTGACAAGACTTGGCCTATCAAGGTTGGTAAGAGAGAAACAGCCTTAAATGTTGCTGTCACGATCAACAACCTCTTCAATATCCGCAACGTTGTTGATGTCTTCAAAGTTACAGGTAATCCTGAGGACGATGGTTATTTGACCGACCCCGAAACCCAGGTTGCCATCAACAACGAACTTGACCCGACTGCCTACCGTGAGCTTTATGCTATCAGTCTGAGCAACGTTACGTGGAAATACTCATCGCCGCGTACTATCAGACTGTCTCTGTCTTACAATTTCTAATGTAACGTGAAAAAAAATATTAAGATGAAAAGTATATACAACAAACTACTATTGGTATCCTTGTTGCTGGTATCTTTCTCAGGCACAGTGATGGCTCGTGAATGTACTGAGTGCAAGAAGACCAATTCGAAGAATGCCAGCGTACAAACCAAGGCTGCGGTTTGTAAGCGCGCCCAAAGTACGGCAGAGCTTAACATCAACAATGTACGTGCTCAGATTAACGGCTATGGCAACATGTGGTTCGACGGCAGTATTACCAAGTATTTTGTGCCGAAGAGCGGCAATGCCAGCCCTCTGTACTGCGCTGCTCTTTGGATTGGTGGTACGGATGTTAACGACCAGTTGCGTCTTGCCGCTCTGCGTTTCGGTTCGGAAGGTGACGACTATTGGCCGGGCCCCATCAAAATTAACGGTACTGCTTCAACCGACTTGCCGGTCTGCAATGCTTATGATAAGCACTGGATCATTACCAAGGCAGAAGTGCTTGCACTCAAGTCCCATTTCTCCTATGATACAGGCAACCGTGTGACGCTCGTTAATCCCGACCATCTTCAGGAGGATATAACCGACGTTATCGCCAACTGGCCTGCTAAGGGCGAGGGCGATGACCTCACAAGTTTCCTTGCACCTTTCTATGATGCCGATGGCGACTTGGAGTATAATCCTGCAAACGGCGACTATCCTTACTACGATTTTGACAATAACCTCTGCCCCCGTACTCTGAAAGCCAAATGGGGTAGCGACTATACTAACCATGTTCTCCCCACCATGGAGGATGATGCAGGTATAGTTTCTGGTGGTCTTCTTTCCGACCAGGTGTTGAAGGGTGACCAGACCATTTGGTGGGTCTTCAATGATATGGGTAACACACATACCGAATCCGGTGGTCTGCCTATCGGTCTTGAAATTCGTGCCCAGGCTTTTGCTTTCGCCACCAATGACGAGATCAACAACATGACCTTCTATTCGTATGAGATTATTAACCGCTCGACTTATGAACTCCGTGAGACCTACTTCAGCCAGTGGGTTGATCCGGACCTCGGTAATGCAAAAGACGACTATGTCGGTTGCGATGTGCGCCGTGGTCTTGGCTACTGCTACAATGGTACTAAAACTGACCTCGCCGGTGCTGGTAGCTATAACGGCATCCCCCCTGCAGTTGGTATAGACTTCTTCCAGGGCCCGTATATGGATCCCGATGGTAAGGATAACCCCAAGATTAACATTCCTTGGATTCTGTCCAATGGTAGCGCTTCTCTGAAGCAGCGCCTGAGCCGCTATCTTTTGCCCGACGGCACGTATGACACTATTGCCATCACCGATGATGCTGATGGTTTCTTGAATGCTGCCGATGATGGTTATAAGAGCTGGTATTTCGTACCTGGCGATGCTGTTGGCAACTGCGCCATCAATGGTGTTAACTTTGGTAACAACATTGTCGACGATGAGCGTTTCGGTATGCGTCGTTTCGTGTATTACCTGAACAGCGGTTCCGGTCGTAATGCCGAGCCTTCCAAGGCTGTCGACTATTACAACTACTTGCGTGGTTTCTGGCGCGACAACACGCGCATGACTTATGGTAACATGGGTCTTGATGCCAGTGGTGTTGAGTGCGACTTTATGTTCCCTGGCGATACTGACCCGTGGCGTTGGGGTACTGACGGTGTTGACCCCGGTCAATACGAGAACCACTGGACCGAGTATGAGATGGAGAATAACCCTCCCGATGACCGCCGTTTCATGCAGTCTGCAGGCCCCTTCACCTTGAAGCCCGGTGCATTGAACTACATCACTGTTGGTATTCCTTGGGCAAAGGCAGCCTCTGGAGACCAGTGGTCTTCTGTGTTGCTGCTCCGTCAGATTGATGATGTTTGCCAGGCTCTCTTCGAGAACTGCTTCAAGGTTCTTGATGGTCCCGATGCTCCTACGCTCACCGCTCAGGAACTCAACAACGAGATTATCCTCTATATCACCTATGAGAACCCCGAGTCGAATAACTATGGTGAGAAATATGACGAAGAGGATCCTGCCATTATGAAGAGCTATCCTCTCTTCATCGCCGCAGGTACCCGTTACAATGGCACTCTCTATCCGCGTGATACCACCATTACGGTTGACTACACTAAGGATGAGCGCAGCTACAAGTTTGAAGGCTACCAGATATTCCAGCTTGTTGATGCTAACGCCTCCATCGCCGATATCCGCGATTACAGCAAGGCTCGTCAGGTTGCCCAGTGTGACCTCGAGAACTACTACGATAGTGCAAGCGGCAGCAATAACCAGGCTATCTCCAAACTCGTGAACTACAAGAACGAGGATGGTATTATCGTCGGTAGCGTTATGGTTGACGGTGCCAATGCCGGTATTCAGCACGCTTTCCGTATCACCCGCGATATGTTCGCTACCGGAACCAACACTAACTTGGTCAACAACCGCGAATACTATTATATCGCTGTTGCTTACGCTCACAACCGCTTTAAGGAATACTCCCAGTTGGATGGAACCAAGCTTGATGGTCAGATGACGCCCTACCTCGCTGGTCGTATGAACGAGCGTGGTGGTAGCATCACTCCTATCACTGTTATCCCGCACAACCCCATAGCCGAGGACGGTGGTAAGATACCTCAGTCCGAATTTGGTATGTGCCCCAATGTTACTCGTCTTGAAGGTTACGGTAACGGTGGCTATTCGCTGCGTCTTACCGATGCATCGATCACCAACCTCATGGGTGCTCCTGGCGCTTCCGCCAAGGCTCCTGGCCTCTTCGTTAGCGATGTAAATGCAAATGGTACGGTTGACAAGTCCTATATGCAGACCCCCTGCATTATTGCCAATCCTCAGTACCAGGAGAACTATGGTCCTATCAATGTCCGCGTCATCGACCCCCTCAAGGTTAAGGAAGGTCAGTACAACATCTTCTTCTGGAACGGTGTGTACGATAGCGAAGGCCATATTGTTCCTGGTCAGCCTAACGATACCACGAAGGGTGTTTACAATGGCACTCGTTGGTTTATAGTTCGTGCCGACGGCGGTACTATCCCCATCCATTACAACGGTGTTCTTATCGACACTAATATTGTATGGTCCGACTTCTCAATCTCTCGTTATAACGAGCAGCTCTTCCTCGATCTTGGTATTGCAGTGTCTCTGGTCAATCCCGATCCGTCGGCCACCGACCTTGGCACCAATCCTCTGTACAATGGTTTCGTAAAGACTGGTGCTCTGCTCTCGTCCAAGATGTCGTTTGCTAACGAGAATTACCAGTGGCTTAGCGGTCTGCCCGATAATGACAACTCCGCCCTCACCAACTGGATCCGTTCTGGTGCACAGCACTCCAACGAGGCTGGTCTCTTCACCGGTAACACCAATGAGATCTCGCTTTCGGAGCCTTTCCTTGACGATGACTACTACAGAGTTCATGTTGATGAGATTCACAGCACCTCGTCGAAGCTCTCTATCGATAAAGAAGAGCAGTTCGAGGGCGTGGTAAGTGGCCTCTGGTCTCCTTATGGTTTGGTCTCCACCATGCCGTATCACCCGGGCTTCAACTTCTCGTACTACATGCCTTCGCAGAAACTCATCGACAGTATGCAGGCTTTGGTTCCTGGCCGTCGTGGATACGCCGAGTTTAGACCCGCCAAGATTCTGTCGTACAAGCGCAGACTCATGGATTATAGCGCCAACCAGTCGCTGTTCTACAATGACCTTTCGCAGCTTCCCAGTGTTCGTATAGTCTTTACGGCCGATACCACCAAGTGGACCCGTTGCCCGGTTATCGAGATGTGCGACGACTACACGCAGGCCGAGGGCGAGGCTCGTAAGTTCAGTGCCCGTGCTCACAAGTCTGTCAACAAACTTGGCGATACTCTTGTCGGTGCCGCCACTGCTGCAGACCTTACCAATCCGGGCAGTCCCGCTTATATCTCCGAGTACGGTATGGGTTGGTTCCCAGGCTACGCCATCAACACTGTTACCGGCGAGCGACTGAACATCATGTTCGGTGAGGATTCCCGCTATGTGCAGCACAATGGCCGCGATATGATCTGGAACCCCAGTTATACCACTGTCGACGGAACGCAGGACTACGTCTTTGGCGGTCGTCACTTCATCTATGTCCTCAACGCTTGCAACCAGCCTTTCCACAATATGGGTAAGAATGGTACTATCAGTTGGACTCAGGTGCTGCGCTACCGCACTCCGTCCTACGATGCTGGTCGCTGGGCTATGAAGATGCTCGGTTCTGTCAAGCACCTTATGGACTCTGTCGATGTCACCAACGGTATGCCTTATCTGTGGCACGGTGTCATCTCCGACGAGCAGACCAACTTGAATCCCGTGCGTGACTCCATCGCCATGCTCTATGCATCGGTCGCTTGGGTCAACATGCCGCTGGTCTCTTCTCGCTACACCTTCAACTATCCTGGCCACAATTCCGCCAAGAACGCCGGTTGCGCCTCCGACGGTATTCCTACCGATGTCACTGTTGACATTGACATCCGTACGCCTTACGGTCGTTACATGGGCCCCAACGCTACTTCGAATATAAATTGTGGTCTGCCTAACCTCAACAGCAATATGCCGGCCTACCAGTTCTCGCTGACTGCTTCCGACGCTGTGCTCGAGAATCTCGCCGTCAATGGCGATGACAAGAAGCGGTATGCCGACTCTCTGCTGAACCTTATCACGGTAGTCCCGAACCCCTATTACAGCTACTCCAACTACGAGACCTCCAGTCAGCTGGAGACCAAGGTGCGCATCATCAACCTGCCCACCGGTGAGGAGGATGGCGTTAAGAAGGGTTGTACTATCAAGATTTACACTGTCGACGGAACTCTTGTCCGCACCATTGGCCCCACCGCCATTTCGCGCGACCTGTCGAACAACGGCCATACTGCAGAGAATACCAGTGTCGACTGGGATCTCCACAACCACAACGGTATTCCCATCGCTGGCGGTATGTATCTTATCCATGTGTCCGTCCCGGGTATTGGTGAGAAGGTCATCAAGTGGTTCGGCACCATGCGTCCTGTTGACTTGAACTCATTCAATTTCTAACCGTGTAAGAAACCTCAAAAAAATCACAGACATGAATAGAGTATTAAAGATATTTGCAGTAGTTGTGATACTGACGGCCATGTCGGCCCAGTCAGCCATGGCTGGTAACGACGAACGTCGCGGAACTGCAGGTGCCTCCGAGCTTCTTATCAACCCGTGGGCACGCAGCACCGGTTGGGGTGGAGTGAACATCTCCAACGTGCGCGGTATCGACGCCATGTTCAGCAATACCGCTGGTCTGGCATTCGTCAAAAACATCGAGGTGGCCTACACCAATACCATCCTTTACGGTGGCAAGTCGGGCTTCAACAGTGGTGCCTCCATCAATAGCTTCGGTCTCGGCGTGCGCGTTTTCGAGTCCGGTGTACTTGGTGTCTATGTAATGACCATAGGTTTCGGTGACCTCCCCGTCACCACCTATGACAGCCCCGAGCCCGGTGTTAACGGCACCTTCGCTCCGAGCTACATGAACATCAATGTTGCCTACGCTCACAGCTTCACCAACACCATTCATGGTGGCGTTGTCTTCAAGCTGGCAACGGAGAGCACCGCCGACATCTCCGGCTCCGGTTTCGCTATCGACGCCGGTATCCAGTATGTCACTGGTGAGAACGATGAGTTGAAGTTCGGTATCAGCCTCAAGAACTGGGGTCCCTCGATGAAGTTCGGCGGCTCTGGCCACTCGCTGACTATGATTAACAATGCCGGCAACGATTTCACCGTTGAGACTCGCGCCATGGAAATGGAGCTTCCCACCTGCTTGAACATCGGTATCTCCTACGACTTCCTCTTCGATAAGTGGGATCAGCGCTTAACCGTGGCAGGTAGCTTCACCTCCAACGCATTCCTGCGCGATAACTTCGCCCTGGGTCTTGAGTACGGCCTTCTTAATATCGTACAGCTCCGTGCCGGTTACGTCTTCCAGAATGGCTTGTTGACTGGCGATGCCGCTACAGCAAACACTGGTATTTGCGCCGGTGCCTCGGTTGACGTCCCGCTGAACAAGAAGGAAGACTCCAACCTTGGTTTAACCCTTGATTACTCTTATCGTACGGCAGCTCCCCTCAAAGGCACCCATGCCATTGGCGCCAGCTTCCGCTTCTAAAGAGACAGAGAGACATAGCACAATGATGGGAAAGGCTTTCCTGTAAGCCTTTCCCACTTTTTAAACGTCTGAAAAAACACATAACAATATGTCAGAGATAAAATATTACAGTGAAGAGGGTCTTCAAAAGCTGAAAGACGAACTGCATCACCTCATTGTTGTGGAGCGTCCTGCTGCTTCCGCAGCCATCGCCGAGGCTCGCGACAAGGGCGACCTGTCCGAGAATGCCGAGTATGATGCCGCCAAGGAGGCTCAGGGACACCTCGAGGCTCGTATCTCCAAGCTTCAGGAGCTCGTGGCCAACGCACGTCTGCTCGATGAGAGCAAGATAGATACCTCCAAGGTGCTCCTGCTCTCGATCATCACTATCCGCAACACCAAGAACAAGGCCACTCAGCGCTACACCATAGTGCCTGAGAGCGAGGCTAACCTCAAGCAAGGCAAGATCAGCATCACTTCGCCTTTCGCTTCGGCTTTCCTCGGCCATAAGGTGGGCGATATCGTCGAGGTCAATGTCCCCGCCGGTAAGATGACTTTCGAACTCACCAAAATAGAACGATAATCATGGCAAGCATTTTTAGCAAAATCGTTGCGGGCGAGATACCGTGCTATCGCGTCGCCGAGACCGACAACTGCCTGGCTTTCCTCGACGTCAACCCCATCGTCCGCGGCCACGTGCTGTGCATCCCCAAGAAAGAGGTTGACTACATCTTCGACCTCGACGACGAGCTCTTCTGCGAGCTGCACCTCTTCGCCAAGCGCGTCGCCAAGGGTCTCAAGAAGGTTTGTCCCTGCATCAAGGTCGGTGAGGCTGTGGTGGGCATCGATGTGCCCCACACTCACATCCACCTTGTGCCGCTCAACAAGCCAGGCGACCTCAGCTTCTTGCACCACGTGGAGATGACCCCCGAGGAGCTCAGCGCACTCGCTGCCGAGATAGCCGCCGCCGTCGAGTAAAAAAGAAGCATTATTTTTGTTTTTTTTCGACCCGGCCGGTCCGTCCCCTCTCCGTCCCCCCTCCGTCCCCGCTCCGACTGTTCACCGGTTGTTTAACGGTTTTTAGTCGGAGCGGGGTCGGAGGGGGTACGGAGAGGGTACGTAGATAGGAAAGGTATAAGTTCCGGTAGCGAGAAAAAGTTTCTGTATATTGTAAAAAAGTTGTATCTTTGCAACTTCGATGTTTCGCCGCGTGGCCTGCCAACGTCGTGCAAGACATTGAGTTATATAATAAAAGTCAAACCCGTGCCCATGGCAGGAGGCACACAAAAACAAAAAGAATCCACACACATGGACTACAAGAATGTGCAACCGCTGGCTGATTTCGACTGGAACGCCGTCGACGAGAAGGCCGGTAAAATCAAACAGCAAGAGGCTGGTGCCAACAACGACGCTTACGAGCAGAGCTTCAACTCGTTCACCGAGCAGGAAGTCATCGAGGGTACCATCGTCTCCATCAACGACCGCGAAGTTGTTGTTAATGTCGGCGCCAAGAGCGACGGCGTCATCCCCACCGCCGAGGTGCGCTACAATCCCGACCTGAAGCCCGGCGATAAGATTGAGGTCTACGTCGAGAGCCAGGAGGATGCCAACGGCCAGCTTATGCTCAGCCACAAGAAAGCCCGCATCCTGAAGAGCTGGGAGCGTGTCAACCAGGCCTACGAAAGCCAGGAAATCATCACCGGTTACGTCAAGAGCCGCACCAAAGGCGGTCTCATCGTCACCGTCTTCGAGAACATCGAGGCCTTCCTGCCCGGCAGCCAGATCGATGTCAAGCCCATCCGCGACTACGATGTGTACGTCGACAAGCAGATGGAGTTCAAAGTTGTCAAAATCAACCACGAATACAAGAATGTCGTTGTTAGCCACAAGGCTCTCATCGAGGACGAGATCGAGGCTCAGAAGGCCGAAATCATCAGCCACCTCGAGAAGGGTCAGGTGCTGGAAGGTGTCGTCAAGAACATCACCAGCTATGGCGTCTTCGTCGACCTCGGCGGCGTGGATGGTCTCATCCACATCACCGACCTCAGCTGGGGCCGCATCAACCACCCCGAAGAGATTGTCCAGCTCGATCAGAAGATCAACGTCGTCATTCTCGACTTCGACGAGGCCAAGCGCCGCATCGCCCTCGGTCTCAAGCAGCTCACTCCTCACCCCTGGGATGCTCTCGATCCTAACCTCAAAGAGGGTGACCACATCAAGGGTAAAGTCGTCGTCATCGCCGACTACGGTGCCTTTGTCGAGGTCATGCCTGGCGTCGAGGGTCTCATCCACGTCAGCGAGATGAGCTGGAGCCAGCACCTGCGCAGCGCTCAGGACTTCCTGAAGGTTGGCGACGAGGTGGAGGCCGTTGTCCTTAACCTCGACCGTGAGAACCGCAAGATGAGCCTCGGCATCCGCCAGCTCATGCCGGATCCCTGGCTCGCCATCGCCGAGAAGTATCCTGTCGGCAGCAAGCACACCGCCACCGTGCGCAACTTCACCAACTTCGGCATCTTTGTCGAGCTCGAGGAAGGTGTTGACGGTCTTATCCACATCAGCGACCTCAGCTGGAGCAAGAAGATCAAACACCCCGCCGAGTTTACCAAGATTGGTGAGAAGATTGACGTCGTCGTCCTCGAAGTCGATGCCGAGAACCGTCGTCTCAGCCTCGGTCACAAGCAGCTCGAGGAGAATCCTTGGGATGTCTACGAGACCCTCTTCACCGTGGGTAGCGTGCACCAGGGCAAGATCGTCAACATGAACGACAAGGGAGGACAAGAGCAAGGCCAAGAACGGCGAGACCCTCGACTTCAAGGTCATCGAGTTCAACAAGGACAGCAAGAAGATTATCGTCAGCCACACCCGCACCTTCCAGGAGGGCACCGACAGCAGCAGCCGCAGTGAAGGCGACAGCCGCGAGCGCGCCACCAAGAAGACTGTGAAGCAGATCAACGACAATCTGGAGAAAACCACCCTTGGCGACCTCGACATCTTCCAGAAACTGAAGGAAGACAAATAATCGCCTAACTACAAGGTATACACTGCGAATGGCATCACTGATATGTGGTGCCATTCGTTTTTTTTTTTATTTTTTTTGCTGTTTGTTGTAACCAAATGGCAAGTTGCGCGTCTACACAGTGAAAACAAATCTTGCAGGGTTTATGGAAAAAACGTATCTTTGTAGATTGGAATTGTGCAAATGAAGAGTGTAAAAAACAGAATAATAACTAAATAACCATAGTGCTATGAAGCGCAAAAACATTTTATCGGTCATTATGACGCTTTCGCTCACGTTGATGTTGAGCGGCGTCGCCACTGCCCAGTGGAGTCAGCGTACGGCTTGCCCGGGTTGGAACAACCCGACGAGCTTCTCCACCGGTAGTCCAGACTTCAAGTATATGGGTGCCGGCGGTCCGGACAGCCCCAAGAGCGCACCTCATGTTAATACGTGCACAACTCAGGCAAGCTGGTCGGGCATTAACTGGAACACTTCCTACACCGCCGGCCAGATGATGACTACAACTACGCCTGGTTGCCAAACCTTCAGCAGTTTGTCTCCGCTGCCGGAGCATGACCGCATCTTTTGTATCATGGATACGAACACTCAGGCTGCTGTATCGGGATGTCCGCGCAACCGCGACCCGAATACAAAAGGTACCGATGGTATTTATCACCTGCCATTTGTGCCCAATAGGGAATTCAATACCTATGACACAACGGGTCTTATAGTCAACACCACGCTTTCCACTTCCATACGCGTCGGTGACGACTGCGCAGAAGGAGGAAATACTGGCGCTACAGCCCTGTATTATCATATCAGGCCTAATTCGCAGAATGCCCTGCTTATGATTTATTACGCGGTTGTCGTTACGGCTCCCACGCATGATGTCGATTGCAATCCGGCATTCCTTATTGCTGTCGAACACCAGAATGCGGCGGGCAACTGGGTGGCTCTTTCGGATACATTGGTATACGCTATCACTATTGCCAGCAATATGCCTGTTGAGTCAAGCTACAGCACGAAAGGCTGGCACAATAACAATAGCACCTCGTCGTACGATGGTGTGAAGTTCAAGGATTGGACCAAGGTTGTGCTCAACCTTAGCAACCACCTTTACGAGAACCTTCGCATCCATATCTCCATCAGTGACTGCTGTGCATCCTACCATCCCGCATGGGCCTATATCGCGGGCGAATGCCGCGAGATGGATATGAAGACCTCCGGTTGTCCTGCTGGTAGAAGCACCGACGTGACTGTGCTTTCCGCTCCGCGTGGTATGTTGCGTTACGAGTGGAGTGCTTCGGAATACGGCAAGAGCTATCCTGTTATCCGCCTCGATCCGGGCCACGAGGATGACTATTTCACCTTCCGTACCCTTACCATGCCTGAAGGGACTCCGCGTGTTGCCGGACAGCCTGCCGTGGGTCCTGAAGACTCCATCTTCGTCACCGGCTCCCGTCGCGACACCGTGCACTACTGCGACTATCACGTCCAGGCAGACGACTTCCGTATTCTCTACCGACCTAATGCTGGCAAGATTCCTAATATCCCTGCCAGTGCCGATTCTATGGGCAATGTACAGGTCTTCCGTTGCCGTATGACCTCGGCTCTCGACCCCAGCAAGCCATTCCAGACAAGCCTGTATATCAATGTGACCAATACCAAGCCACTGATGCAGATAGATTCACTCCCCTTGTGTGATGGTACCGTGCGCTTGTGGAACCAGAGCTTCGTTCCTGGCGACCCGAGTCTTGTGGTTGACTCCACCACCAAATGGTCGTTCTATAACAACGAGGAGGCTTTCGGAGAACCAGACACCGTCATTATTGGCGACAGTGCCAACTATTTGCCAAAAAGCAAAGCTTTGCGCTATGTGCTTGTGCGTACCAATACCACAGACACCACATGCTACTCAGAGGCCATCTATCCTGTGCGCCCAATCTATTCTCCGCGTACCGGCATGACGATATCCCAGCGTGTGCTGTGTGACGCAGCGCAGACCACCCTCGTCGACACCACACAAGACGTGCTGCGTCGTCGTTGGCGCTTCCTCAGCGAGACTTATGATGGCCCGCTGCAGAACCTTAACTTTGATAGTATGCCTGATGGATCGCTTGTTGTTATAGAAGGTGACCTCTCTGAAGAGGTTGCCCAATTGCGCGGCTTCTCCCATTCTATTGAGCCTATAGAGCTCACCGATTGGAATGGTCTCTACTATCTTGACCCCTACAACAACAATGATACTGTGTGGTGTAACACCATTGCCTATGACACTGTGGCCGTATTTGTACACCCCGAGTTGGAAATCACAGGCGATAACATCGTCTGCGAGGGCAGTCTCACCGATGCACGAGTGCATACTGTGGGCGTTGATGGTTGCACCTACCAGTGGTCCTTGACTTATGGCTATGTCTCTGGTGACCTGCCTGCTGGCGACCGTCTGCGTGTGGTGCCCTATGCCGACACTTCCAAGTACTATATCAAGGTTACCAGCCCCCAGAACTGCGTGGCATGGGACAGCGCCTATGCATACTATGTGCAGCCTAAGCTTGCGGTATTCCCGCCATACGGCAAGATTTGCCCCGGTGACACCGTCTGGTTGATAGGCACCATGGCAGACCACTATTCATGGAAGGCAGGCTCGACCTCCATTGGCGACGGCGACACTATGATTGTCCTCCCGAGTACAACCACTGAATACACCATGATAGGCCACGGCTCCAACAACTGCGATGCCCAGCCCCTCAAGACCACCATTAGCGTAGTGCCTTACCCCGTCCCGCGTGTCAACATCTCACCCAATTACATCGACTCCGACGATCCCACCGTGGTCCTCACCAACACGTCGCCTCATGGCGTGACCACGCAGTGGCGCTTCTCCGACGGCGAGACCAATACCGATCAGTCCTTGATGCACACCTTCGAGGAGGGCTATTCTGGACAGGAAGACTCGGTGTATGTCGAGCTCACTACGGCTAACGAACTGGGCTGTGCTGTGGTCTACCCCTTCTCTATACCGGTCTACCTCTTCACCGCCTGGTTGCCCACGGTATTCACCCCCGGCACCGAGGATGTCAATGCCAAGTTCAAGCTCTTTACCATCAACAAGTACGAGTACTTCCACATCTATATCTACAATCGTGAGGGTCTGCTTGTCTTCGAGTCCGAAGACCCGGCTTTCGAGTGGGACGGCACCTACAAGGGTAGCCCCTGTCCGCAGGGCGCCTATGTATATGTCTGCAAGGCACTCTCAGCTCCCGCAAGGGCACTATCACCTTGCTCCGTTAGGCTATGCCCGACAAAAACACCCTCCTGAAACAGTACTGGGGCTACGACACTTTCTGGCCCCTGCAGGAGGAGATAATAGACTCCGTCCTGTCGGGTAGCGACACCTTGGTGTTGCTACCCACAGGAGGTGGCAAGTCCCTCTGTTACCAGCTCCCCGCGCTGATGATGGAGGGGCTTTGTCTTGTCGTCTCTCCGCTCATTGCGCTCATGAAAGACCAGGTTGCGCACCTGAGGGCGAGGAAGATCAAGGCAGAATATATCACGGCAGGCATGAAGAATAGCGAGGCCTTGGCTGTTCTCAACCGAAGCCTCTACAGTGATGTCAAGTTCCTATACGTGTCGCCCGAGCGCCTGCGTCAGCGCCAGTTTATAGAGTATTTCCGCCAGATGAAGGTGTGCTTCATCGCGGTCGATGAGGCTCACTGTGTCTCGCAGTGGGGATACGACTTCCGTCCGCCTTATCTGCAGATTGCCGACATCCGCAACTACCACCCCAAGGTGCCCCTAATGGCCCTTACCGCCAGCGCTACGCCTACCGTGGTCGATGACATCCGCATACGTTTAAATATGCGGAATTTCCGCTCCTTTTCTGGCGATTTCGTACGCCCCAACCTGAGCTATTCCGTCATCCGTGATGACAACAAGTTCACGCGCCTGCTTGAGATGATGAGTGTCGGTGGCGGCAGCAGCATAGTCTACACTCGCAGCCGCCGCAATGCCGAGCGCACCGCTGCGCTCCTTGTGGACAATGGCATAGCTGCCGAGTTCTACCATGCCGGCCTCACCACTGCCGAGCGTGACCGCCGTCAGCAGCTCTGGATGTCGGGCCAGCGCCAGATTATGGTGGCCACCACCGCTTTTGGTATGGGCGTCGACAAGCCCGACGTGCGCCTTGTAGTGCACCTCGACGTGCCCGAGTCCATAGAGGCCTACTACCAGGAGTCTGGGCGCGCAGGACGCGATGGCATGCCAGCCCGTGCAGTCCTGCTCTTCGGCACCTCAGACCGCTCGCGCCTAATCAATAACTATGAGACCAACTTCCCGTCCGTAAAGTATATCCGCAATGCTTATCGCGCCCTCTGCAACTACTATCGCCTGCCTATGGGTAGCGGTGCTGACGCGCGTTTTGACTTCGACCTCGAGAAGATTTGCGACACCTATGCATTCTCTGTGCGCGAGTTCTACAGCGCCTGCACCTTTCTTGAGCGCGAGGGGCTCATAGCATTGCCCGATCTGGAGGAAACCACATCCACCCTCTATGTGCCTGCCGGACGCGACGAAATCTATCGTTTCGAGGTTAATCACATACGACTCGGGGGCTTCCTCCAGAAACTTATGCGCATGTACCCGGGCCTTCTCACTGAGCCGGTACCCATCGATGAGAAGCGTATAGCCACACGCATCGGCAGCACCGCCGTCGATGTCATCACCATGCTCGGCGAGCTTCACGCCATGAAAGTGGCCGAGTATCGCCCGTGT
>ONUE01000148.1 GCA_900320975.1 uncultured Bacteroidales bacterium | reverse complement strand
ACTACATACAGGCGGCAGACGCCGAAAGTTAGCCGCCGATGGCGGCAATTGAGAATTGAGAATTGAGAATTGAGAATTGAGGATTGAGTATCGAGAATTATTTTGAGGAAATCCTCGCCTTTAGGGAAACGGGCGATGCTTTCGGGAAGGTAGGTGTAGGCCTCGCGGTTGCCGGCGATACACTTGCCCAGCCAAGGGATGATATGCTTGGTGTAGAGGTTGTAGAAAGGGCGTATGATGGCGCTATCGGGTGTCGCCAGTTCGAGTATCACCATGCGGCCGCCGGGCTTGAGGACACGCAGCATCTCGTTGAGACCCTGCTCCAAATGCACGAAGTTGCGCACTCCGAAGGCGCAGGTGACGGCGTCGAAGGTCTCGTCTTCAAACGGCAGCGCTTCGGCGTTGGCCTTTTGGAATTGAGAATTGAGAATTGAGAATTGAGAATTGGCTGACGCGGTTTTCTTTCTTGCTATTGCAAGCATTTCATCGCTCAGGTCTATTCCTGTCACAGTGCATCCTTGTTTCGCCAGCTCGACGACCATATCGCCGGTGCCGCAGGCCACGTCAAGAGTGGAGAGTGGAGAGTGGAGAGTGGAGAGTTCTCTTACCGCACGACGGCGCCAACAGCGGTCGAGGCCGAAGGTCATCAGACGGTTGAGGCGGTCGTAGGTACGGGCTATCTTGTCAAAATTGTAAGCCATACGCCAAACCGAACAAGAAAGTGGTAATCACCAGTATCGGCAATGCAGGATCCAGCTTCTTCCCGTCGTTGCGCCACACAATAACCACATGAGCTATCATAATGGCCATCAGTATGATATTCCACCATTTGAACGGGAGATTGAAAAACAGCAAAGAGGCACCGGTGAGCACCAATACGGTCTGGTAACACTTGGCGGCACGCGACCCGATACGCAACGGTATCGTCTTGCGCAATCCCTTGTCGCTGGCCATATCACGGATATTGTTGACATTCAGCACTGCCACGCTCAACAAGCCTATAGCGCAGGCTGGTATCAGTATGTTCCATTCCAACGTTTGGGCTATCACAAAATAGCCCCCCATCACGCTCACGAGGCCAAAAAAGATGAAGACGAAGGGGTCGCCGAGGCCGATATAGCCATAGGGCTTCTTGCCTAGTGTATAGTGGGTGGCCGCCCATATCGCCGCCGCTCCCAGCAGCAGCATCCACCAAGGGCTGCCAGACACCAGTACCATAGCCAGGCCGCTCACGCAGCAGGCCACCACGGTGCCGTTGATGGCACGCCACATCTGCTTCACGGTGAGGCCACCGTCAGCCATACTGTAGTTGGGGCCTTCCCTACCCTCGCCGTCTACACCGCTGAGGTGGTCGCCCAGCTCGTTGCTGAGGTTGGTGAGCACCTGCAGCGAAACAGTGGTAAGGAAGAGCGTCACCAGCGTCCATAACGGCATGCGTGCCTCAGCATGAGGCCATGCCAAAAGGGCTCCGCACACCACGCCTGCCAGAGACAGGGGCAATGTGCGGAGACGCATTGAATTGATAAGACTACTTAACATCGAGCTTTATCTGGAGTTCTTCAAGTTGTTCAGGAGCTATGGGAGCCGGCGACTGGCTCATCACATCGCGGCCGGCGTTGTTCTTCGGGAAGGCGATGAAGTCGCGTATGCTGTCGGCACCGGCGAAAATGGAGCAGAGGCGGTCGAAACCGAAAGCGAGACCGGCGTGTGGCGGTGCACCATAGGTGAAGGCATCCATCAGGAAGCCGAACTGTGCGGCGGCGCTCTCGTCGGTGAAACCGAGGGTATGGAACATCTTGTTCTGCAGGGTGCGGTCGTGGATACGTATGCTGCCGCCACCCACCTCGGTGCCGTTCATCACGATATCATAGGCATTGGCGCGTATGTCGCCCCAGCGGCTGGGGTCGTCGAGCAGCGGCTCGTCCTCTGGCTTGGGAGCCGTGAAGGGGTGATGCATGGCGTAGAAGCGCTGTGTCTCGTCGTCCCACTCCAGCAGCGGGAAGTCGATGACCCAGAGGGGTGCGAACTTCTGCGGGTCGCGCAGGCCCAGCTGTCTTCATAGCGGGACCGCAGAGCAGCAGCATCAGGTCGCCGGGCTTGGCTTCCATCTTGTCGGCGATAGCCTTGAGCGCAGCGGCATCGTAGAACTTGTCCACGCTGCTCTTGAAGCTGCCGTCGGCGTTGTATTTGATGTACACCATGCCGCCGGCACCCACCTGCGGACGCTTGACGAAGTCGGTCAGAGCGTCGAGCTGCTTGCGGGTGTATTCGGCGCAGCCTTCGGCCACGATACCCACCACCAGCTCGCTACCGTCGAAGAGGCCGAAGCCGTGGCCCTTGACCACATCGGTCACCTCCTTGAATGTCATACCGAAGCGGATATCGGGTTTATCGGAGCCGTAGAGGCGCATGGCGTCGTGCCAGGTCATGCGTGGGAACTTGTCGAATTCGATGCCCTTCATCTCCTTGAAGAGGTGCTTGGCGAGGCCCTCGAACATATTGAGCACATCCTCCTGATGCACGAAGCTCATCTCGCAGTCGATCTGCGTGAACTCCGGCTGACGGTCGGCGCGCAGGTCCTCGTCGCGGAAGCAGCGCAC
>ONUE01000011.1 GCA_900320975.1 uncultured Bacteroidales bacterium | reverse complement strand
TGGAACACAACTATCGTCGGGGACATCTGGAGATTGACCTTATCGCGCTGGATGGGGACGAGTTGGTCATTGTGGAGGTGAAGAGTCGTGCATACGACACCATATTGCAGCCCGAGGAGGCGGTGGACCATAAGAAACGCCTCAACCTTATCCGGCTAGCCAACGAATATGTCAGAACACATGGCCGCAAGGAGAATGTGCGGTTCGACATTGTCAGTATTGTTTCAAATGCTAACGGTACCGAAATTAAGCACCTAAAGAACGCCTACAATGTGATGTGTTTCTGATATGAGCGTATAACATCAGGGAAAACAAAAACACTACACGAATGACACTCTGCAATGATATCATAACGATTGAGGTGAGTAAACATGGCGCCGAACTGGTGAGCCTCGTGAAAGGCGGCCGCGAGTATCTGTGGACGGGCGATGCGCAATATTGGAACCGTCATGCACCGATACTCTTTCCTGCTGTGGGGATGCCTTACAATAACGAACTGCACGTCGACGGGAAGACTTACCCAGTGAAGCAGCACGGTTTCGCCCGCGACACAGAGTTCGAGGACCTGGGCGATGGCCGTCTGCGGATGAAGGAGAGCGCCCTCAGCGCCAGCTATCCGTATCGCTTGGGTCTGGAGGTGCAGTACCGTCTTGCTGGTAGCAATGTGGAGGTTGTTTGGACGGTGGAGAACCTCGACGATAAGGAGGCATACTTTCAGATTGGTGCCCATCCTGGATTCCTGCTGCCCGATTATCACGCTGCCGACGAGATACATGGCTATATCCGCTATCACGAAGGCGAAGGACATCCGGTTAATCCAGTGATTGTTTCCGCCCTCAAAGAGGGCAACCGTGTGCCGGTGGACTCGCCGCGAAGCATTCCATCCGAGATGCCGCTGAAAGCCGACACCTTCGCCCATGACGCCTTGATGTTCGAAGGCGGGCAGGTGGCGGAGGCAGTCCTATGTGACAAAGAGGGCATACCCGTGCTCGGTGTCAGATGTCCGCAGGCGGAGGCCTACGGCATCTGGGCACCGCACATGGATGGCTGTCCTTTTGTCTGCCTTGAGCCCTGGTGCGGCATCTGCGACCCATACGGCTTCACCGGCGACATCAGCCGCCGCCAATACATTCACAGACTCTCCCCGCGCGAGAAATACAACTTTACCTACACGATTGAGATTTACAGGTAACATGCTCATAAATCCAGATGTCGCTCCGAGGCCTCTCCGGATCCTCTCCGAGGTCTCTCTGACAAAAAACCGTTAAACAACCGGTGAACAGTCGGAGCGGGGACGGAGGGGGGACGGAGAGACGATGGGTGGGAAATGACGTGTTAGCGTGCTTATCTTCCCCAATTGTCACGGTCTAAGCTGCGATATGTGATGGCCTCCTGAAGGTGTATTGGCAGAATGTCTGGCACCGCTTCGAGGTCGGCGATGGTGCGGGCGACACGCAGGATGCGGTCGTAGGCACGTGCTGAGAGGCCCAAGCGGTTCATTGCCTGTTCCATAATGGTTCGGCACTCGTCGGTCAGAACACAGAACTGCCGTGTGAGTTTGCTGCCCATCTGAGCGTTGCAATGGACGCCAACGGTGTTCTTGAAGCGCTCGGTCTGTATGGCACGGGCGGCGATGACACGGGTGCGGATGGCCTCACTACTTTCACCCCGTTCCACTTTGTTCAGCTGGCTGATTGGGACAGGTGAAGTCTCAATATGAAGGTCGATGCGGTCCATCAATGGGCCGCTTATTTTGTTTAAATACCTCTTTACGGAGCCTGGCGGACAAGTGCAGGGAATGGTCGGGTGGTTGTAATAGCCGCAGGGACAGGGGTTCATGGCGGCGATAAGCATAAATGATGCAGGATAGTCGATTGTCATTTTGGCTCTCGATATCGTCACGCGACGCTCTTCCATTGGCTGGCGAAGCACCTCGAGAACAGTGCGTTTGAACTCCGGCAGCTCATCAAGGAAAAGCACCCCATTGTGAGCCAGCGATATCTCGCCCGGTTTGGGATTGGCTCCGCCTCCAACCAAGGCAACGTCCGATACGGTGTGATGTGGTGCACGGAAAGGCCGTACGGCAATCAGGGAGTCCTCCTTGTGCATAAGGCCCGCCACCGAATGTATCTGCGTTGTCTCGAGGGATTCGCTGAGGGTCAGCGGAGGCAGGATGCCCGGCATGCGTTTGGCGAGCATGGTCTTGCCGCTCCCCGGGGGGCCTATCATAATGGCGTTGTGTCCACCGGCGGCGGCAATCTCAAGGCAGCGCTTTACGGTGGCTTGTCCTTTCACGTCGGCGAAGTCGTATTCGTAGTTGTTCAGCGAACGGGCGAATTCGGCACGGGTGTCCACCACCGTCTGCTCGATAGTTCCTTCGCCGTTCAAGAAGTCGGCCACTTCTTTCAACGTATTGGCGCCGTAGACCTCTATATTGTTGACGATGGCCGCCTCGCGGGCATTCTCCGCCGGCACGATGATACCCTTGAATTGCTGCTTACGTGCTTCGATAGCGATAGGCAGTACACCTTTGATGGGCCGTAGTGAACCATCCAGGCCGAGCTCGCCCATGATGACATACCGCTCCATCTCGTCGGTCTTCACATTCCCAAGAGCCCCCAAGACTCCGATGGCTATGGTGAGGTCGTAAGCGGTTCCTTCTTTTTTCAGGTCTGCGGGTGCAAGGTTGACAATAATGCGTTTGCCGGGAACTCTGAATCCAGACTCCTCGAAGGCTGACGAGATACGCTGGGCACTTTCCTTGACGGCATTATCGGGTAGCCCAACCATAAAGAAGCCAATACCTTCACCGATAGTCACCTCTACGGTGACTGTCAGCGCGTTGACTCCTATTATTGCACTACCGTAAGTTTTAACTAACATAAGCGGTCCTCCACCACCTGCCAGTCGACAATCTGCCAAAGAGCAGCCAGATAGTCGGCGCGGCGGTTTTGGTAGTCGAGGTAATAGGCATGCTCCCACACGTCGAATGTCAGCAGTGGGGTGAGGCTCGTGGTGACCGGATTTTCGGCATTCTTCTGCTGTGTGATGACTAACTTGCCATTTTTGTCGGCACTTAACCATACCCAGCCGCTACCAAACAATGTGGCGCCCTTCTGCTCAAACTCTTTCTTGAAGGCCTCTACGGAGCCGAAGTCGCGTTCCAGAAGTGATGCGAACTTGGTACTCATCGACTTGGGATGATCGCTGAACTGCTCGAAATACATCGTGTGGTTCATCACCTGTCCCGCATTATTAAACAACCCTCCTTCCGACTTGCAGACCACCTGACTCAGCGGCAGATTCTCCAATCCGCTACCTGGCAGAAGTTTGTTCAGGTTGTCAACGTAGGCTTTCAGATGCTTCCCGTGGTGGAACGAGAGTGTCTCTTTGCTTATGATGTCGCCTAATCTTTCATAAGGCAGCACAGGCATCTCGAACAGTCCGTTCACAGGCATAATGTCTTTCATAATCCTTGGTTTTAATGTTAAATAATTAAGTGCAAAGGTACACACATTTTTCCATATTGCCAAATTATTTTACTAAAATGGAGTCGACCATATTGTGTTGGAAGTGTGGTTGGCCGTTTAAACGTCAGTGACGGATGAGCTGGTAAGAGTGGCCTGGGAGGGTGTGGATGCGGTTGGACATCTCGAGGTTGAAGAGTAAGGAGGCGGTTCTGGCGAGGGAGAAGCCGGTGAGGGAGGAAAGCTCGTCGAGGGTTAGGTGGTCGTTGGCCGATAGATGGTCGACAACAGCCTTTTCATCGCGCGACAATGGGGGCTCATCGGCGTTCATGCCGCCCAGTGTCAGCTGCTCGCCTTCGATGGGCCAGCCGAGCTGGAAGGCTATGTCGCGTGCGTTGCGCACCATCAGGGCGCGGTTGGTGGCGATGAGGTTGTTGGTACCTTTGGAGTAGGTGTCGCCCAGCCGTCCGGGGACGGCAAAGACTTCGCGGTGGTAGCTGCCGGCGATGGCTGCGGTGATGAGTGCGCCGCCTTTCTCGGAGGCTTCGACGACGACGGTGGCGTCGGACAGGGCCGCGATGATGCGGTTGCGTGCGGGGAAATAGCGTGGGTTGATGGCTGTGCCGGACGGGTATTCGGTGACAAGGGCGCCGCCGTTTTCAAGTATGCGCTTGGCGAGCGGCCGGTTGGAGGCAGGGTATATCTGGTCGAGCCCGTGGCCGAGGACCGCCACTGTGGGCAGTCCGTGGTCGAGGGCTGCGGTGTGGGCGGCTGAGTCGATGCCATATGCGAGACCGCTGATGATATGCGTGTGGTAGCTCGTCAGCTCATGTATCAGGTAGTCGGTGTTGTCGCGTCCTATGGCGGTGGCGCGGCGGGTGCCTACAACGGATATCGCGCGTTCGGGGTTGAGGTCGGCGGAGCCGAGGCAGTAGAGCAGCGCAGGGCAGTCGTCGGTGTCCTGGCTGTTGAGGCGGGCTGGGTAGTCGGGCTCGGTGAAGAAGAGGGGGCGTATGTGGTTGTCCTCGCAGAAGTGCAGCTCTTCTTCGGCACGCTTGAAGGCACTCTTGTTGATGATGCTCTCATAGATGTTTTTGTGGGTGCCGAAGGCGGTCTTCAGTTCGGAGTGGGGGAGCGAGAAGATGTCCACGTCGGGGTATAGCTCGATGAGTCGGTGTATGGCGGTGTTGCCAAGTCCGGGAGTGAAGACAAGGGCTATCTGTGAGAGTGTGTCCATAAATGCGAGCCGTTTAATTCGAGTGCAAAGATACGACTTTTTTCTTATTTGACAATACAATAATTATGAAGAGGATGACGTTACCGTTGTAAAATGAATGAATATGATACGTGAAGAGACTGTATTCGGGCCCATCTTCAGCCGCAGGCTGGGGAGCTCGCTGGGTATCAACCTGCTGCCGGAAAAGGGCAAGATATGCAATTTCGACTGCATATACTGCGAGTGTGGATGGAACAAGGATGGACGTGACGACACTGTGTTGCCGACGGCGGAGAAGGTGCGCAATGACCTGGAGCGTATGCTCAAAAGGCTCGTTGCCGAAGGTACTCCTGTGGACAGCATAACGTTCAGCGGTGACGGCGAACCTACGTTGAACCCTGATTTTGTGCAGATAATTGGCGACACGGTGCGGCTGCGCAACGAGTACTACCCGAAGGCTAAGGTGTCGGTGTTGAGCAACGCCACACGCGTCCACATACCGTCGGTGTTCGAGGCCTTGCGCAAGGTGGACAACCCGATAATGAAGATTGACGCCCCGACAAATGAACTGGTGGAGCTTATCAACCAGCCAGCGCCTGGCTATGATGTGAAGCGTGTCGTGGAGGCACTGAAGGCTTTCAATGGCGATTTCGTGTTGCAGACATGCATGCTGCGCTCAGATGACTTTGACTCGTCGAAGCCGGAGGTTATCGACGGGATGTTGGATATAGTGAGGCTGCTGCGGCCGAGGGAATGGATGGTGTACACCATCGATCGGCCGACACCGATGCAGGGGTTGAGGAAGTTTTCGCCCGACGAGATGCGAGCCTTGGTGCAGCCGCTGATTGACGAAGGCTTCTGCATTCAGATTAAGGGATAAAAAGAAAGGGCTTCAGTATTGAAGCCCTTTTCTTTATGTCGTTTCCACTATTGCACGATGAATTTGCCAGTGGCTCCGCCGACGCGGTAGGTGTAGATGCCGGCAGGCATATTGGTGACGTTGATGTTGATGTGATTGTCGGAGGGACGCAGGGTGTGCTGCTCCATAACTTTGCCTTCGACATTGTAGATAATCATAGTTTCGGTGTTCTGGATAGAGTAGGGGAGAGTGACGCTGAAGCTGGCGGGGTTAGGATAGGCGGCCTGCAGCTCGGGTATAGCGGCGGTGGTGATGCCGCCGTGGGGCATGAAGTCGATGGCCGACGAGTCCGGATGGGGAGGAATGAGGCCTATCATGGCGGTCTGCTCCAAGATGAAGGTATAGCCCATATCGCGGGGAGGATAGGAGCTGTTGTCAACGATACGCATACCGGCTTCGGTATTGTCGTATAAGTTGTAGTAACCGTCGCCTCTGCTATTCCAGCCCCAGTTCATGTGGTACATCTTTATGGAGTTGGGCTTGTAGCCATCGCATACCCATGCATGGCGGTCGTCGTTACCGACAGAGTTCTTGGAGGCGCCAGACATATAGACGGGGCGGTTGAGTTCAAGTTCGCCGCGTATCTGCGCCATGAAGGCCGAGTCGCCGCTAATCTCGCGTGTGATTTGCTCACAGCGGTTGTACTTGAAGTTGTAGGCCATGACGCCGGGAACACTTGATGAATAGGCACTGCTGCCACCTGAGGCATTTGTGCCATAGTTCATACTCATGGCGATACCGGCGGCGTAGCAGAGGCGTGCCACCTCGTGGCGCTTCTCGTAGGGATACTGGCCGTCAAGGTAGTTGGGCATGAGGTCGTAGTTGAAGAACATTGTGTCGAAATTGAGCTTAAGCATAGTGCCAGGAGGTGTCATGCCTAAGGCCGAGTTGTACCAACGGTATTGGTTGATGCCGTTGCCACGTATGGGGAACTTATAGTAGTGGATGATTTGCGACAATGCAGTGGCGACACATCCGACAACGGTAGGAACGTCATTATATCTGGGGCACAACATATTAAATGTGTTTCCGTTGTTGTCGCCCTGGCCCCACTCTTCCTGCAGGAGGATGACGTTGGCTTTGGCTCCTTTGCTGGGCTCAATGTAGTTGTCGTCCCAGAGGATGTACCACATCTTGTCTTCCACGAGATAGCTCTCGGCATCTTCCACTTGTTTAGCAGCGATAAGGCCGACATAGCCTTTGATCCACCACATCATATTGCTCGGCGCTTCGTCTATATTGAGGGTCTTGCCGTTGTCGTTGTAGGCTATGATTGGGTCGGTGACGGTGCTGGCGGACATTATCACCCAGCCCCAGTCGGCGACATTAAAGAAGTAACATGCTGGAATATCGAGCAGGGGATTGTTGATGGTGTGGATGAGTGTCAGGTCAGTCTCATCTATCGCTTTATGGTCGTATCCGATGCCGTTCATGTAGTGTGCAGCGGCGACACGCGCTTCCTGTTCGGATACATTTCTTGCAAAAGCAATATTAGTGGAGAATGCTATTGCCAAGGTCGTTAGGATGAGGATGTTTCTTTTCATTTTTTGTTAATTGTTTCTGGCCATCTAACCTTTAAATGGCGGTGCAAAAGTACACATTTTATTTTACCTGACAAAATATATTTGTATATATATATAATAAAACAGGGTATCACGGATTGTGATACCCTGTTTCATTTCTCGCGATACTGATTTACTCAGCAACAACTTCAATGTTGAGTTCGGCCTTGATCTCTTTGTAGACGTTGACCTTGGCGGTGTAGTTACCGACGGTCTTGATGGCGTCGACAGTGATGTTTTTGCGGTCGATGTCATAGTTGTGCTGCTCCTTCAGAGCCTCAGCAATCATGATGTTGTTGATGCCACCGAAGAGCTGACCATTCTCACCGACTTTGACGATGAGTTTCACGGTCTTGCCGTTGAGGGCAGCCTGCTGGGTCTCGGCGTTCTTGCGGAGGGCTTCCTCCTTATGGGCGCGCTGACGCAGGTTCTCGGCATGGATCTTCTTGTTGACGGGGGTGGCGATGATGGCCATTCCCATGGGAAGAAGATAGTTGTTGGCATAGCCGTTCTTAACGTTGACGATCTCGTCTTTGTAGCCCAGGTTGGCCACATCTTGTTTCAGTATGATTTCCATCTATTCTTCCTCCTAATGATTATTTGAGACAATCGGCGACGTAGGGCATCAGGGCGATATGGCGGGCGCGCTTGATGGCCTGCGAGACCTTCTTCTGGTACTTGTTCGAGGTGCCGGTAATGCGACGGGGCAGAATCTTGCCCTGCTCGTTGACGAACTTCAGCAGGAAGTCGGCATCCTTATAGTCGATATACTTAATGCCGAGCTTTTTGAAGCGGCAGTATTTCTTGCGCTGAGTCTCCACTGCGATGGGAGTCAGATATTTGATTTCGCTTTCGTTAGCCATTTTCTTTTCTTTTAAAGTGTTAAACATTAAGCTTCGGCGGGAGCGGCAGCGTTCTCGGCGACAGCCTTCTTGGCATTACGTTTCTTCTCGTTGTAGGCCACGGCATGCTTGTCCAGGCTCACGGTGAGGAAGCGGAGCAAACGCTCGTCACGCTTGTAGGCGATCTCGAGGTCATTGATGACGCTACCTTCGGCACGGAACTCTATAAGATAATAGAAACCGGTGGTCTTCTTACGGATAGGATAGGCGAGCTTGCGCATGCCCCAGTTGTTCTCGTACACGATTTCTGCACCCTTGGAGGTCAGCAGGTCGATGTACTTCTTTACCGTTTCCTTCATCTGTTCTTCAGACAAAACGGGAGTTGCAATGAAAACGGTTTCGTACTGTTTTACCATTACTTTGTGTTGTTTTGTTGTTTGTTTGACAATAAAAAAGGCAGAACACCATGTTCTGCCTAACTTTTTTGAGCCACTTCGCGGACTCGAACCGCGGACCTACGCATTACGAATGCGTTGCTCTACCAACTGAGCTAAAGTGGCGGTTTTGCGGTTCTGTAGTCGGGGTGAGAAGACTCGAACTTCCGGCCTCCACGTCCCGAACGTGGCGCGCTAGCCAACTGCGCTACACCCCGCGATAGTGTCCTGGCAGGGATTCGAACCCTGGACCCATTGATTAAGAGTCAATTGCTCTACCAGCTGAGCTACCAAGACATTATTTACTCTTTCGCTTGTGCTTTTGACAACCTCATCGGCCTTTTTAAAAGGCGTTTTGAACATGGACTTTGATGTTGTCATTCATTATTTCAAAGCTCTCTCTCTGAGCGGAAAACGAGACTCGAACTCGCGACCCCGACCTTGGCAAGGTCGTGCTCTACCAACTGAGCTATTTCCGCATTGCCAATTTGTACTCCGGGTGGGACTTGAACCCACACGCCCTTGCGGGCAAGGGATTTTAAGTCCCTCGTGTCTACCATTCCACCACCAGAGCCCTTCTCTTTCTCTGATTTAGGAGTCTTTTGAGCGGAAAACGAGACTCGAACTCGCGACCCCGACCTTGGCAAGGTCGTGCTCTACCAACTGAGCTATTTCCGCTTCTTCAGGCACGCTTTTTCTCTCAAAAGCGGGTGCAAAAGTACGCACTTTTTTGAAACTGGCAAAATTTTTTTAATTCTTTGTCACAATTTTTTTGATTTCATTCAGTTTTAGAAGCGCTTCAATCGGCGTAAGTGTGTCTATATCAATATCTAATAATTTGCCTCTTATTTCAAGCAATGTTGGGTCGTCAAGTTGTATAAAACTCAATTGTAGGCCGTCAAAATTGTCTTTTGAGGGGGCATTTTTGTCATTTTTGCCCTCTTTCTTGTCATTGGAATTTGTATGCTCGTTTTTGGCTTCAAGGACCTGCAGCATGGAGTTGGCTCGATTGACAACAGAAGGAGGCATGCCGGCGATCTTCGCCACATGGATACCGAAGCTGTGCTCACTTCCACCAGGCATAAGCTTGCGTAGAAAGATGATACGTCCATCAATCTCTTTCACGTTTACGTGATAGTTCTTAATCCTTTCATACTGGTCTTCCATCTCGATAAGTTCATGGTAATGTGTGGCAAACATCACTTTGGGATGGGCTCGTTTGTTGTTGTGCAGGTATTCTGTGATGGCCCAGGCTATGGAGATACCGTCATAGGTGGAGGTACCACGGCCTATCTCATCAAGCAATACGAGACTTCTGTCGCTGATATTGTTAAGGATGCTTGCTGTCTCGTTCATCTCTACCATGAAGGTGGATTCGCCACTACTTATGTTGTCGCTGGCACCGACACGCGTGAATATCTTGTCCACAATGCCTATCTCTGCACTCTTGGCAGGACAGTAGCTACCCATCTGAGCCATGAGTACGATAAGGGCTGTCTGACGCAACAAGGCAGACTTACCAGACATATTAGGACCTGTGACGATGATTATCTGCTGGCTGTCTTTGTCCAAGAATACGTCATTACTGATATATTCGTCACCCGGTGTCATCTGGGTCTCTATCACAGGATGTCGTCCCTCTTTGATGTCAATGACGTTGCTGGTGTTAATCTGTGGGCGGCAGTAGTTCTTCTTTATTGCCACCTCGGAAAAGCTCAGCAGGCAGTCGATGTTGGCGATTATCTGTGCATCATACTGGATAGGTTGTACATACTCGGTTACGGTGTATATCAGTTTGTTGTATAGCTCTATCTCGAGAGCCATTATCCTCTCTTCTGCACCGAGAATTTTATCTTCGTATTCTTTAAGCTCTGGGGTGATATAACGCTCGGCATTTGTCAGCGTTTGCTTCCTTGTCCATTCTGGCGGCACTTTAGATTTGTGCGTGTTATACACCTCGAAATAATATCCAAAGATGTTGTTGAAGCCGATACGCAAAGAGGGTATTCCCGTAGCTTCGCTCTCTTTCTGCTGCAGACTCATCAGATAGTCTTTGCCGGAGCCGGCCATGGATTGCAGTTCGTCAAGTTCATTGTTGACGCCACTGGTGATGACTCCGCCTTTCTCTATCTTTGCTGGAGGCTCTTCAACTATCTCACGCCCTATACGTTCGGCTAATGGGATACATGAGTTAATCCTCTCTCCAAGCTGTCTGAGCGTTTCAGATTCACTGGTAGTGCAAATGGAGCGTACTGCTTCGACGGCCATCAGGGAGCGTTTCAGCTGCTGCATTTCGCGAGGGTTGATGCGTCCAACAGCAGCTTTGGTGATAAGTCGTTCGAGGTCACCGATTATCTTGATATTCTGGGCTAACTCCTGCCGCATCTCGGCATCTCTTACGAAGGTGTCCACTAATTGCAGGCGCTCTTCGATAGGCTCAACTTCCTTAAGAGGCATCAGTATCCAGCGTCGCATCAGACGAGACCCCATGGGAGTTAGAGTCTTGTCGATGACGTCAAGCAATGTGCGTGCGTTTTCGTTGTGCGAGCCGATTATCTCGAGGTTGCGTATGGTGAAGCGGTCCAGCCAGACATATCTGTCTTGCTCTACTCGGTTTATACGAGTGATGTTGGCAGTTTGTGTATGTTGGGTGTCTTGTAGGTAATAGAGTACTGCACCGGCAGCAATGATGCCCATCCCTAAATCTTCCACACCAAAGCCTTTCAATGAATTGGTACCGAATTGCTTCAGGAGTAACTCATTGGCGAAATCTGGAGCGAAGACCCAGTCGTCGAAGGTGTTGCAGTAGTAGCGCTCCGAGAACTGTTCTTTAAACCAGTGCATCTTCTTGCGTTGCAGCACCACTTCGGCAGGGTGGAAGTCTGTCAGCAATTTGTCTATGTATTTAATGTCGCCTTCTGCAATATAGAATTCACCGGTCGACACATCAAGGAAGCTGATGCCATGTATCTTATCGGTCAGATGCAGTCCGCAGAGGAAGTTGTTCTCCTTGACGTCAAGCACCATGTCGTTGTATGCAACGCCAGGTGTGACAAGTTCTGTGATACCTCTCTTTACCAATCCTTTGGTTGTTTTTGGATCTTCAAGCTGTTCGCAGATAGCTACTCGTAGGCCGGCCCTGACCAGGCGGGGGAGATACTGCTCAACGGCGTGATGGGGAATACCGGCGAGGTCGCAGTATGTACCGTGTCCGGCGGCTTTGCGCGTGAGCGTTATACCAAGGATATTAGATGCTTTATGTGCATCTTCTCCAAAAGTCTCATAGAAGTCACCGACTCGGAACAATAATATAGCATCTGGGAACTTTTTCTTCAGTTCCGCATGCTGTTTCATCAGGGGCGAGTCGTTGTCGGTAGTCTTGGCCATAGTTTTTGGTGCTGTTAGTATTCCCACATATCGCTGCCAGTGTTGAATACGCGCTCTTCTATCGTGGCAGCTTCAAGCAGAGCGTCTTCTCCAGTGAGGTATTTGCTTATCGAGCGTCCGTATTTGTTACTCTCTTTCGTTACGTAGGCACTGTATAACTGGGAAATGAATATGTAGTCCCATGTCGGTTGTCCGACGGCGTTCTGCTCGTCAAAGAATGAACTGTTCTTGGCAAAAAGTGTGCGCACTATGGGGTTCTGCATCGGTACCCAGAAGAGTGGTTGTATGCCTAGATTGATGAGCTCTTCTGTGTTACCGAACTTCACTTTCATCTCTTTCATTGGTGCTAAAGCCATCCGTCGCGAGTCTTGCCGCGTGTCCTGCTTGCCAATAAACCACACTTCCCGTAATGCGTATTTGAATATCTCAGCTCCGTCGAAGTCATTGGGTTGTATTATGGTCTCGTATAGTTCGTTGTCATCATCGTCATATCCTATCTCAAGCTGTATGGTATCGGCTTTGGTGTATTTCTCCACGAACAGCAGGTTGTCCACGGGTATCTTCAACTCGTCATCTTCATAGATTGGTATCTCGTTCGCGGCTACGGCATCCCATATTACATAGGCAAGGCTCTTCTTACCACTCCTGTCGTTGTCGTCAATCGGGAAGTACATGTATTGATTGAAGTCCTCATTGAGGTCTATGGTCTTCCATAGCATGGTCGACCATACTACATCGCTCTCGCGAAGAAAAGGATAAGGCATGTACCGCTGACCGACAACGAGCTCTTCTGTATATATATTATTAGGTGTACGCACCACTTCCTGAGCGGTAGCACACATTGATATCAGAAGTGTTAGGACCAGTACTGTCTTTCTCATTGTTATTGTCAAAAGAGAGAGTTAAGAGTATCAGCTCTTAACCCTCTCTTTTATTTTAGGCTATCTCAATGGATTAGTACTCCCACATGTCGCTTTCGATATCAAAGATGAGTTCTTCAGCTCTCTGCGACTCCAGTATGGCGTCTTCACCGGTGAGGTAGTCGGTGATGGCACGGTTGAACTTGTTGGATTCGCGAGTGATGTAGCTGTCGAAGTAGCGCTGGATGAAGACATCGTCATAGGAGCGCTCGGCAACGTCGTTGTTCTCGTCGAAGGCATTGGCGTTCACCAAGACCTGACGCACACGCATGTCATCCATGGGCACCCAGAAGGTCCAGTCGGTTACCTCTTCGGCCTGACCGGCACGGAGGACGTTCTTGGAGAACTTGAACGACATACCAACGATGCGCACTTTCTGACGGGTGTCCTGTTTGTCAATATACCAGAACTCCTTGAGTTGGGCCATCTTTGCGCTGGCGGGGTCGAAGTCTTCGGGGATTGTGTCGATGAACTCTTCAATATCACCAAACTCATCTTCCTCACCTTGACGAGTGCGCAACTGTTTGCCCTGAAGGAACGCATAGGCTTTCTCCCATTCCTGCGGCACCTTCATATCGTCGTTCTCGTATACATCGAAATCACCGTTGGCAGCGGCTCCGATAATGAGGTTGACGAGGTTGATTCTACCCTGAGTGTTCTTCTCAGTCTCAAAGGGGAAGTAGAAGAACTGGTTGAAACTCTCATTGAAGTCTATCTGACGCCATATGGTGGTTCTCCATACCACATCGGCTTCGCGGAGGAAGGGGTAGGGCATGGCTTTCTTTCCGACGACGATACCCTGCTGATAGAAATCATTGGGGTTGTGTCCTTCTTCAGCATCGATGACACTCTGTGCATTGCCTGCAAAAGCGAAGGCGGCAATGGCTAAGATGCTAAACAAAACCTTTTTCATAGCAATATCTTTTTGTTATTTTGTTATCGTGAGTACGCAGTTGGCGTTCTGCGGAACACCGTCGGGCATCATGACCTTGGCGGTGACATAGATGTTGTCGCCACGGTTGGCGTTGCGGATTGCCGACAGACCATCGGGCTCGAAAGCGCTGCCGTTGAAGGTGAAGGGTTTGTTACCAACGAATACCTCAAGGCTCATCACGCGGATGGATCCTTTGGGAATCTTGAACTCGAAGCCTTCCTGGGCACGAGCGGTAACGGTAACACCAGAGGTAAGGCTCTTACGCGACACCTTGGCACCATTCTTGAAACCTGCCACGGTAATTTCCGGGGCGGGGATGGGCTTTACCTTGTAGGTAAGGGTGTTCATACGAGTCTTCTTGCCTTTCTCAAGAGCGGCTTCCACTGCGAGGACAATCTTCTTGCAGCCGTTGGCAGGGGTAATCATGTATTTGCCGTTGCCTTCGACTTTGTTCAGTTTGCCCTGACCTTCAATGATGGAGACCTCCACATTACGGCCATCGACGCCAGGCACCGAAGCCGTCAGGGGGTTCTCGATACCAGAGTACATAACCTGCATGTTGTCAAGAGAGATGACACCGACAGGTTCGGCAACGAAGTAATTGTCAGTGTAGTGGTATTCTTTAGTACCGCCGTCAGGGCTGGTGACGTAGGCGGTAACATTTACTTTCTGCTGACCGACAGTGTTACACACAGTGCGGTAGTGGACAGAACCACTGTCGTTGCTGATAAGCTGCTGACCGTTGACGGTGGCGTTGAACTTCTGCTTCGAGTCGTATGCAGCCACGTTGATGTCCGTCTCGTAGATACCACCTCTAAGTATATATGTGGATTTGGGTCTCGAGATAAGGGCAATCTGGTCGAACGAGAAGTCACCCTTGCTGACCTGCTTGTACAGCATGTTGACAGCGTCGAACTCAGCATTCATGGTCTCGGCTTTCATACGAGTCAGAGTGACCAGACCGGCACCGGCGACAACCTCGCTGAAGTTTTTGGTCTCCCAGTTGCAGGGCTTGTGCTCTTTATCGAGGAAGGTCTTGTCAACATCGAACGGGAACTTCACATTGGCCGAGTCGTCACCCAGAATCTCTTTGACAGTCTTTACATAGTCGGATATCCTCTTGTGAAGATCATATGCCTGACCGGTACCTTTTTCAGTAGCACCGTCGAGGAAGAAGTTTGGAGCACCATGGGTGTCGTCCAGACCTTTTTCCATCCAAGCGAAACCGCCCAGCTGTAAGGCTCTTCTCACACTGTCGAGGTTGGTTGTTTTATCGGCATTCTTTATCTTAATGTCGGTTGTCTTTTTCGGATTCTCAGGGTCTGTGTGAATCTTGGCCACGTCAGAACTCACCAATCCTATAAATTCATATTCAAGGCTGTCAATGTAGTTCTTAAGCTCGTTGGACAGGCTGCGCACTTTCTGTGCTTTGTCGTAGCTTTCCTGCACTTTGTCACGGCTGTTTTCAAGAGCTAAATCAAAGTTGGCATAGGTGTCGTCCAACTTTGTCTGAAGGTTAACGTTGGAGTTGGTCATTGCCGTACCGACCGACCTAAAACCTTCGACGACCTCGGCCGACACATTGAGAGCCAACATGGCGGTGTACACGAGGTACATCATCGTAATCATCTTTTGTCTCGGGGTTTCCGGACAGTTTGTTGCACCCATAGTCTATTCCTTTCTTTTCGTTGTTTTAAGAGATTTGGTTAGACGTATGGTCGATTACAGGCGGGTCTGCATAGCGGCAAGCATGTTGCCATACACATTATTGAGTTCTGCAACTTTGCGGGTGAGAGCGTCAACCTGCTCTTTGTACTTGGTGATACCTTCGGCGCTGTCGCTGAAGTTGTTGAGCATGGTGGACATCTTCTCCTCGAACTCTTTGTTGAGGGTCATCTGAGTCGAGGCGTTCTTGATCTGCATCTCGTACATGGCGTTGATGCTGCTGAGGCTTGCCGACATCTTCTTCATCTCTTCCACATAGCTCACTTCGCCGCCAAGCGACTCAGCGGTCTCGCGGTAGATGGCGGAGAGGGTGGAAACTGCCTCTGGAGCACCTTGCATGCTTTCGAGCAGCTTGCCAGCCTGACCGGCGACATTGTCCATGTTGCTGACAAACTTGTCGGTGGCAGTGGTGACGTTGGCCATGTTGTTCAAGGCATTGGCGCTCTCGGCGAGGTTCTGCATGCCTTGACCCAAGCGGTCCATGAGTTCGGGGGTGATATTGGCTTCTTCAAGCATCTTGTCGAGTTTGGCCGACAGCGGGTCTTTCGACTCTACAGGTTTGCCGTTCTCGTCAAGCTCCAGCGGATTGTCCTCGACCATACCTGCCAGTTCGGGGTACACAAGGCTCCAGTCCCACTCTTTGTGAGGCGGTTCGAAAGCCGACAGGAAGAAGATGATGGTCTCAGTACCCATACCTGCGATAAGCATGACGTTAGCAAAGGGCCAGTGCATGATCTTGAACAGTGCACCGACGATAACGACAGCAGCACCCCAGCCATACAGCTTGGCCATGAAATTCTTATACGCTTTACTGCGAACGAGATTATCTATGAAGCTCATAATGTTTATTTTTTTGTGTTTGCTTATTATAATATGTGTTACCTATTCTAAATATGAAGCTGTTTCTTAGCGTGCCACATTGCTGGCGGTACGCAGGTTGTCACCCTTCACGCGACCCAGGTAGGGCTGTATGCAGCGGAAGCCGATGTAGCACTTGGCGGTATCCTGAAACTCGAAGGTACGGGTCTGGACCTGGATGAAGTATTTCTGGTCTTTCCAGCTGCCACCGCGCACCACTTTGCGCTTCATGGCCAGCGGGTCGTCGTCCTTGGCTTCGTAGGTGTAGACGGGGGTCTGGGCGTTGGCAACCTGATAGGTCGACTCGTTGAAGGCGTCGAGGCACCACTCGCTGACGTTACCGGCCATGTCATACAGACCGTAGTCGTTGGGGGCATAGTGGCCGACCATGAGGGTCTTCACACCACCATCGTCGTCATAGGCGCCCTTCAGAGGCTCGTAGTTGGCCAGGAAGCAGCCGTTCGGGTTGCGCACATAGGGGCCGCCCCAAGGATAGCTCTGGCTGGCGATACCGCCACGGGCAGCGAACTCCCATTCGCTCTCGGTGGGCAGACGGAAGTCGTTGAGCTGCGAGTAGTCGATGCTCTCCAGGTACTGGTTCAGCATGTTGCTGCGCCACACGCAGAAAGCTCTGGCCTGACGCCAGCTGACACCGACCACAGGATAGTTGTCGTATGCCGGCGACGAGAAGTAGCTACGGGTGTAGTCCTCGTTCATGCTGTAGGCATAGTCGTGCACCCAGCAGAGTGTGTCGGGGTAGATGTTGATATACTCACGCTGTATCTGGCTGGAACGGTTGTTGAGGCCTTTCGGGCGCACGGCAAAGGAGGTGCCGCGGTGCTCACTCTTGGTGGCTATGCCGTTCTCTTTCTGCGATACATTGTTGTAGTCTATATAATAATATTCATAATTCATTTTAGACACATCGACAGCGCGGCGGTGGTTGATGTCCACAATATAGAAGCCGCCGTCAATCAGGGCCTGGCGCACCTCGGCGTCTTTATAGTTTATTCGGGCCTTTCTGTTGAGCATGGGCGTCTCGAGGGGCTCACCGTAGGAGTCCTCTTCAATCAGGAAATTTCCTACACTTGCATCGCCAAGTATGCGGCGTGCCACGGAGTCGCGCACGTCGGCAACAAACTGGCGGTATTCGTTGTTGGTGATTTCGGTCTCATCCATGAAGAACGACGAAATCTGCATTTTGCGAGGCTGGGTCGTGGTGGCATCTCCGTAGGTGACGTTCTGTACACCGGCGCCCATCGTGTAGTTGCCTTGGTTGATAAAGACCATACCTTTCAGGTCGATGTCCTCAAAGTAGGGACGGTCGGTGACGCCGACCAACTCTCCTTTGTTGGACGAGCCGCAACTGGCCATCATGATGGCGGTGGAGGCGGCGAGCATGAAAAACAGCTTCTTCATATTGTTTCGTATTATTTTGTTCTTAAACGCAATTTTCTCAAAAATGTTTCACTCTTAATTATATTTAACGTAGGTAGAGTGTGTTGCCGGAGACCGTCGGCGGGCGCTTCGGCACGCTGATCTGGAAGGCGGCGTTGAGGTATATCTCCAACGAGCCGCAGCTTCGGCCGTTGGCAAATCCCATTTTCGAGGTCGTCAGGTCGTAAGCCACACCCACCTGCATTACCTTCAGGAAGTTTACACCGGCCAGAAAGTTGACGGCGTCACCCCAGCGGTAACTGAGACCTCCCCAAAAGATGTTCTCGTAGTCGAGCAGGCAGGCGAAGTCGGCCTGGAAGAGAGAGAAGTTGGCGGTCTTCACCAGGACCGAAGGCTTGAGTTTCAGCGAGGGGTTGTAGGGGAAGGTGTATTCGTAGCCACCCATGAGGTAGAAGGTGCGCGTGTTCTCGACGTTAAGCTGGTCGCTCTTGGCAGCGAGCAGGTTCTTGGCGGCCAAGCCGACATAGAATTTGCTGGGCACCTGGTAGTAGATACCTGTTGACACGTCTATCAAGAAGTCGGAGACATCTTGTTTGCTCACCAGCGGGTCGTTGGCACTGTTTATGGGGTTCGTCGGGTCACCGCTCATGTCGCCTTCGCCATAGAGGCTTGAGGTCTTGAACTTGTAGTTCTGCAGGTCGGCCTCAACGCCGGCTGACAGTGTACCGGCGCCCCAGAAGATGCGGAAGGCATAGTCAATGCCGAGGGTTGTATTGTCGTGATAACCGACTTTCTCAGAAGTGAAGCTGACACCGATACCGCCGTGGAGTATTTTCACCGGCATATCGAACGTGAACAGTATGTTGGTGGGAGTTGAACCGGCATCGCCGTTGGCGGTGGGAGCCTGCAGCTGCAAACCCATCCATTGTTTGCGGTAGAGTATCGTGGCCGAGATGTTGCCGGAGCTGCCCGCGAAGGCAGGGTTATAACTCAGGCGGTTGAACATAAAGTGGGTGTACTGGCCCTCGTTTTGTGCCGTCACCGACGACAAAAACAGCATCATAACCACCAAAAATGCGGCTATTTTTGGTATTGCCATGCCAGTGTTTTGTCTTTTGTTTAGTGCCACAACGGCTTGTTATTTAGTCTACTATAGGTTATATTTGCCCGAGTCTGCGCCCTGTGCGCTTGTCAAGTTTTGATGTGCAAAGATAATAATATTTATTTAATGGCGAAAAAAAAAGTTATTTTTTTATTCACATGGCGTTATTGCAATATCGGGAAACGAGTGCTTCAGCGCCGCCTTCAGGTTGCTCGCCTGCGCTTTCGGAAGCCTCACGTCGAGGGTCATCTTCACCCGTGTCGAGTCCTCCTGCGTCTCCACTATGACTTTCTGTTGGTAGGCCTTCGGCAGTTTGTTTATGCTCTCGAAGGCTTCGCTGTGCGTCACGTCCGAGGCCAGGATTAGATTATATCCCTGTGCGGGCGTGGGCTTATACGCGCTAACTTCTGTTTTTTGTTCCGGGACTTTCTTTTCAACGGCAGTCTTCTCTGTCGCCGTCTTCTCACTTTCCGGCTGGGCCTCCGGTTCGGTGGTCGTCGCAGGCTTGTCCGTCAGGCGCGAATAGACCGAGTCGAACATGGTCTCCTGGGCAACCCATTGTTCTTCGTAACCGTCTGGCAGTATGCGTACTGTCACCTTCTGGCAGCCCCTGATGCCCACTGCGGTGGCAGCACGGTGGCTCATGTCAATCACACCGTGTTTCGGGCAGCGGTCGTTGACCTTCACAATCACCTGCAAGCCAGTGTTGTGGTTGGTCACCATAATCATCGTGCCGAGCTTTATCTTCCAGTGCGCGGCGGTGAACTTGTTCTGGTCGAACACCTCGCCGCTGGCGGTCTTGCGCCCCTCGAAGCGGTCGTGGTAGTAGGTGCCGAAATGGTTGTATTCCGTCACGGTATCGCTGAGCGGAAAGCTCTGTGCCGTAGCGCTATACGCCGTTAGTAGTAACGTCGTCAGCAGCACCCACCTTATAAACCTTGTACTCCTTTTGCTTCTTCCATTCCCTACCATACCACTGCGTCTTCGTGAAACCATTGTCCGTGGAGTCGCAGCACCTGTTCTATCACGTCGCGCACGCAGCCCTTGCCGCCTTCGCAGTGTGACACATAGTCTACCATCTCCTTGATTTCCACTGCCGCGTCGGCAGGGCAGGCGCTCACGCCTGCGCGTTTGAGCATCGGGTAGTCGGGCAGGTCGTCGCCCATGCACAGCACCTCCTCGTCCTTGAGCCCGTTGTCGGCAAGGAACTTGTTGTAGGTGTGTATCTTGTCGCCACAGCCGGTGTAACATTGCGTCACCCCCAGCATGGCCATCCGGTTGTCTATGCTTGCCGACGTGGCGCCGCTGATGACGGCTATGGTGTAGCCTTTCTTCACAGCGTACTGCACGGCATATCCGTCCTTTATGTTGCCGCAACGCACCGTCTCGCGGTCGGCATAGACCCACACGTCGCCGTTGGTCATCACGCCGTCGAAGTCGAACACAAAAGCACGGATTTTGTCAAGTTTCTCTTTGTAGTTTATCATCTTTCTTTTTATGGTTGTCTATTATGGTTTAGCTATTTCGAGCATCTCTTCGTAGGCTTTGCGCCAGCCTTGCCAGCCGAAGAGCTCGCAGATGTTCTGGTTGTGTACTATGCAGCAGAAGTCGCCGCCCACGGCACGCACGGCTTCCACTAGCGCGCGGCTCTTCTCCACGGCCTGCCCGGGCGTGAGCCTCATGTACTTCTGCATCGTGGTGTCCATCATGCAGAAGGGGTGTATCGTGAGCTCGGTCTCCATGTCGCGGTCGAGGTCGTAGAAGGGGTAGGGAACGCTGATGCCGGCTCTGAAGCCTGTCACATCGGCGTAGCCCATGGTGTAGTCGTTCTTTATGCCGGCATGCAGCAGTATGCGGTAGCTCGTCGGCATCTTCAGCCTCAGGAAGTGGTAGCGCGCCCTCACTATGGGGCGGTGCAGTATCTGCTCGAGCCGCTTGGCTTCGATGTCCACTTTCTGCGGTTCCTCCAGCGAGTAGTAGCCCGGGTGCAGCCCCATCTTGGCGTAGTCGTCGAGGTGCTGCAGCAGGTCCCTCGTGTGGGGGTTCAGGTAGTTCGCCGGTTTGTTGTACTGGTCGTAGTCGGCCAGCAGGGCGAAGAAGAGCAGCGACGAGCCGGGGGCGCGCTTTTTCTGCTGCTCCAGTATGTAGTCGAAGGTGTCGTACGGGTCTTCCTCACGCCTGGCCAGTACACGGAAGCGCCGCTTCACTTCGGTGTAGTCGCGCCGTGCGAAGAGGTCGCGCAGGGCTCCGGTCACCGTGCGGAACACGCCTTTGTGCAGGTAGCACCAGGCCGCGTCGATGTCCACCGTCTGCACGAAGCGGTAGCTTCTCTGCGACAGGTTGAGGTCGGGGTAGCGCTCGTTGAGCTTCACCCTGAGCATCTCGGCCCACTGGTCCACCACGGGCTGCTCCAGGAAGCCTTCCTTCGCCGCCACGCTCTGGTCCGCCGTGAAGCGCCCATGCTGGTCTTCGCTGTGCGGCAGATACTCTTCGTAGCGGCTCACCATATAGAATACCGCCGCCAAGAGGTCGAAGCTGAAGTCCAGGTCGCGTCCGTAGACGGGGAAGAGCACCCACTGGCCCTCCTGTTGGGTGGCGTGGGTCTCGATCTCTTCTATCGACGTGTTCGTCAGTAGGTTGCAGCTCTTGATGAAGAGGGCGTCGCCTATGCGCTGCGGCCCGTAGCACAGCTTGGCGCCCGTGCCTTTGGCGAAGAGCTCCTCGTCGGTGGTGATACTGAATTCGGTACGCAACAAGTGCCTGAATATCACGTTCAGCGTGTATCCAACCCTGTTTGTCAGCCGTGGTGTGTAAATCAGTAGCATCTATGGCGTGTGTATTCGTTTCTCTCCTGAGGTGCTGACGGTTAGCGTCAGCGGTATGCCCATCGTGAGGGCTTGGTTCGCGGTGCCTATATGCCCTATCGGGGCGTTGAAGGCCACAGGGTAGTCGTAGTCGGCGACGGCCTCTGCCACAATCTCCTCCGCCGTGTGTCCCCACGGGATGGTGTTGTCGTGCATGTCGCTCAAGCCTCCCACCACGAGGCCGGCCAGCCCTTCGAGCATGTCGGCGCGCCGCAGGGCCTGCATCATGCGGTCTATATGGTAGAGGTACTCGTCGAGGTCCTCGATGAGCAGTATCTTGCCGCGAGTGTCCACCTGCGAGCGCGAGCCCAGCAGGCTGTAGAGTATGCTGAGGTTGCCGCCCACGGCAACGCCACGGGCAGTGCCTCTGCGGTCGAGCGGCTGCGCCCCCCACACGATCTCCTGCTGCTTGCCGAAGAGGGCGTGGCGCAGGCTGTCGGTGGCCGGACACGGGCTGCCGTCGGTGGGGAAGTTGATGGGCATGGTGGCGTGCAGCGTCGGCAAGCCGAGGGTGGCGTGGATGTGGCTGTGCAGCACCGTGACGTCGCTGTAGCCCACAATCCATTTGGGATGCTGCGCGAAGTGTGTGAAGTCGAGCCGGTCGATGATGCGCACCGTGCCGTAGCCGCCGCGGACGCACAGGATGGCCGCAATGGAGGGGTCGTCGAGCAGCCCTTGCATCAGTGCGGCGCGGTGCCTGTCGTCGCCCGCCAGCTGTCCGTCGCGCTCGTAGAGCCCGTCGGGCACCACGACATGGAGCCCCCAGGCTTCGAGTGCCGCTATGGCCGGAGCCATCTCCTCCGGTGTCACAGCGCGTGCCGGTGCCGCCAGTGCCACGCGGTCGCCCGCGCGCAGATAAGCTATGGTGGCGCTTTCCATTTGAGGATGATAACGTGACAATCATTTTTTTATTGTCCGCCCCC
>ONUE01000074.1 GCA_900320975.1 uncultured Bacteroidales bacterium | reverse complement strand
GGGCGGTTTTGTGCCCGTGCTTAATAGTCAGTTGTTTACGCGATATATAAAAATATTTTCACCATTTTTGGTGATTATGTAAATTTTATTTTGTATCTTTGCAGGCACATATTTATTGAGGCAAAAACCAAAATATTAATCTTATAACATTAAAATTATGGCATTTAAAGGACAAATCATCATCGATACCGAGCGCTGCAAAGGCTGCGGAGTCTGCGTACCCGTGTGCCCGATGAAGTGCATCGCGTTGTCGAAAAATGTAAACGGCAAGGGTTACAACTACACCGAGACCGTGAATGACAGTTGCATTGGCTGCGCCAGCTGCGCCATGGTGTGCCCCGACGGCGTGATCTCCGTTTACAAGAAGAAAATCTAAACGAAAAAAGAAAGAAAGGAATACTATGGCAAGAGAACTTCAACTGATGAAGGGCAATGAGGCTATTGCCCGCGCAATGATTGCCAGCGGTTGTGACGGATACTTCGGCTATCCTATCACCCCGCAGAGCGAAGTTATGGAAACCCTTATGGCAGAGAAACCGTGGGAGACCACCGGTATGACCGTGCTGCAGGCCGAGTCGGAAGTCGCCTCGATCAACATGGTTTACGGCGGCGCCGCCACCGGTAAGAAAGTCGCCACCTCGAGCTCCAGCCCCGGAATCTCCCTGATGCAGGAAGGTCTGACCTACCTTGCCGGCGCTGAGATCCCCTGCTTGGTGGTCAACGTCATGCGCGGCGGCCCCGGTCTGGGTACCATCCAGCCCTCGCAGAGTGACTACTTCCAGAGCGTGAAGGGCGGCGGTCACGGTGACTACCAGCTCTACACCCTCGCCCCCGCCAGCGTGCAGGAGATGTACGACTTCGTGTTCGACGCTTGGGACATCGCTTTCAAGTATCGCAACCCCGTGCTGATCCTCTCCGACGGTGCTATCGGACAGTGCATGGAGAAACTCTACACCCGCGACAACGTGGCCCGTTGGACCGAGGAAGAGCGCCGCAAGAACGCCCCTTGGGGCACCTGGGGCAAGCCTGCTACCCGTAACCACAACATCATCACCTCTCTCGAGCTTGAGAGCGCCCGCCAGGAAGTCTTCAACCTGAAGCTGCAGGCCAAATACGCCGAGATGAAAGAGAAAGAGGTCCGCTACGAGATGCTGAACTGCGAGGACGCCGACTACATCATCGTCGCCTACGGTTCGAGCAGCCGTATCGCCATGAAGGCCATGCAGATGGCCCGCGAGAAAGGCATCAAGGTGGGTCTGTTCCGCCTGATCACCCTCTTCCCCTTCCCGACCAAACAGCAGATGATCGAGGACGTGAAGCTGGCCACCGAGTGCGGTGTGAAGACCGAGCACTTCGGCCGCTTCGGCGGTATCATCCCCACTCCCGGCGAGGTCCTGGAGGCTCTTGAAAACAAGATTATCAAATAAAGAAAGGAACAACAATGAATCAAGATATTGAAGCTCGCAAGCAAGCGCTGTTGAAAGAGGGTTACGAGGAGGTTTACACCCGTACCAAGGTGCTCACCGACGCCGTCATGCACTACTGCCCCGGTTGCGGTCACGGCACCACCCACCGCCTCATCGCCGAGGTTATCGACGAGATGGGCATTCAGGACAACGTCGTCGGCGTCAGCCCCGTCGGATGCTCCGTTTTGGCCTACAACTATTTCGATGTCGACTTCCAGGAGGCCGCCCACGGCCGCGCTCCCGCAGTCGCCACCGCCATCAAGCGCCTCAACCCCGACACCTTCGTGTTCACCTACCAGGGTGACGGTGACCTGGCCGCTATCGGTACCGCCGAGACCATCCATGCCGCCAACCGTGGCGAGAACATGACCATGATCTTCGTCAACAACGGTATCTACGGTATGACTGGTGGCCAGATGGCCCCCACCACCCTCGTCGGCATGCGCAGCGCCACGACCCCCTACGGCCGCCGCGTTGACCTCAACGGTTATCCCCTCCGCATGACGGAGCTCCTCTCCACCCTGCCCGGCACCTACTACGTGACCCGTCAGAGCGTGCAGAACCCCGCCGCCGTGCGCAAGGCCAAAGCCGCTATCCGCAAGGCTTTCGAGAACCAGAAACTGAAGAAAGGTCTCAGCTTCGTCGAGATCCTCTCCAACTGCAACAGCGGCTGGAAGATGACCCCCGTGGCTGCCAACAAGTGGATGGAAGACAACATGATGCCCAACTACCCCATCGGCGACATCAAAGTCGACGGCAAGATTGTCGAGGGTATCGACGCCAACCGTCTCGTTCTGGATCACCCGCTGACCGTTATGCAATAAAAAAGAAGCTTTAAGCTGTGAGCTGTAAGTTTTAAGTGGGCTACGCAGCCCGCCGATAACATAAGCCGCAGGACTTAAAACTTAAAACTTAAAACTTAAAACTTTTAAAGAAATGACTGAAGAAATCATCATAGCCGGTTTCGGTGGACAGGGTGTCCTCTCGATGGGTAAGATTCTTGCCTACTCCGGTGTCATGCAGGACAAAGAGGTCAGCTGGATGCCCAGCTACGGCCCCGAGATGCGTGGTGGTACCGCCAACGTCTCCGTCATCATCAGCGACGAGCGCATCAGCTCGCCCATCATCAACCAGTTCGACACTGCCATCATCCTCAACCAGCAGTCGCTGGATAAGTTTGAGAGCGCTGTGAAGCCCGGCGGTTACCTCATCTATGACCCCAACGGCATCACCCACGAGCCCACCCGCAAGGACATCAACATCTACAAGATCGCCGCTACCGCCAAAGCCCAGGAGCTCGGCATCAGCAAGGTCTTCAACATGGTTGTCCTCGGTGGCTTCCTCAAACTGAAACCCATCGTCGACAAGCAGTACATCCACGAGGGTCTTGAGCACTCCCTGCCCCAGCGCCACTGGAACCTTATTCCCCAGAACGAGGAAGCTATCGAGATCGGTAAAGGCATCATCGAAGCCGTCCAGGTGCTCTAATCACATTAGAGTAATAAGAGAAAAGCCTCTCTGTTTTCAGGGAGGCTTTCTTTTTATTGCTTGGCGGCTTTGAGCACTTGCTCGATGACGCCTATCTTGTAGCCGGTGCTGTGGTAGAGGATGCGGCCGTCTTTGTCGATGAGGGCCACCAGCGGGTAATCGGGAGTTGAGGGTTTGGAGTTGAGGGCGGAGAGTATCGCCTGCTCAAGCTGCCCCTTACGGTAAGCGAAGTCGGTGTTGACGAGGCCCCACGAGGGCATGCCGATGGTGGTGGGGCCTACCATGAAGGTCATGCCGCCCCAAGCCTTAACCTCTTTCTGTAGTTGCTTGAGCTCCACTACCAGGTGCTTCGAGGGCTCGCTGTAGTCGCCGAGGTTGATGTAGAGCATGCCGGCGTCGCCAGCGTAATCCCACAGCTCAATGCCGTCGAAGAGCTCGAGGTGGGGGTTGAGGGATTGATTTGTTGAGGGGTTGGTGCGTTCTACCAGGGGCAGGATGACAATCTCTTTTGTCAGCTTCTCGCCGGACTTCACCTCGAAGAACTCGAGGCGTGACCGGACGGCGCCGTCGGGATAACGGTTGCCGGTGGAGAGGCAGTAGGTGCCGGGCTCCAGTTCGATGGTGGCGGGGAAAGAGGCCATGCGCGCATCATCCTCAAAGTCGAAGGTGCGCAGGTCGCCGTTCTCCAGCTTGGCGAGGGTGAAATGCGGCCAGTAGACGGGCTTTGCGGGCTCCTTGCCGCGATAGGTGAGGGTTAGCTTTGCCCGTTTGGCATTGACATCAACGGGATGGTTGTCATCGTTGAAATCCACTTTACAGAACACAGACTTCGATGCATCGGCCGCATAGATTGTATTTGTGGCATTGTCTAGATATGCAGGGATGCCTGCAGCACGACAGGCGGCCACAAAGAAGATGTCGCGACTGTGGCGGTCGGCGCGGCGCAGTTTGTAGACGCCCACGGGCGAGATAGGGCAGTTGTAATAGTTGCTGCTGTCGTCGACAACGATATTTCCAGTGACCCACTGGAAGATATTTTCGGCATACTTCATTTCCTTGAACTCCGCCAGCTCTTCACGGTATGGTCGCACCATTTCGTTGCTGATACGTGCTGGCAAGATGCCCCTTCTGTAAGTGTAATATCCATTTGCTTCTGGATGCATGGGGGGCACAGCCCAATGGGCTTCCAAGATTTCAGCGGTAATGTCTCTTAAATCTTTGTCGCTGAATGAGCGGAGGTAATCATAGAACGAGTTCCAGCTTATTGCAAAATCACCATCACAACTAACACAGGTGGCTTTCGTCTCTCCTGCAACCATAGTGTTCTCTTCTGTATGGTTGTCAAGAAACCTTATTATCTCAGCATAGTTTCCCTCGCTCTTATGGATAATCTCCCAGGCCTGTTCGTCGGTGAGGTTGGGGTTGGGCTTCAGCAACTGCTTGTAGTTGTCTTTGGTGGGGAACGTGGCGGTATAGGCGTTGCGTAGCGAGTCCTCATAGGCCAGACGCTTGGCGTTGGCGGCGGTTTCCTCTTCGGTAGCCACCACCTTGGGGTCCCCTGCGACAGGAGGCACCATCTCAAACAGAAATACTTTTTTATCGCAATCAGAACTAAAAGAACCATCAGAACTTTCTTTTTGTTCTTTTCGTTCTGATTGAGCTTTAATCACAAGCGTCATGGTGCTGTCTTGGCGCACGTCTATCTTGTCGAAGGCGTAATGCTTGCCGTCGGTCGCCCAGATGAGTAGGTCGCCGAGACCGGTGGTGAGGCTGGCGTGACCGTCGCCGTCGGTAGTCATCGTGGCGAGGGTATAGTATTCGGCGTAGTTGTAGAGCTTGAACTTCACCTGTGCTTTGACGGGGAAGCCGTTCTCGTCGAGCACGGTGACGGTGATGCGGCGTGTGGGGGCGTAGTGGCTCAGCAGGTTGAGCTCGCTGTACATGCCGGTGCGCTTCACCACCTCCTCGTCGCCCTTGTACTTGCCGAAGGCTTTGGTGTGCACCATCATGCAACGGGTACTGGGCACGGAGAACCAGCCCATGTTGAGGCGCGGGTCGGGCTCACAGGCACCGAGGAACTTCCACTCGCCATTGACATAAACTTCTACCCAAGCATGATTATCGTCGCAGTGAGCCCAGCGTGGTGTGTAACACTGGCGGGCGGGGATGCCCACGGCGCGCAGGGCGGTGACGGCGAAGGTGCTCTCCTCGCCGCAACGGCCCAGCGAGGTGCGCATGGTAGCCAGCGGGGCGATGGTGCGGCTGTCGCTGGCGCGGTAGGCCACATGCTCGTGGCACCAGTGGTTCACCTCCAGCGCGGCCTCCTCTATTGTCATGCCCTGCACGCGCTCCTTCAGCTCGCGGTAGAACACAATACGGGCGGTGTCGAGGTTCTCGTTGTTGACGCGGTAGACGAGCACGAAGTGGCGGAACACATCCTCCGGGATGTCTTTGCCCCAGGGCATCTCCTTGCGTGCTTTGAAGGCATAGCGTACCTGCTGCAGGTAGAACGCCGGCTCATAGTCAGCCAGGTCGCTCAGCGGCATATAGGCGTAGAGGAACTCCATGGCTTCGCGCTCCATGCGCGAGAGCGTATCGAGCTGCACCTCCAACATTTGGAACTCAGCCATACGGGCCTCAAAGTCGGCATGAACCTCGTCGCGGTAGGCGCGGTCGGTGATGAAATGCGGGTCGCGCTGGCAGGCGGCAAGGCACAGCGCTGTCGCCGCCAGCAAGATATATCTCTTCATGTTAATCATAATGTTTTATAACGCTTTGGGGTGGATTTTTATTGTCGCCGGAACGTCGCCTCTCCGTATCCGCTCCGACAGTTCTACGGTTGTTTACCGGTTGTTCTACGGTTAAAGCCGTTAAACAACCGTTGAACAACCGTTAAACAGACGGAGCGAGTACGGAGAGGAGTCGGCGCACCTGCGCGGCGGCGGTCTGGAGGGTGCCGTCGGGGAGGGTGGTCTTGCAGGAGCCGTGGACTTCCGTGACGCCGGTGGCGGCTATCAGTTGGCGGACATTGTCGGGTGTGACGCCTGAGCCTGCCAGTATCTTGAGGCTGGAGGAGTGGTCAACGAGTCGCTTGATGACAGCGGCGCCCTGCGGTGCGATGGGTGCCTGGCCCGAGGTGAGCAGGCGGTGGCATCCGGCTTCCATGACGGCCTGTAGGGCCTCGATGGGGTCTTGCCGGGCTTCGTCGAAGGCACGGTGGAAGGTGACCTCCATGGGGGCGGCGAGCTGTACCATGCGGCGTGTAAGTTCCACATCAACCTGCCCGCTGGCCGTTAGGAATCCTACCACTACAGCGTGGGCACCAAGTTCTTTACAACGTAAGATGGTGTGCTCTATCTCGGAAACCTCGGCTTCGGAGTAGCAGAAGTCGCCAGCGCGTGGACGCACCAGCACATGAGTGCGCAGGCCGAGGGTGTGTACGCAATAATCTATGTCGTCCTCATAGGGTGTCAGACCGCCGACTTCAAGCTGGCGGCATAGCTCAATGCGCTGAGCACCGCCTTCCTTGGCGGCTAATGCAGATGCCCGCGACGGGGTGCATATTTCTACCGTAATCATGGTGCAAAGATACATAAAAAAGTGATAAGCGATAGCAGAAAAGTGTTGACTGCATACTAAAACCCTATTCTGTGCGTTAAATGTACATAAAAACAAAAACATAGCCATGAGAATAGACGAAAGGAAGAAGGTGCGCAATGTTTTCGGGGAGAACATCGTAATCATGCAGTCGGACAACACGGTCGACATGACCAAGGTGGTGGCCTTGAATGAGAGCGCGCTGCTGGTGCATGACAGGCTGGTGGGCAAAGACTTCACGGTGGCTGATGTGGCTCGTGTCCTGACCGACGAGTATGATGTCGACGAGGCTACGGCATTGCGTGATGCCGAGGCCTTGGTGGCGAGCATGCGCAAAGAGCATCTGATAGTAGACTGACTTATGGAGAAGGCTACATTGTCGATAGGAGGTATCGGGGTGACGCTCACTGGCGGCGCCAGCGTGGCACTCGCCAAGCGTATCCCGGGCATGGCTGTCTTTGCGCTGCCTGTGTCCGACGGTATAGTGATACGCCTCGACGAGCAGTTGACACTGCCGTCTTGTCGCTGGCTGCATACTTTCGAGCTCGAAGCCACCGGAGCCAAGTGCCGCTTCGGGCTGGGGGAGGACGGATGCCATTACCAGCTGTTCGGAGACAATGTGCTGCTGCGTTACGACAGCCGTCAGCCAGACATGGTGACGTGCTCCTCCGTCGACGATCCATGGCTGCTGCGCTATGTGCTATGGGTGGCCTATGGCATAGCAGCGTTGCATCGCGGTGCGGTGCCTGTACATTCTTCGGTGGTGGTCTGCGACGGCAAAGCGGTGCTTTGTCTCGGCGAGAGCGGCACCGGTAAGAGCACCCACACGCGGCTGTGGTGTGAAAACATCAAAGGGGCCTATCTGCTCAACGACGACAGTCCAATAGTGCGTGTCGAGGCCGATGGCGTATATGCCTATGGCTCGCCGTGGAGCGGCAAGACGCCCTGTTTCCGGCAGGAGCGTTACCCTGTGGCTGCTTTCCTGCGCATAGTGCAACGCCCCGAGAACACTATCGAGCGTCTCGGCACCATAGAGGCTTTTACGGCGCTCCAGCCTTCCTGTCCGCCGTCATTGGCGCATGACGAGGGTTGCATGGACATGATAGTGGATTTCATTTCCGCCATTATCGCTAAGGTGCCCGTCTATCGCTTAGGCTGTCTGCCTGATGCCGCTGCGGCGCAGCTGAGCCATGATACAATAATCCCAGCGTAATCCATGAATATCAACAATACCTTATTCTTCGCATTGGCGGAGGAGCAACTGGCCGAAGGGCGTATCGTGAAGATGTCGCTGCGCGGCACCAGTATGCTGCCCACGCTGCGTGAAGATGATGTGCTTACGCTCGAGCCCTTGGTTGGCGACCCCTGCATGGGCGATGTGTTGCTGTTCCGCTATGCCGGCGGCCATATCGTTCATCGTCTGGTGAAGCACGACGGCGACAGCTATATCATGCAGGGTGACAACAACTATGGTATTGAGACCGTGAAGCGGGGTGATATAGTGGCACGTGTGACATCGGTGACGCGTCCCAACGGAAAGACGCTTGATACCGGCAGCCGTGAGTGGCAGCGCTTGAGTCACCGTTCGCTCTGTCGCAAGAAGGTACGGAACACCCTTCTGTGCTTGTTCGGCCGCAAGGGGCGCAAGCAGCTACGTCCTTGGTATTTCATCGCGTTGGCCATACTTATGTGGGCTCCACTCAATGGCCTCGACGTACCCCTCAACAACTATATTCTCGGCCTGCGTGCCGACCACTTGCTGCATGCCAGCGTCTATATCCCCTGCACGCTGTTCCTCATGGACCTCATTCGTAGACGCGGTTTGGTGTGGCTCGCCGCCGTGGGTATCGGGCTCCTCACCGAAGGAGTGCAATACCTGTTGCCTTTCCGTGGCTATGATGTCAACGATCTTATCGCCAACGCCATCGGCGTCACCCTTGGCTGGTTGGTGATA
>ONUE01000125.1 GCA_900320975.1 uncultured Bacteroidales bacterium | reverse complement strand
CCCAAACCGATATAGAGGTATTTCTTCATTTGTATGTTTCAGAAAGGCGTACGGAAGTATTATATTTTCGGCTCATCGAAGGGGAAAGATATCTCGACAGTCTCTGCACCGCGCTGGACAGTCAAGGTCACCCTGTCCATTTGGTCAAAGAAGTGCCGCTGCTCCTCAAAAGAGATGTCTCCAACATTGCGGCCATTGACTTCTATGATACGGTCGCCATTCCTTAGTCCGGCATTCTCGGCATTGGAGTCCTTGTAGAGGCAGTTGACAACCCAACAGCCGAGGGTTTGGCTGCGGTCGGTATACGAAAAACCTCTCACGGGGCTTTTGAACACTTCACCGAACTTGGCATTAGGCCTAAGGTAGAGGCGACTGCCGTTCAGGTCGATAAACATATCGAAACGCTCCCAGAAGTCATTGCCGACAATGGCGATATACTCCATGTTGGCGAGGGCCCCACTTGTATTGTCGCTGAAATCCATCGTGATGTCGTTCAGGGTAAAGCCGCCCACAGAGGCGCTCTTGGCCCTAATGTCACGCCCGGTAGACGCCCCTCCGATACCGCCATTGTAGTAAGAGTAGTGCATCTGAGGTGTCACTTCCTTCACGCCATGCTGGTGAGCCACAGCGCTTGTGAGCGTTATCGTGCCACCGCTCCCGAGGTCTATCAAGGCTTCGCCTTCTACAGTATTACCGTCACGAATCACTATTCTCAAGGGCACATAGATGCGATTGTTTGCGTACCGTATGGGGATTGACGTATACCCACTGGTGTCACCGAGCCGGTCCCAGAAGCCCATCAATTCGTCAACATAGTTTATGGCGATGATCTTGCCGCCCATATTGTCGATGCCGAGGAGGCCGTCGGCCTGGTCGCCCAGAATGGACTTTAGCTGTATGACGGGGGAGACTTGGCTTGTGTATTCCTTGTCGGCAACGATATAGGTCAGCTCGTTGAAGATGATGGGCACAGTCTCGACCTCATTCCCCGTACCACCCATCTTGGCACGTCCTATATTCTTATATTGCAGCTTGCTGTCGGCAAGATAGGTGCTGTCGATGCACGTGTATGGCGCACCGGTATCAAAGGCCAGACGGGCCGGATGGCCGTTCACCGTTGTCTCAAGATACAGGTGGCCGAAATAACTGACCTTGGCCATTTGCTGCTGACCCATAAGATGTCCACAGCAAAGGATAACAGCTATCGAAGTGAGCAATGTCCTTTTCATAATCGAATGACTAAAGCGTGTGGGAATTAAAAAAGGTGGCTGCCTGTATTGGTAGCCACCTTTTGTTTGTTCTGAACTAGCAGAGCTCGTGGATCACGAGGCCGGAGCGCAGCTTGGGCTCGAACCAGGTGGTCTTCGGGGGCATGATGTTGCCGGTGTCGGCAATGTCGATGATCTGCTTCATGCTCACGGGATAGAGGGCGAAGGCGACCTTCATCTCGCCGTTGTCGACGCGACGCTTCAGCTCGCCGAGTCCGCGGATGCCGCCGACGAAGTCGATGCGCTTGTCGGTGCGGAGGTCCTTGATGCCAAGCACCTTGTCGAGGACGAGGTTGCTGAGGATGGTGACGTCGAGCACGCCAATGGGGTCGTTGTCGTTATAGGTGCCGGGCTTGGCGGTCAGACTGTACCATACACCCTCGAAGTACATCGAGAAGTTATGCAGTTTGTTGGGCTTGTACTCCTGGCTGCACTCGCAGTGGCAGGGGAACTCGCAGTCGCACTTACCACCGTCCTTGGTGCAGTCGCACTTGCACTCGATGTCGAAGTTTTCGGCCAGTTTGGCGAAGAACTCCTTGCCGCTGAGGCCGTTGAGGTCCTTGACAACGCGGTTGTAGTCGATGACGTTCAGCTGGTTGTCGGGGAAGATGACGGTCATGAAGTAGTTGTACTCCTCCTTGCCGGTGTGGTTGGGGTTCTGCTCCTTCTTCTCCTGTCCCACGAGGGCGGCGGCGGCGCTGCGGTGGTGGCCGTCGGCAATGTACATAGCGGGAACCTGCTTGTCGAAGATGTCGACGAGCTCGGCGATGGTGGCCTTGTCGTCGATGACCCAGAAGCGATGGCCGAAGCCGTCTTCCTTGGCGATGAAGTCATAGATGGGCTTCTTGGCGGTGATGCCGGCCACGATCTCATCGATGCGGGCGATGGCGGGATAGGCGAAGAAGACGGGCTCAACGTTGGCGTTGGTGATGCGGACGTGTTTCATGCGATCCTCTTCCTTGTCCTTGCGGGTCAGCTCGTGTTTCTTGATGACCTTGTTCACATAGTCCTCGCTGTAGGCGCAGGCCACGATGCCATACTGCCACTTGGCGTTGGCATCCTTGGGGTTCATGCTCTGGGCGTAGATGTAGAGTTTCTCCTCCTCATCCTTCACCAGCCAGCCGAGGTCCTTGAACAGGTTGTAGTTCTTCACCACCTGGAGGTACACTTCGGGCGAGTGCTCGTCGGTGCCTTTGGGCAGGTCGATCTCAGCCTTGGTCACGTGCAGCAGGCTATAGGGGTTACCCTCGCACTCCACGCGGGCCTCTTCGGAGTTCAGCACGTCGTAAGGACGCGAAGCCAGTTTCTCGACGATATCCACCGGGGGGCGGAATCCTTTAAAGGGTTTGATAACGCTCATAGGTTTGTCTTTTATTTTAGTTTATATTATATTTAATAAACATGATACACAACACATTGCGTCATTCGGCGCAACATATTCAGTTCTGCAAATATAGGAAAAGAATATTAATTGGCAAAATAATTCTTTTGCTCCAGTTGCAACAGGGCGCATTTGCGGTCTACACCGCCGGCATAGCCTGTGAGAGCGCCACCGGCACCAACAACACGGTGACATGGGACGATAATGGAGATGGGATTGCGCCCTACGGCACCGCCCACTGCCTGTGCCGAAGGAGAGCCGAGATAGTGGGCCAGCTCGCCATATGTCACCGTCTGACCATAGGGGATGGTAAGCAAAGCATTCCAAACGCGCATCTGGAACTCGGTGCCCTGCAGCAACAACGACGGCATGAAGTCGGGCTCGGAGCCCGAGAAATAGATTTCCAACCATTGACGTGTAACGTCGAATATCGGCAGATTAGTGCGTTCCTCATGTTGAGAGGCAAGGGTGCTTCCGTAGTACTTCTGCCCGTCAAACCACAATCCAATCAACGCCTTGCCGTCACTGGCCAACGTAATACTTCCAAGATGCGAGTCGTAGTGTGTTGTAAAATCCATTATCCTAAACAACAACGCCCTGCCTATATTCCCACAGGCAGGGCGTTGAACTGTTATTAAAGATTATCCCTCGTAGAAGGGCATCTTGACGGTGACGGCCTTGAGGAGTTTCTCGCGGATCTTGATGTAGATCTCGGTGCCGGTCTTGGCATATTCGGCGCAGATGAGGGCGGTGCCGATGTTCTTGCCGGTGCTGGGGCTGGGGCTACCAGAGCGCACCTCACCGATCTTCTTGCCTTCGGCGTTGCAGACTTCGTAGCCGTTGCGGGCGATGCCACGGTCGACCATCTCGAAGCCAGCCACTTTGCGCTTGAAACCGGCGGCTTTCTGGGCGAGGAGGAGCTCCTTGTTGATGAAGTTGTTGTTCTCGGCTTTCAGCTTGACGATGAAGGCCAGAGGAGCCTCCAGCGGGCTGACGGTGTCGTCCATCTCGTGGCCGTAGAGGGCAAAGCCCTTCTCCAGACGCAGGGTGTCGCGGCAACCCAGACCAGCAGGCATGATGCCGAACTCCTTGCCAGCCTCGAAGACCTTGTCCCACACCTCGATGGCTTTCTCCTTGGGGATGTAGATCTCGCATCCGCCGGCGCCGGTGTAACCGGTGGTGGAAAGGATGATGTTGGGGATGCCGGCGAAGGTGAGGATCTTGAAGGTGTAGTACTCCATGTCGACGATGTTCTCGCTGGTCAGCTTCTGCATGGCCTTGAGGGCGTTGGGACCCTGGACGGCGAGCTGAGCCCACTGCTCGCTCTCGTTGACGAAGTCCTTGCCGAGCTCCATACCCATCTTGTCGGCAATCTGGCTCATCCAGTTCCAGTCCTTGTCGATGTTGGCGGCGTTGGGCACCATGAAGTACTCGTCGTCATGGACGCGGTAGACGAGCATGTCGTCCACGACGCCACCCTGGCCGTTTGGCAGGCAGGTGTACTGCACCTTGCCGTCGAAGAGGTCCTCGACGTTGTTGGTGGTGACATACTGCATGAAGTGCTTGGCGATGGGGCCTTTGGCGCGG
>ONUE01000018.1 GCA_900320975.1 uncultured Bacteroidales bacterium | reverse complement strand
GCAGTTGGGCGCAGCAGCCTCTCCTCACCACGCAGTGGTCACAGGGCAGTCCCTACAATCAGCTTTGTCCGGCAGATCCGCTGGAGAACTACAAGCACAGTTATACCGGCTGTCCGGCTACCGCCATGGGCCAGATTCTCAATTATCTGCAGACTACGCAAGGTACCCGCTTCGACGACAGCGACGACTATTACACTGGAAATTACGTAGGCCGTCAGTTCCATATCGACGATGATTGGAGTGTATATGATTTTCCGTCGTTCCCGCAGCTGAACGCGATACTGGATTCCGTCGACTCTACCTTCCAGCGTGGCGAGGAACTTACTGATTCTATGATGGCTGCCATCGTTTTCGCTTGTGGCGTAGCCTGCAAGCAGGTTTATTCTGCGTCTGATTCTTACGGCTCTGGCACCTTCTATGTGGACCAGGCGTTCGAGGCTTACCAGCGCTTTGGTTTCACCGACTGTCAGCTGTTCCGCGAGCCCGACTCGACGATGTATGCAATTCTGATTTCCAACCTTCAAGACGGCTATCCTGCCCATCTGGCCGTCGAGAATCCAGCCGGAACGTCGGGTCACAACGTGGTGGTCGACGGCTATCGCGAGAGCGACGGCAAGTTCCACATCAACTTCGGCTGGGGTGGTTCCATGGACAACTGGTACAGCCTTCCCGACCCGAACGGCTATTCTTGCGGATGGACTAAGATAGAGGGCCTTATCGTGAATATCATACCCACGACGCCTCATGAGGCTGTCCGTGAGACTCCCCGCCGGCAGGCGCTCGTAGTGTATCCCAACCCCGCCACAGAGGTTCTCTATATAAAGGATCTTCCTTGCGAGGCGGTGGATTATGCCATATACGATGTCTATGGTCAAAAAATGGCCGCCGGCGTTTCAACCGGGGCCATTCCTGTTGCTGAACTGAACAAAGGCGTCTACCTATTGCAGGTCAGGGGCGATAAGTTCCAGAAGACTGCGAAGTTTATCGTCAAATAGTTACTGCATCTTTATATATTTCTTGCCGTTCTGCAGGTATACACCGCGGAAGGTGGCAGGAACTTCGGTGCCGAGACAACGGCCGTCGAGAGTGAAGACTCTAGGGTCGCTCTCCACGTTGCGCTCCCCACTCTCCACTTCCTCGATGCCTACGGAGCCTCCGTTGTTTGCGACGATGCAGTTGCCCTCAAAGTAAGAGGTGCCGTCGCTGATGCTGTTGCCGTTGGCGAGTGATGGGGTTGTGGGGGCGGAGATATATGTCGACGAGTTGCCGCCGGGGCCACCGCCGCCAGGACCACCACCACCGGGGCCGCCACCGCCAGGACCTCCGTTGGAGGTGATGGTGGGTGTGTAGAAGGCCACGGCATCGTCGCCGTAGGTGACGGTGTACCAGGTGTTGCTGTTGATGGACGACGACTGGATATAGGGCTGGCTGATGACGCTGCCGTTCTCTATGCCGCCGACGGCGATGACAACGCCGCCATTGATGTAGAGCTTCTTCTGCTCCTCGCTGTTGGCGTCGAGGGCCTGCTCGGGCGAGCGTGAGCCGATGGCGTAGACGAGGCCGCCGTTTATGTAGAAGTTGCCGTTGGCGTCCATGCCGTCGTTGTTGGTGGAACGTGAATAGATGAAGCCGCCGCTGACGGTGAGGTCCTTGGCGGCGTTGATGCCGTCGTCGTAGGCGTTGACGTATATCTCGCCGCCGGTGATGTCCAGGTAGTTCTTGCTCTCGATGCCTTCGCCGTTGGTGCCGGAGGTGGTGACTTTGATGGTGCCGCCGTTGATAAGCATGCCTCCGCTGTAGGTGTAGCTGCTGCCGTTCTGTATCTTGAGGCCTGCTTTGATACCCTTGGGCGCCGAGTAGTAGTCGCTGTTGATGTTGTCGGTGTTGCCTGTGTAGTTGGTGTTCTCGGTGGTGCCGTTGTTGTAGTAGAGGCCACCGCTGGTGACGACGGTGATGTTGCCGTCGCTGATGGTCATAACGCCGTCGCACTTCATGCCTTTGCCGCCCGAGCCGGTGGAGGTGAGGCTGAGGGTGCCGCCGGTGATGTTCAGATTGCTGTCGGCACTGAGGCAGCTGGCGGCTTTAGTCTCCAGGTCGTCGGTGTCCCACATGCCTTTGCCCGAGGTAACGACGGTGATGTCGCCACCGCTGATGTTCATGTCGCCACCGCTCTTGATGCCTTTGGCGGCGATGGCGGCGCAGTTGATATTGATGGTGCCGCCCTCGATGTATATGTTACCCGAGTCTTCATCTTCGTGGTCGGTGGTCTCACCCGTCGAGGTGTCGCCGTCAAGGTCGCACTGGATGCCGTCGTCAGCTGTGCCGCTGATGTTGATGGTGCCGCTCTGCATCAGGAAATATTGGTTGCAGGAGATGCCGTCGCCCACGGCGGAGGTGACGTTGATGGTGGCGTTCTTCAGGCTGATGTACTCGCCAGCCTTGATGCCATGCTTCACGTTGCCCACAACGTTGAGGATGCCCTGCTGCTTGAACTCGGCGTGGCCCTTGACGTAGAGGCAGCCCTTCTGCGAGCCGCTGGCGGCATCGACGAGGGTGTTGGTGGTGCCGGTGATGACCTTCACGTTGATGCGCTTACCGTTCTGGATATGCACTGCGGCGCCGCTGTACACCGGTGTGGTGTTGGTCAGCGTGAGACCGTTGAGCTCGACGGTGGCCTTGTAGGAGCCGGACATGTAGAACTCGCCATCGGTGGAGGTGCCGCTGAGGTTGTAGGTAATCTCGGTGGCGAGGGCGCTGCTCTGCGCGATGGAGACGTGTGCTCCCTGCTGGCTGACAGTCAGGTACTGGACGGCACTGTCGCCCACGCTGACCGTGGCGTTATCGCCATTGTAGACGACATCCACGCCGTAGTCGCTCTGCGCCATAAGGCTAATGCTGAAAAGCATCGCGATTACATAAAAGAGTGTTTTCTTCATAATATGCTGTGTTTGTGGTTTATATTCTCTTCTTTGACAGAATTGTCGTTAGTGCAAAGGTACAGAGACTACTACACATATACACTATCATTAGGAACGGATTGTTTGGCAAAAAGTCGGTTTTTGTTACTGTTGTCAAAAAAATCCGTATTTTTGCAATATGAAAAATGAAGTACGTTATCAGCACCCGATGCTGGAAAATGCACAGAAGATCAAGGAGAACGGCTTCGCTGTCTTCGACGGCGTCAGGGAGTTGCCCACGGGCGAAGAGCCGTTCGCCTCGCCCGACTATGTTATTTGCATCGGTCATCGCGGCAATATGCAGATGACATACGACGATATGCCCGACCACTCGTCGAAGCAGACCGTGGCGGTGGTCTTTCCCAACCATACGCTCCGCATGGTGAGCAAGAGCGACGACTACCTCGCCACTCTGGTGGTAGTCGATGCCTCGCTGCTCGACGACCCGCTGCTGCGCATTATAGGTCAGATGCGTTATCGCTACGAGCCTCACCCTTGGGTGGAGCTAAACCACAGGGAGTATGGTGTCATCATGCACCTGGTGGGGGTGATGCGCGAGACGGTGGACATCGACATTCCGGACAAGCGGCTGTTGCTGACCCGCCAGCTGGGATTCTTCATGCGACTGCTCAGCTACTACCGCACGGTCAAACTAAACGAGACGCCCAACCTCAAATATGTCAGCACTCAGTTTCAAAACAACTTGACGCAACACTACCGCGACCATCGCGACGTGGGTTTCTATGCCGAGAAGGCCTGCCTGACGCCTAAACATTTTAGTACCGTCATAAGGCAGGAGACGGGTCATACCGCCGCATGGTGGATACACTCGCATGTGGTGGCCGAAGCGAAAGCGTTGCTGCAGCTACGGCGTGACCTCAATATCCAGACAGTTGCCGACATGCTGGGTTTTGCCGACCAAGCCACCTTCAGCCGTTATTTCCACCGCGAAACAGGCTTTTATCCCTCTGAGTTTCGCGAGGGTAACTAACTATAATACATATCTTTTCTTTGCGATAGACTCGGTGTCGTGAAGTAAAATCACCATTTTTAGTTAGCTTCCATATGGGAAAAGCCCCGTATTTTTGCATCCAGAAAAAATGGATTACCCATGAATGGATGTAATTGTTATAGGATTGATATTGTTAAAGAAACGAGGACTTACAAGGCGTAAGTCCTCTTCTTTTTGTGAACAATTTTGAATAACGTTCGTTTTTGAAAAGAAGAAAGAAGATGCAAACGAAAAAGGAGCACGTACGCGAGCAGATAGCTGCCGCTGCCAAGGAGGTCTTTCTGAGAAAAGGCTTCATGAAGACCGCCATGCACGACATCGCCAAGGGCGCAGGTGTGGGTGTGAGCAATATATATAATTACTTTGAAGGTAAGGACGACCTGTTCAGATATATTGTCACTCCGCTGATTGTAGAGATGGAAAGTATGGTTCGGGAACATCACAATGTGAGGTACCACGAGCAGTTCCAGAGGTATGCCTGTGACGGGAGCGACGAGATGATGATGGAGCATATACAGAAGTATATAAAGCTTATCGGTAACCACCAGGATGAGCTGAAGCTGATAATGTACAAGGCCCAGGGGTCGTCGCTGGAGAACTTCATCGACGACTACACGGACGAGTGTACCCGCCAGGTGGTGGCTTTTATGGAGGAATACAAAAAGCAACATCCGCAAACGGGTATGGTGAGGACACAATTCACGTACCACATCCATACGGTGTGGATGTTCAGCTTCATGTCGGAGATAATCAAGCACCGCCTTACGCCAGCTGAGATTGAGAAGACTGTGGAGGATTATGTCCAGTTCGAGTTCATTGGTTGGAGGAATATTATGAATCATTAAAAAATACAAAACATGAAAATTGAAAAGATTAACAATTTCTTCGGCAGGTATGCCGAAAAGCTATTAGGAGCGAGATGGTGGGTGCTGGCGACGTTTGTCGTGGTGATTATGCTGTCCGTTGTAGGTATGGGCCGCATGGTGAAGGAGACCTCGTTCGACGACTATTTCATAGAGGATGACCCCATGCTGGTGAAGACCGAGGAGTTCAAGGCGCACTTCGGCAACGACTATTATGTGGGCGTGCTGACACAGTGCGACAATCACTTTACCAAAGAACACCTGACTACGCTGCGCGCGCTGTCGAACGAGCTGCTGGACAGCCTGTCGTATGCCGACAAGGTGACGTCGCTGACGGATATTGAGTTTATGGTGGGCGCCGATGACGGTATGACGATAGAGCAGATAGTCCCCGATGAGATTCCCGACGACGGTACGCCGGCGATGGACAGCATACGTGCCTGTGCCTACAGCAAGCCGCACGTGGCACGTAAGCTCATCTCGGAGAAGGGTGACCTGTCGTGGATTATGGTTAAGTTGCGCGCATTCCCCAAGGATAGCGTATGGAAGCAGCAGGGCACGGTGTCGCCCGACATTATCACGGGAGAAGAGGTGGAGCACATCATCAAGAAGGCTGAATATGCCTCGCTCAATCCACGCGGTGCCGGTATGCCGTACGTGACACACTGCAAGACGGACTACATAGGTAAGGAGATGGGGCGCCTGATGGCTATCGCAATCTTGATTTGTATTGTTGTGATGCTCATCATGACACGCTCTTGGAGGGGCATCGTGGCTCCGCTGCTGTCGGTTATAGGCGGATTGTTCATCACCTACGGTATCGCCGGATATACCCAGATGTATGTCGATTCGACAGTGCTGATGATCCCGACGATCCTGTCGTTTGCGGTGGCTATAGCGTACAATATACATTTGTTCTCCTATTTCAGAGGAAGGATGCGGATTCATGGCCAGAGACGTATAGCTATCGTGGAGACCCTCACGGAGATTGGCTGGTCGGTGTTCTTCTGCGGCTTCACTACGTTGGTGTCGCTACTGTCGTTCCTCGTTATACCTATCCGCCCGATGCATTGTATCGGCGTGGTGAGCTCTATGAGCGTGCTCTTTGTGCTGCTGACGTCGCTGGTGATTACCCCGCTGCTGCTTTCGTTCGGTAAGAACAAGCGTCCGGTGGAGGGCTTCACAGAGGAGAGCGACACGCGATGGAGCAAGATGATGGTGAAGCTGAGCGACGTGGTACTGCGCAACCCCAAGAAGATCGGCATTACGTTCCTTGTGATTGCTGCTTTCCTCTGCGTTGGTCTTTGGAAGATAGAAGCGGCCTTCGACATCGAGCGCACGATGGGTATCAGCGTGCCTTACGTGAAAGAGGTGGTCGATGTGGGACGTTCTGAGCTTGGTTCGCTCTATTCCTATGACCTCATTGTGGAACTGCCCAATGACGACGAGGCTAAAGAGCCTGATCAGCTAAAACGTTTGGATAAGTTGCAGCAGCAGGTGGCTGGCTATGAACTGACGAAGCGCACCACCTCAATTCTTGACATACTGAAAGACTTGAACCAGACCTTGAACGACGGCGATGCTGCGAGCTATCGCATCCCAGATACCAAAGAAGAGGTGGCCCAGATGATGGTACTTTATGAGAATGCCGGTGGCACGGAATCGGAATACTGGGTTGACTATGACTACCGCCGACTGCGTCTGATGGTGGAGATATCAGACTTTAACTCGGCCCAGGTGGAGCGCGAGATGGCGCAGATTCAAGAAGATGCACAAAAGATCTTTCCTGGGGCAAAGATTACGGTGGTGGGCAACATCCCGCAGTTTGTCACGATGATGCAGTATTTGGTTCGCGGACAGATGTTGTCGTTTGTTATCTCGATACTCATCATCGGTATAATCCTGATGATAGCCTTCCAGAGCATACGAGTGGGTTTGATAGGATTGGTGCCTAATATGATGCCTGCTATATTCGTTGGTGGATATATGGGCTGGGCCGGTATACCGCTCGATATGATGACGGCGACGCTGCTGCCTATGATGCTGGGTATGGCTGTGGACGACACTATACATTTCATCAATCACTCTAAACTGGAGTATGACCGCACCAAGCATTACCAGACGGCCATCCGTCGCACATTCCGAGTGGTGGGTGTGGCTATCGTCATTACCTCTATAATTACTTCGGCGGTGTTCGCCAGCTTCTGCACATCGGCCTGCACGATGTGTGTGAACTTCGGACTTATGGCCATCATCGGTATTCTCTCGGCATTGGCTGCCGACTTGTTTGTTACGCCGATACTGGTGACGAAGTGCAAGGTCTTTGGTAAAGAAAAGTCTAATCAAAAATAATAAAACAATATGAAAAAGATATTTTTAATCGCAGCAGTATTTTCTCTTTTCACATTTCATTGCGCAATGTCTCAAGCCCAGCAACTGACGGGTCGTGAGATTGTGCAGAAAGTGAAGAATCGCCCCGATGGGGACACTCGTTATGCCGAGATGGAGCTTACGCTTAAGAAAAAGAACGGCTCTGCCCGTCAGAGAAAAATCACATCATGGGCAATGGATGAGGGTAAAGACACCAAGAAGATTATGTTCTTCACCTATCCGGGTGATGTAAAGGGTACGGGTTTTCTTACCTATGACTATGACCAGGTGGGCAAGGAGGACGACAAGTGGCTTTATTTGCCGGCCATGAAGAAGACTCGTCGTATCAGCGGTTCGTCGTCGAAGACGGATTACTTCATGGGAACGGACTTCACCTACGATGATATGGGTTCTCGTAATGTGTATGAAGACACCCATAAACTGCTGCGCGAAGAAGAAAGGGATGGACACAAGTGCTGGGTGGTGGAGTCGGTTCCTGTCGACAAGCACGAAATCTATAGCCGCAAGGTCTCCTGGATTAGGCAGGATTGTTTGACAGCTATATATGTCGAGTATTATGACAAACTGAACAAGCTGCACCGAGTGCTGACCATTAGCGACGTGAAAGAGGTGCAGGGTTTCTGGACCATCCATAAGATGGAGATGAAAAACGTGCAGACGGAGCACAGTACGATTATCACGGTAAAAAATCCCAAGTATAACATCAAGATAGACAAAACTCTCTTTACTGTCGCAAAACTGGAGAAAGGTTTATGAAACGTTTAATCTTCATATCATTGCTTTGTTGTATGATTCCTCGTCCTGTCACAGCGCAGGACGAGGATTCTCTCGGCGTCGGCGTGAAGGGGTTTGTGGATAGCTATCACGCTATGCGGACAGGGTCTCCTAATGACTGGATGTCGTCACGTACCAGAGTGCGTGGTGAGGTGTCAATCGAGAAGGGTGGTTCTGGCGCTTTTGTGTCGGCCAATCTGGTGTATAACGCCATCCTCAAAGATTGTACCGGTTTTCAGTTGCGCGAGGCTTATGGCTACTATTCCGATGGACATTGGGATTTGCGTGCCGGTCGGCAAATAATTGTTTGGGGCGTGGCTGATGGCCTAAGGCTTACGGATATCATTTCACCGATGGACTATACTGAGTTCTTGGCTCAAGACTATGATGATATCCGTATTCCAGTCAATGGGTTGCGTATGCGTTACTCTGCTGACAAATGGTGTTTAGAGGCGGTTGCCATTCCGGTTAGCTCTTTCTTTGAACTTCCTACCGATGTCACCAACCCGTGGTCTATAGGTCCGATTCCCATAGAGGCGGAACCTGAGCATAAGATTAACAACATGGAGTATGGCGGCAGGTTATCTTGTTTTCTCAGTGGAGCCGATTTCTCTATTTCGGCACTTCGCACTTGGAACAAGATGCCGGTTCTGTGCAACAATATAGGTGTATATCGCCGCATGACTATGCTGGGTGCCGACATATCGGTTCCTCTGGGGCAGTTCGTGGTCAGGGGCGAAGCCGCCGAGTATCTGGATGAGGCACAAACGGCGATGACCAGCCAGGAAGTCCCAAGGGCGAACTCCACAAACGTGCTTTTGGGCTTGGATTGGTATGCAGGTAACGACTGGTCGTTTTCTGTACAGTATGCTCACAAATATGTCGATTGGGGAGCGCCACAAAACACAGGACTAGCTACATTTCGCGCCACAAAAACCTTATTAAACAACACCCTCAGCCTACAAGACTTTGCTTATATTGACGTTACCGACGGTGGTATCTATAATCGCCTTAGCGCCGACTATGCTATCAACGACCAGCTGCATGTCTTGTTGGGTTACGACTATTTTCACGGTGACAAAGGTTCCTTTGCTATCTACGCCCACAATTCAGAAGTGTGGATGAAACTTAAGTATAGTTTCTGACTCAATCCGGCGCCTTATACGAGAAAAATTTGTACTTTTGCAACTTGAAACGATAACTAAAAACGAGAAGATAATGAAGAAACTATTTCTTTTATTGTCATTTGCGCTTATGCTGTCAGTAGGTTGCATGGCACAGAAAAGCATCTATGACATCACTGTTAGTGATATTAACGGCAATGAAGTGTCGCTGGCCGACTACAAAGGTAAAGTGCTACTGATTGTCAATGTGGCGAGTAAGTGCGGTCTCACCCCGCAGTATGAGGGTCTTGAGTCGCTATACCGCAAATACAAGGAGCAGGGGCTTGAGATTCTTGCTTTCCCCTGTAACCAGTTCCTTGAACAAGAGCCCGGCTCCAACGATGAGATTGTGAACTTCTGTTCTGTCAACTATGACATTACGTTTACTCTGTTTGACAAGATTAACGTTAATGGTGACGAGGAAAGCCCGCTCTACACTTATCTTAAAGCGCAGGCTCCGTTCAAGGGCTACCCAGAAGGCTCTGAAAAATTCGCCGAGCAGCTGACGATGATACATCAAAAGACTGGAACGGGTTTTGAGAAAGGAGATGCGGTCAAATGGAACTTCGGTAAGTTCCTTGTCTCACGCGATGGCACCGCCATTATACGCTATGAGCCCATGGTGGCACCTGCAGATATGGAAGCAGACATCCAACGGATGCTGCAATAATTCATTACAACCATGAATTGGATTATCCTTATTATTGCAGGATGTTGTGAGGCTGGCTTCACTTTTTGCTTGGGTAAGGCCAAAGATGTTGCGGGTACGGAGTGGTGGCTGTGGATGGGCGGCTTCTTGCTCTTCACCATCGTGAGCATGGGACTTCTTGCCAAAGCCACGCAGACTATACCCATCGGTACGGCCTATCCTGTTTGGACGGGCATCGGTGCCGTTGGTACCGTGTTGCTGGGCATCTTTGTCTTTCACGAGCCCACATCCTTCTGGCGCCTCTTCTTTATCTTCACTTTGATAGCCTCCATCGTCGGACTAAAAGCTGTGTCATGACTGAGGATGAACTCTATCGTGAACTGGGGACTCTGACTAAAAAGAAGGATATTTGGCGAGATAAGATACCTTATGTCGGGTCGTTGCTCGAAGGTCAGTCATCAAAGATTACTGCAAAGGCGTTATGGTTGTTAGGCGAGATGGGACTGCAATATCCCGACGAAGTTGTTCCATACGTCAGCCAGATAGTTTCGTTTCTGAATTCTTCGGATGCCCTTTTGCGGGAGCGGGCAGTGAACGCTTTGGGAAGAATTGGACGGGCTTGTTATGAAACGATTATGCCTTGGTGGGAGAATCTAATGCTCAAAGCTAAAGATAGCAATCCACGCGTCAGGCTGGCTTTTATTTGGGCTTCGGAGAATATTGCCACCAATACACCTGACATTTATGAGGATTATATGCCGTTATATGTAGAACTGCTAAACGATAGCGACGATAAAGTGCGTATGGAGGCTCCGGAGATGTTCCGCGTGATGGGGAAAAGGCGTCCGCAAAAGGTGTATCCCTATTTAGGTCAATTGCAGTGGTTGGCCGAGAATGACCCCAATCCTGTCGTCCGCATACACTGCGCTGGTGCCATCCGTATCACTAACAAAGCATCAGTATAATTGGAATAGCTTTTAGTGGTGTTTTTTGTAGGCCCTATCACAGAAGGGTGAGTATTGGAATGTGAGATGTAGGCTGTAATAGGTAAAAAAATAGCTCTATTTATAAAAAAATGTGTATTTTTGCACTTTCAAATCATAATTGAAATGAGCCACAAGACTGTTATAAAGATATATGAGATAGCATCATACGTATTGATTTTGGGTGCTACTATGGCCTTCTTCATGATGAAGGAGACTCCTATGCGCCTATCGCTGACGATGATACTTGTGGCATTAGCCATAGCTATGCGTTGGCTAATGGAGCGTCGCCGCTTTAAGGCCGCTGAGGAGGAGATTGACCAACTGCACGACGATTTGCGACGACTGACGTTACTGTTGGCAGAAGAAAAAAAGAAAAACAATAATAACAAATAAACAATCATTATTTTATGGCAACAACCACTGATATTAAGAACGGACTTTGCATCAATTTCAACAACGATATCTATACCATCGTTGAGTTTCTCCATGTGAAACCCGGTAAGGGTGCCGCCTTCGTGCGTACCAAGATGCGCAATGTGAAGACCGGCCGCATGCTGGAGAATACTTTCCCCAGCGGTGCCAAAATTGACATCGTGCGTGTGGAGCGCCGTCCCTATACTTATCTCTACAAGGAGGGCGATATGCATGTCTTCATGCACACTGAGACTTACGAGCAGATTTATATCCCTGAGACAATCATCAATGCTCCGCAGTTCCTCAAAGACGGCCAGTATGTTGAGATTACCGTCGAGGCCGATACCGAGACCCCGCTGACTTGCGAGCTGCCTCCGTTCATTGAGACCGTGGTGACCTATACTGAGCCTGGTTTCGCTGGCAACACAGCCACCAACGCTATGAAGGACGCTACCGTGGAGCCTGGCGTGCAGGTCCGTGTACCTTTGTTTATCAAGGAGGGGGAACGCATCAAGGTCGACACCCGTACCTGTGAGTATGCCGAGCGCTTGAAATAAAAGAGGAAAGTAATAGTTGAGAATTGAAACGACTTGCAATAATTGCAGCCTGCTTGCTTGTGCTGGCAGGCTGCAAGAATAAAGAGACGAAGCCTGCCGCCACACAAGCGGTGGACTATACGCAGGTGGCGACACCGGAGTTCTCCGTCGACTCGGCATACTCTTATGCTGTCGCGCAACTTGCTTTTGGCAACCGCACTCCCGGGAGCAAGGCTTGGGAACAGTGTGCTGCTTACATTGCAGCACAGATGCAATACTGGTGCGATACAGTGATTATACAGCCTTTCAAGGCTACCCTATGGGACGGCACTATGGTACCCGGTAGAAACATTATAGCATCGCTGAATCCACAGGCATCCAAGCGCGTGTTGCTTGCGGCGCATTGGGATAGCCGCCAGTGGGCCGATCATGACCCCGATGAGGGTAACCACCGTAAACCAGTACCAGGTGCCAATGATGGCGCTTCGGGAGTGGCGGTCCTTATGGAAATGGCGCGTGTGATGAGTCAGATGCCACCGAGTGTGGGTGTAGACTTCATCTTCTTTGATGTTGAAGACCAAGGTCAGCCAGAATGGGCCGACAACTATGAGGACAACACATGGTGCAAGGGCTCGCAATTTTGGGCTCAAAACCGTCATATGCCAGCCTATACTGCAGTGTATGGTGTACTCTTCGATATGGTCGGTACCGCTCAGCCCCGCTATACTAAAGAACAGGTGAGTCGTCATTATGCCCCAGGTCTCACGGATAAGTTGTGGGGTGCTGCTGCTGCTATGGGTTATGGTAATATTTTCGTGGCTCAGAACACAGATCCAATACTTGACGACCATCTATATGTGAACCAAATTGCTGGCATACCAATGGTGGATATTGTGCAGAATAGTGGCACCACTAGCTTCTTCACTCATTGGCACACTACTACCGACAACCTCGACAATCTTAGCGCAGAGACAATGCGCATAGTGGCTACAGTTACCATGAAGACTATATATGGCGACTATCCCAACGAGAAGTGAAAATCGTTAGTTGAAAGTTGAAATTATCAAGGTTCATATTTTATTTGTTTGGAGTAATCACACTGTTGCTTTTAATCGTTGGATGCAAACGCGACCGTTGTGATGCGCCTATCGGTGAGTCAGGCACGATTTACTTGCCAGAATTCCCGGATATCTACAACAATGTAGGTGGTACGGTGGTGCTCAATAAAGGTCATCGCGGCATTCTGGTACGTTGTGCGGCTTTCGGAGAATACATTGCCTTTGAATGTGCATGTCCGCAGGATCACGATGTGCGCATGCTTCCCGACGATGACCACAATGCTGTGATGTTGACTTGTCCTTCGTGTGGTTCACGCTTTGAAGTAATCTCCAGCGGCTCCCCACTCGAGGGCTCATCTGTAGTGTGCCCATTATACCAGTATCATGCCGACCTTGATGGGGCAATGCTGTATATTTATTAAATACACACCGTAGGAGTGAAATGTTAAATTTTCTGTTTTGTACAATAAAAGAGCATCGTTGGTGTTATTATTAGTGAATTTAATAATAACCAAAATACGGCGCGTATGATGCAGGAATATGATTTCACAAGTACTGACACATTTTCGCCTGCAAGCACAGACATACGCCCCTCGGAGCAAGTGGTGCAAAATATCATGAGTTTCGCCCGCAGCTACAGGACTGTGGAAATTGAGGGCATGCCGGTAGACCTCTTCCTGAATTGAAGAGGGTAAAAAGAAAAGCGGGTCGCTCGTTGAGCGGTCCGCTTACTTTTTTCAGAGTTTCTCAACCCATTGTTTTATTTGCTGCTCATCATCAAGTCGACATACAAGCAGTGAGTGGTCGCGCAGAGCCACCAAGCAGTGGTCTAGGCCTTGTACGATGGCCTCGTAGCCATATTCTATGTTGACAACACTATTGGCGGTCTCTACAACTACAGCGTGGCCACTGACGGCGTTCCGGTCCTCGTCATGAGCGGCATGAGTGTAGAGAGAGCCCCAAGTACCTATGTCGCTCCAGCCGAAGTCGGCGGCGACAGTATATCGGCTCTTGCTGCGTTCCATGACGCCGTAGTCAATACTGATATTCTCACAGCGCTCGAACTGGTTGTTGATGAATGCTTGCTCCTGTGCAGTGCCGAACATATTCTTTCCTTCGTCGAATAGGTGTACAAGGTCAGGTAGGTATTGACGGAATGCACTCATAATGGCGTCGGTGCTCCAGAGGAAGATGCCAGAGTTCCAAAAGAAGTTGCCTGCGGCGAGGAACTTCTTTGCGTTTTCGAGGTCTGGCTTCTCTTTGAATGAGGCTACGGGGACAATTGCGTCATTTTGCTTGTCGTTTACCTCAATGTAGCCATAGCCAGTTTCAGGGCGTGAAGGCTTGATACCTATGGTCATGAGTGCATCGCGGTGCTGCTCCACGAAGTCGAGTCCGCGACCGATGATGCGCTGGAATTCTCGCTCGTTGGTGACAAGGTGGTCTGCAGGCGTGACGGCGATGGAGGCTTCTGGGCACTGACTGAGGATATGATAGACAGCATAGGCTATGCATGGTGCGGTGTTACGACGCATGGGTTCGCAGAGCACATTGGTCTCTTTGATTTCAGGTATTTGCTGTAATACTAAATCTTTGTATGCTGCGTTGGTGACAACAATGAAGTTCTCTGACGGCACAAGGGGCAAGAACCGCTCGTAAGTGGCGCGTATGAAACTCTTGCCCGTTCCAAGTATGTCGAGGAACTGCTTCGGATAGTTGTTTTTGCTGAGTGGCCAGAAACGGCTGCCTATGCCTCCGGCCATGATGACGCAGTAACGTTTCATATCTGTTGCGTTTTAGCACGGCGCAACTCGAAGTCACGGCCGAGGTATTTCTCTCTTACATCGGGGTCTTCTGCCATCTCTTCGGGGGTGCCGTGATGCAGCACGTTGCCTTCGTAAAGGAGGTAGGCTCGGTCGGTGATGGCGAGGGTCTCACGCACGTTGTGGTCGGTGATGAGGATGCCTATATTGCGCTCCTTGAGATGCGCCACAATGTCCTGAATGTCCTGTACGGCTATGGGGTCTACACCTGCAAAAGGCTCGTCGAGCAGTAGGAACATTGGGTCGTTGGCCAAAGCTCGTGCAATCTCGGTACGGCGACGCTCGCCACCGCTGAGTTGTATACCTTTGCTCTTGCGGATGTGCTGTAGACGGAATTCGTCTAGGAGCGACTCAAGTTTCTCTTGCTGCTGCTCTTTGTTAAGGTCCTTGCGGAATTCTAGGATGGAGGATATGTTGTCTTCTACCGAGAGTTGGCGGAATACGGAAGCTTCCTGCGCCAAGTATCCGACGCCCATCTGTGAGCGGCGGTACATGGGGAATTCGGTAATCTCGAGTCGCCAAGGGTTATTCCCTTCAGGGCGTTCGGCGTTCTTGTGCTCGAAGATGGGGTTCTTCTTGTCAGCATCGCAGGTACTCTCGAAGAAGACCTTGCCGCTATTGGCTTTTATGATTCCCACGACCATGTAGAATGTGGTGGTCTTACCGGCCCCATTGGGTCCCAACAGACCCACAATCTCTCCTTGGCTGACGCCCACCGATACCTCTTTGACGACGGTACGCGAGCGGTATATTTTTACGACTTTGTCGGTGTAGAGTTTCATATGATACCTTCTCTTAATATATCGTGGATGTGGATGATGCCCAAGTAGTGGCCGTCGGTGTCGACGACGATGAGTTGCGTTATGGAGTTGTTGCGCATGAGTTGCAGGGCGTTTACGGCATACTCGGTGTCGAGGATGGTGCGCGGATTGGGGTGCATGATGTCAGCGGCAGACTTTGGCTGGTGGAAGGTCTGCATCATACGGCGCAGGTCGCCGTCAGTGATGATGCCTCGTATTTTTTCGTCTTCCAAAACGACAGTGCAACCCAAGCGTTTGGATGTCATCTCGAGGATGGTTTCGTCGATGGTTGCCGTGGGAGGGACCGCGGGCCGCTCATTCTGTATGTAGAGGTCGCTGACACGCAGGTAGAGCTGTTTTCCAAGTGCGCCGCCGGGGTGGAAGCGTGCGAAGTCGCGGGCTGAGAAATTGCGGCATTCTATGAGGGCAACAGCGAGGGCGTCGCCCATGACCAGCTGCGCTGTGGTACTACTGGTTGGTGCTAGATTATTAGGGCAAGCTTCGTGCTCCACAGTGGTGTCGAGCACTATGTCGGCTTCATGTGCAAGGAATGAGTCTCGGTTGCCGACAATGGCGATAAGTTTGTTGCCAAAGTTCTTGATGAGGGGTACAAGGACCTTAATCTCCGGCGTGTTGCCACTCTTCGAGATGCAAATTACCACATCATCAGGCCGCACCATGCCCAGGTCTCCGTGTATGGCGTCGGCGGCATGCAGGAAGAGGGCCGGCGTACCGGTGGAGTTCATGGTGGAGACAATCTTGGTGGCTATGTTGGCGCTCTTGCCTATTCCGGTCACAACAACGCGGCCCGGGGTTGAAAACAGCGTCTCTACAGCCTCGGCAAAGGCATCATCTATATGGTGGAGCAGGTTTTCAACGGCTTTTTTTTCGTCAGTAATTACCTGAACGGCAATTTGTTTTATTTCTTCGCGGCTCTTCACAGCATTTTTTTTTGGTCAGTTCGACGTTTTTTTCGTATCTTTGTAAAACGTATGAATACAATGAACGTTAGTATAACTTGAATAACGTGGCTTCGTGTCAAATATTGTTGTAATAGATGAAAGATTTACACACATATCTGAAAGAAATCTTTGGCTTTGACAAGTTCAAGGGCGACCAAGAGGCCATCATTCAGAGTCTGCTGGATGGCAACGATACTTTTGTCATCATGCCCACAGGTGGAGGTAAGAGCCTCTGTTACCAGTTGCCGGCCATGATTCTCAAGGGTACTGCTGTGGTTGTGTCGCCACTTATAGCGTTGATGAAGAACCAAGTAGACGCTGTGCGTTACACCTCAGGCAGCGACTATGTGGCCCACTTCCTCAACTCCTCGCTATCGCGTCAGCAGGTGGCAGAGGTTAAGGATGATTTGCTGAAGGGTGACACCAAGCTTCTTTACGTAGCTCCCGAGACTCTATCTAAAGAAGATACTATAGAACTGCTCAAGCAGATTAAGATAACATTCTTCGCCATCGACGAGGCTCACTGCATATCGGAGTGGGGCCATGACTTCCGCCCCGAATACCGTCGTCTGCGTGAGGCTATTAAGGCCATTCAGCCTAATGTGCCTATACTCACCCTCACTGCTTCGGCCACGCCGAAAGTGCAGCAGGATATCATCAAGAATCTTGGTATGGAGAAGGCCAAGACCTTTGTGTCGTCCTTCAATCGTCCCAACCTCTACTACGAGGTGCGCCCCAAGCCTGCCGACCCCATGCTGCTGCATAAGGAGATTATCCGCTTCATAAAGGAGAACCCCAACAAGAGTGGCATTATTTATTGTTTGACGCGCAAGAAGGTGGAGGATTTGGCTGAGCTGTTGGTTATCAATGGCATCAAGGCACTGCCTTATCATGCGGGCCTCGACAATAAGGTGCGTGCCGAGAATCAGGACAAGTTCCTCATGGAGGAGGTGGACGTCATCGTGGCAACCATCGCTTTCGGCATGGGCATTGACAAGCCCGACGTGCGTTTCGTCATTCACTACGACATACCCAAGAGCATTGAGGGCTACTACCAGGAAACAGGTCGTGCTGGCCGCGACGGTGGTGAAGGCCGCTGCATAGCTTTCTATAGTGAGCAGGATGTGGAGAAGCTCTATAAGTTCTTCACCGAGAAGAACGTCACCGAGCAGGAGATGGCGCGCCAGTTGGTGCAGGAGATGGTCTCTTATGCCGAGAGTTCAGCTTGCCGTCGCCTGAACATACTGCGCTATTTTGGTGAGGATTATTCCGAACCTTATTGCGGCAACTGCGACAACTGTCTGCATCCTAAGCCTCAAGAGGAGGCTAAGGAAGAGATGTCGCTGGCCATCGAGACTATCATGGCTATGAAGCAGGCCTTCAAGCCCAGAGATATTGTGGATGTGCTTATGGGTAGGCGCAATGCCAACACCAAGAACTACCACCTTGACGAGCTCGACCAGTTTGGTGCCGGTGCCGACAAGAACGACCTCTTCTGGAAGGCTGTGTTGCGGCAGGCTCAGTTCGAGGGTTTGCTGCAAAAGGAGATTGAGCAGTATGGTGTGCTTAAGGTCACGGCTGCTGGCCAGAAGTTCCTCAAGAAGCCTTATAGCATCCTTGTGGCTTGCGACCACGACTACTCTGCCGCCGCCGAGGAGGATGAGGAGGAGATGGCGGCCAACGCCGGTGGCGCATCAGCAGCAGGCGACGAGGCGCTGTATGTGCAGCTCAAGAGCCTGCGGCGCAGCATCGCTGCACGCGAGAAGCTACCTGCTTACGTCATCTTCGAGGATACTTCCTTGAAGGATATGACGCTGCAGTACCCCTGCACTATCGATGAACTGGCACACTGCTCCGGCGTGGGTATCGCGAAGGCACAGAAGCACGGCGCTCCTTTCATAGAGCTTATCAAACAGTATGTTGACGACAACGACATCGAGCGTCCGCAGGACATCGTGGTGCGCTCCGCCGTCAATAAGTCAGGCCTCAAGGTCTATATTATTCAGGCTATCGACCGTCGAAAGAGCCTCGAAGACATCGCCGCGGGCAAGGGCATCAGCATGTCCGAGTTGCTAACCGAGATGGAGCATATCATAGCCAGCGGTGCCAAGCTCAACATAGACTACTATATAGATGATAATATAGAGGAGGACCATCAGGATGTGTTGCTTGACTACTGGCGCAACTCCGAAAGCGACTCGCTGGAGGATGCCTACGATGAGTTCAGCGACGACCCCGACTACACGGAGGAGGAGATACGCCTGATGCGCATCAAGTTCATGTCCGACTACGGTCACTAAAAAAAGGTGTCATCCATAAGGGTGACACCTTTTTTCTTTTTCTCTTTGTTTTACCAGCGCTCGCGGTGGATTCTCGAGGTGTCCCACTTGTCCTTGGGAGTGTTCTCTGTTGCCGGGTATCCGATGGGTACCACGGCGTAGGGCACCACTTCGGCGGGGAGGCCCAGGCTCTCCTTCACCGGCTTCATGGTGTCGGGGAAAGGATAGCAGGCCGTCCAGCAAGCACCCAGACCATAGGCCTCGACGGCAAGCAGCAGGTTCTCCGTAGCGGCGGCTACGTCGTCACGCCACATGGGGTTGGGACGTGTTACGGCGGGACCGTCGGGGTCCTCACGCGTGGGCCGTGTGACGGTGGTGTCGGCACAGACCACGACGATGGCACCGCTTTCCATAAACTTCTTCATGTTGCCATTGCCTTCGAAGATGGTCTCATATTGACTCTTGTCGGTAAGCACCACGAAACTCCAGGGGCGAATGTCCATACCCGTGGGAGCCGACATGGCGGCACGGAGCAGGTTCTGCATCACCGAGTCGGGGATAGCCTCACCGTTGTAGGAGCGCACGCTCTTGCGGTTGAGAATGTTCTGCATCACCACGTCGGCGGGGTCGGTGGTGGCAGACTCTTGCTTGTTGCAGCAGGCGGCCAGCGTCAGCGCGGCGGCCAGCATCAGGATGACTTTCTTCATATTACTTGTAAATTAAATATTTCTCCCTTGTTTTCTTGAACTCGTCGAGGGCAGGCTGCCATGTGGCGCGTATCGTCTCCTCGCTCATGCCGGCCTCTATCTGCTTTCGCAGGTCGCCGTTGCCAGCCAGCTTCTCGAAGAAGTTGCTCTTGAGGAAGAACTTCCCTTGTGGTACTCGACGGTACATCTCCATCAGGTACTTTAGGCTGAAAGCGGCAGGAGCCTCTTCTCGTCGCAGATCGAGGGTATCGGTGCTATAGGTGACCCACTCGAAAGGATAGTCAGTACCACGTCCCACACCGCAATTGGTGCCCTCAAAGAGGCATAGGCTCGGGTAGAGGGCGACAGCGTGAGATGTGCGCAGGTTGGGTGACGGCGGCACGGGTAGCTCGTAACCAACCGAGTCACGTTTATAGCCGCGCATGGGTACCACCGTGAGGCGGCAATTGATGCCGCCTGCAAGCCAATGCTCGCCGTTAATCATCTGGGCATATTCGCCTATCGTCATACCGTAGACAACAGGCACGGGGTGCATGCCGACGAAGGAACGGTAATGGGCAGTATCCAGCACAGGGCCGTCGACGTAGTGGCCGTTGGGGTTGGGTCGGTCGAGAACGAAGAGGGGAATATTGTTCTCAGCGCAGGCTTCCATCACGTAGTGCAGCGTGCTGATATAGGTGTAGAAGCGGCAGCCCACGTCCTGCAGGTCGAAGA
>ONUE01000038.1 GCA_900320975.1 uncultured Bacteroidales bacterium | reverse complement strand
TGCAATAACAGGCGTTCTCCGGCGGTGCTGGGGTTGAGGTCGGTGGCGAACTCCACCTGGCCGTCGCGCAATCTGAAGATGGCGCCGGTGGTGATGCCTTTGGGCTTGCTGAGCACCAGCATGCCTGGCATGGGCACCGAGAGTTCGGTGGCGGCGTTGCCGCGCACCTCGACGCCACGCAGGGTGGTGACGGGCAGGGTCTGCACCTCGACGTCATAGCGTCCGGCGAGGTACTGGCCGGTCTCGCCAACCTCCTGCGCCGCCACGCGCTCGCCGCTGCCGGCACGGCGCACTATCACGTCCACAGGCTGGCCGCTAACCGCTAATCGCTGTCCGCTAAACGTCACCTTAAGGGTGCCTTCGCTGACGGTGACGTCGACGTTGTTCGGGCGGTCGATGCTGAACTGCATGGCCTCGCGCCGTAGTGGCGGATGGGTGAAGACGGTCATGTCGTAAGTCACCAGCGGGTCCATCAGCAGCGTGTCGGGCTTCAGCTTGCTGTCCACGCTGTAGATGGTGCTGTGGCGGATGACGCCCGTGCGGTGGTCGTAGAAGGCCACGGGGTGCTCTGTCTCGTAGAGGTCGCCCGCGGCGTCCACTATGTTCAGCACCACCTTGGCTTTCTTGCCGCTGAGGCGGAAGATGTCGTAGAGCGTCTTGGTGAACTCCTCCTCGTGCGGCACCGGGAACACGCTGCCGGCGCACGTGGCATAGGAGGTCGAGCCGTTGCCGATGCAGAGCACGAAGGTCTGCACCACCACACCGCTGAGCTGCACCTGGCGCGCCACGTCGCATATCTCGGCGTCGCAGTCGTCCATGCCGTCGGTGATGATGAGTATCAGGTTGCGGCTGGAGCCCGTGGCCGGGAAGTCGCTCAGCGCGTCGGTCAGCGCCGCCGCCGCCGTGCAGCCCCCCTGCGGCACGAGGGTCTTGATCTTGCTCTGCAGGCGGTAGATATTGTCGCTACCGAAGGGCACTTCGAGGCGCGTGCCGAACTGCTCCTTGTTGAGGTGGCCGAAGACGCGCAGCGCCACGTCAACGTCGTGCTGCTTGGAGATGGAGTCCAGGAAGGAGAGCAGCACCTGCTGCGTCACCTTGATCTTTGAGTTGCTCTGCCAGTGGTCCCACATGGAGTTGGAGCAGTCCATGATGAGCAGCAGTCGGGTCTTCTCCGGCTGCTGGCCCTGCACGGCTAAGCCGAGCAGCAACAGTACGGCTAATGTCAGTACTCTACGCATATCTGTTTGTCTTTACTCTTTTATTCTCCTTGCCCTTCGGGCAGAGATCTTGTTGATCTTGTAGATTTCCGCTCGCTTCGTTCGCTGTGCTTGCGCAAGCATGTCTACTAGATCTACAAGATCTCTTCCGCGTAGCGGATAGGAGATCAGAAGTCGCCGAGGGTCTCGGGCAGCTGTGCGAGGGCCTTGGGCAGGTCGTCGGCCGAGAGCACCGAGCCGTGGTACTTGTTGGTGTCCTGCATGAAATCGACGCCGTAGCCCATCTTGGTCTTCAGCAGCACGCACACGGGGCTGCCCTGTCGCCGAGGGTCATCACCTCGTCCACCGTGGCGTCGATCTGCTGGTTGTTGTAGTCGATGGTGGCTATCAGGTTGTCCACGTGCTTGGCACCGGCGAACATGGCGGCCTCCCATATCTGGCCTTCCTCGAGCTCACCGTCGCCGTGCATAGTGTACACCATGTGCTTGTCGCCCGTCATCTTCTTGCCCAGTGCGGCGCCTACGCCGACACTCAGACCCTGGCCCAGCGAGCCGCTGGCCATGCGGATGCCCGGCAGGCCGTGCTCGGTGCTGGGGTGGCCCTGCAGGCGGGTGCCGAACTTGCGGAAGCTCTTGAGCTCATCCACGGGGAAGTAGCCGCGGCGCGCCATGGTGCTGTAGATGACCGGCGTGATGTGGCCCTGCGAGACGAAGAGCATGTCCTCGCCCTCACCGCTCATGGTGAAGTTTTTGGGCTCGAAGTCCATGATGTTGAAGTTCATGGCCACGAACCAGTCGGCGGTGCCGAGCGAGCCGCCCGGATGGCCGCTCTTGGCGTTGGTGGTCATACGAAGGATGTCGCGGCGCACCTGCGTCGCAATCTGCTGGAGTTCTGCTGTTGTTTTCATTTATTCTTGTGTTTTATTTTGTTTCAGTCTAAAGACATACTGGCGGGAGTTCTGGTCGACGGCGTAGAGCTCGTTGCCGTGGCGGGTGACGGTGACGGTCAGGGTGTTCTCGTCCCAGTCGTGGATGGTGCCGGTGCCGCGGTCGCCACGCATGGTGACATGGCCCCACACGCGCCCTTGCGCCCCATCGGTCTCCACGTAGATGGTCTCGGCCTTGCCCTTGTTGGTGGCGGCTGCCGCAGTGGCCTTCACGGGCTTCTGCGAGCCGGCCTTGCGGTCGAAGTAGCTCTCCTTGGGCTGCTTCTTCTCGGGCTCCACGGCCACCGGCTCTTCGCTTTCGCTTATCTCGGCCACGGTGTCTTCCGCCACAACCGGCGGCTCGGGCTCGCGTCCGGCGGTCTCGGTGCGCTGCTTGCAGGCGGTCGTCAGGGCGACGGCCAGCATCGTAATCAGTATGTATCGTGTCTTCATATTGTTATGTATTTTCGTTCGTTAGTACCAAAAGCTGGGGTTGAATGTCTTTTCGGCCTCGTCGGGCAGGGTGGGGAAGAGGTCCGTCGCCGTGCTGCGGCTGCGCGACACCAGCGTCTCCACGCTGTCCACGCTCACCGCGTAGCGCTTCGGGGTGCCGTCCTGCGGGCTGTTGTCCACTATGTAGCCCACCGTCTGCCAGCCCTCCGTGGTGTTCACCGCCAGCGCTTTGTAGAAAGCGTCGGGCACCTGCACGGCGTTGTCGCCTATGCTGCCGTGGGCATGCGTGGTGTAGAGCGGGCCGCAGACCACCAGCACGCTGCCGTGGCGGCGCGCCATGCGGCGCGTCAGCTCCTCTATCTTGCGCCACGCGCTGCTGTTCATCGTGTGGTCCTGGGGGCAGATGTTGGTGAAGAAATAGCTCTCCTCCAGAGCCTGGAGGCTCCACCGCATGTCGGCCCTCGGCGCCATGTGCCCCTTGTCCCAGCCGCTGCGGCTGTAGTCCTCGCGGCATGCCTTGGGACCGCTCACCATCGGGTCGCGGCTGAAGCTGAACTTGCCGTTCAGTTCGCCCTCGGCCTCGTCGGCGGTGAGCTCCCACGCCACCCAGTCGGGGCACAGCGTGGTGTGGTTGTACGAGGCCGTGTAGCCCAGATGGCGCACGATGTCCTCCGCCTCGCCATAGGCGGGCAGCTCGGCCCCCTCGGTGGCGTCGGCGACGGCAAGAGCAGCACGCGGCCGACCGTAGCCACAGGCTACAATCAGCGCTACCGCCGTCAGCATCAGTGCAATACTGGTCTTCTTCGGTCGCATTGTCCTTTCTTTATCGGTCTGCAAAGATACATAATATATTTAAATCCGTAAAAAAAATGTTTCCACACCGTATCCACACCGTATCCACACCGTCCCCTCTCCGTCTGTTCTACGGTTGTTTAACGGTTGTTTAACGGTTTAGAACCGTTAAACAACCGTTAAACAACCGTAGAACAGACGGACCGGGGGCGGAGAGGGGGCGCAGGGGGTGGGGTGGGGATATGTTAAAAAAAGTGTGCGGTTGCGATATTTTTGCTACCTTTGTGGATGGCGGCAACGGATAGGTGTTGCCGCAAATGGGTGAAAAACATACTGATAAACTAAAACGGCATAGCAAAATGGCACTTAAAAGAGTGATGGTACTGACCGGTGGCGGCGATTGCCCGGGCTTGAACGCTGTGATACGCGGCGTCGTGAAGCGCGCGGCGCAGGCCAGCGACTGGGAAGTGATAGGCTGCGTGGAGTCGTTCAACGGCGTCCTGCGCGAGCCGACGGAGATAGTCATGCTCGACGAGAAGACTGTCGAGGGCCTTCAGATTCAGGGCGGTACGATACTCGGTACCACCAACAAGGGCGGCCCCTTCGCCTGGCCGGTGAAGCAGGCCGACGGCACGTGGACCACCGTGGACCGCAGCGACGAGATGCTGCGCAAGCTGCAGTATATGGGAGTCGACGCCGTCATCAACATCGGCGGCGACGGCAGTCAGCGCATATCGCTGGGCTTGAGCAAGAAAGGCCTCAATATCGTGGGTGTGCCGAAGACCATCGACAACGACCTGTCGCTGACGGACTACACCTTCGGCTTCCAGACGGCAGTGCAGATATGCACCGACGCAATCGACAAGCTGGTGACCACGGCGGCGAGCCACAACCGCGTGTTCATCATGGAGGTGATGGGGCGCGACGCCGGCTGGATAGCGCTGCACAGCGCCATCGCCGGTGGCGCCGACGTGTGCCTGATACCCGAGATACCCTATGATATCCAGAAGATTAAGGCTAAGATTGAGCAGCGCTACAACAAGCGGCGCGGCTACTGCATCATCGTGGTGGCCGAGGGCGCCATGCCCAAGGGCGGCACGGTGACGGGTACCGAGACCGGCGAGGTGGGGTACCAGCACGTGAAGCTGGGCGGCGTGGGCGAGCAGCTGGCTGCCGACCTCAAGGCCGCCGGTGTGGAGCACGACATACGCTACACCATCCTGGGGCACCTGCAGCGCGGCGGCACGCCGATAGCCTTCGACCGTGTGCTGGCCACCGAGTTCGGCGTCCGCGCCATGGAGTTCGTCATGGAGGGCCGCTTCGGCCAGATGGTGGCCTACCACCACCCCGACATCGTCGGCATCCCCCTCGAGGAGGCCGTGCGCGAGCAGAACCTCGTGGCCCCCGACAGCCGTCTGGTGCATACCGCCAAGGGCGTGGGTATTGAATTCGGAGATTAAAACAACAATAACAATGAAAACGATGAAACTGATGCTGGCCATGACTGTCGTGGCCATGTGCGCCGCCGGTTGCGGCAACAAGAAAGAGGAGCCCAAGACGCTGGTGCTCTACTATTCGCTGACGGGCAACACCAAGATGGTGGCCGAGGAGTTCGCCAACCGTCTCGGCGCCGACATCGAGGAGATTACCTGTGTGAACCCCTATGACACCAACTTCCAGGCCTGCATACAGCGCTGCCTGCAGGATCGCGCGGCGGGCACTGTGACTGAAATCAACCCGGTGAAGGCCGACCTGTCGAAGTACGACCAGATCTTCATCGGCTACCCCGTGTGGTTCGGCACCTATGCGCCGCCGATTGCCACCTTCCTGGCCAACAATGATTTGAGCGGTAAGACCCTTGTACCGTTCTGCACTTTCGGCAGCGGCGGTCTGGAGTCGAGCACCAAAGACATGACGCTCGCCCAGCCCAACGCCAAGGTTGAGGAGGGCTATGGTGTGCGTGCCGCCCGCCTGGAGGCTATGCCCAAGGAGGTTGAGGAGTACCTTGTAGCCCACGGCTTCATCGCTGGCGAGGCTGTTGTGGCCGAACCTTGGGGTGAGGAGCATCCGGTGAACGACGAGGAGGCTGCCATCTTCGACGCTGCCGTTGGCGGCTACCCCATGCTCCACGCACAGGCCAAGAGTGTTGCCGCGCGTGCCGTTGCCGGTGGCAGCGAGTACCGCTTCACCGCCGTCGACATGCCGCGTGAGGACAAGCCCGACATGCCGCCCGCCGGTGAGCTGACGGTCTATGTGCTCGTAGCCGACGGCCAGGCCCCCGTATTCACTCGTGTGGTAAGATAAAAGCAAAGGAGCCATGGAGATAAGACCCTATCGTCACGAGGTTAAGTACTACGAGTGCGACCGCATGGGCATCACTCACCACAGCAACTACATACGCTTCATGGAAGAGGCGCGTGTGGACTGGATGGACCAGTTGGGCTATGGCTTCGACCGCATGGAAGCCGAAGGCGTGGTGTCGCCCGTGGTGTCGGTCGACTGCCGCTACCGTCACCCTTCCACGTTCAAGGATGTCATAGAGATAAAGGTGACAGTGGCCGAGACCACGCCGCTGAAGATAATCTTCGCCTACACGATGACTGCTGGCGGCCGCACCATCTGCACCGCGACCAGCACCCACTGCTTCCTCGAGAACGGCAGGCCGGTGTCGCTCGAGACGCGCTTCCCCGAATTGTACCGTCAAGTGCTGAAGCTGAACGCTTAACGCCATTGTTGGTAAAAAGTTTTTGCACATATCCAAATTAGTTGTATATTTGCAACCTGCAAGCATTGAACAATATATCGCGCAAGTGATGTGTTGTCAATGCTTTATATAGATGTGTGAAAGAATAAAAACTATAATAATGGAACCCAAACGTATAAAATCAGCCCTCATCTCGGTCTTCTACAAAGACGGGTTGGAGGACATCGTTAAAGCGCTCGATGCACAGGGTGTTACCATCTACAGCACCGGTGGCACACAGAAGTTTATTGAAGAACTGGGTATCAAGCCGGTGGCCGTGGAGAGCCTCACGGGATACCCCAGCATCCTTGGCGGCCGCGTGAAGACGCTGCACCCCAAGGTGTTCGGCGGCATACTGGCCCGTCGCGACAACGACGGCGACAACAAGCAGCTGGCCCAGTACGAGATACCGGAGATAGACCTGGTGATTGTGGACCTCTACCCCTTCGAGCAGACCGTGGCCAGCGGTGCCTCGGAGCAGGACATCATCGAGAAGATTGACATCGGCGGCATCAGCCTCATCCGTGGCGCCGCCAAGAACTATAACGACGTGGTCATAGTGCCCGCTGTGGACTACTACAAAGAGTTTCTCGACATCTACAAGGAGCAGAACGGCTGCACCACGCTGGAGCAGCGCCGCCGCTTCGCCGCCTATGCCTTCAACGTGAGCTCGCACTACGACACCGCCATCTTCAACCACTTCAACGAGGGTGAGCAGATCCCCGTCTTCAAGCAGAGCTGCAAGCACGGCGAGGTGCTGCGCTACGGCGAGAACCCCCACCAGAAGGGAGTCTTCTACGGCAATATCGAGGACTGCTTCGACAAGCTCAACGGCAAGGAGATAAGCTACAACAACCTGGGCGACATCGACGCCGCCTGCTCGCTGATTGACGACTTCGCGGGTCAGACCGCTTTCGCCATACTGAAGCACAACAACGCCTGCGGCATGAGCGTGCGCCCCACGCTGCTCGAGGCTTGGAAGGACGCTCTGGCCGGTGACCCCGTCAGCGCTTTCGGCGGTGTGCTCATCACCAACCAGAAGGTAACCAAGGAGGTGGCCGAGGAGATGCACAAGATCTTCTTCGAGGTGTGCATAGCCCCCGACTACGACGCCGACGCCCTCGAGGTGCTGCGTGGCAAGAAGAACCGCATCATCCTGCGCCGTAAGGCCTTCAAGATGGCCGACCCGATGTTCCGCTCGGTGCTCAACGGCGTGCTGGTGCAGGACCGCGACAATGTGGTGCCTACCGCCGCCGACATGCAGAAGAGCGTCACCAGCACCGCCATCACCAAGGAGCAGGCCGAGGACCTGGCTTTCGCCACCATCCTTGTGAAGCATACCAAGAGCAACGCCATCGTGCTGGCCAAGGGCCGTCAGCTCTACGCCAGCGGCACGGGCCAGACGAGCCGTGTCGACGCCCTGCGCCAGGCCATAGCCAAGGCCAAGAGCTTCGGCTTCGACCTCAACGGCGCCGTGATGGCCAGCGATGCCTTCTTCCCCTTCCCCGACTGCGTCGAGATAGCCCACGAGGCCGGTATCGTCGCCGTCGCACATCCGGGTGGCAGCATCCACGATCAAGACAGCATTGATTATTGCGAGAATAACAAGATGGGTATGGCCATCACTGGAAAACGTCATTTCAAACACTAAGAAACATGGGACTTTTATCATTCTTCAACCGCGAAGTAGCAATGGACCTTGGCACCGCCAACTCCATTGTCATATATAACGACCAGGTGGTCATCGACGAGCCCTCCATCGTGGCCTACGACCGCAACAACAACCGCATTGTGGCTGTCGGTAAGGAAGCCCAGCGCATGGATGGCCGTACCGACAACAAGAACATAGAGACTGTGCGCCCGTTGCGCGGCGGCGTTATCGCCGACTTCGAGATGGCACAGCACCTTATCCGCGAGCTCATCGGCATGACCAACGTCAACCGCTCGTTCCTGCCGCCGTCGCTCCGCATGGTTATCTGCATCCCCAGCGGTATCACCAACGTCGAGGAGCGTGCCGTGCGTGAGAGCGCCGAGCAGGCCGGTGCCAAGGAGATACGTATGATTCACGAGCCTATGGCCGCCGCCATCGGTATCGGTATCGACGTGCTGCAGCCCGAGGGCCACATGGTGGTCGACATCGGAGGCGGTACGGCGGAGATCGCCGTCATCTCCCTCGGCGGTATCGTCTGTAACAACTCCATCCGCGTGGCTGGTGACGTGTTCAACGACAACGTGGTGGACTACATGAAGCGCCAGCACAATATGGTCATCGGTGTGCGTATGGCCGAGAAGGTCAAGATCGCCGTCGGCGCAGCTGTCAGTGAGCTTGCCGACCCGCCCGAAGACTTCCGCACGCTGGGCCGCGACCTGCTCACGGGTCTGCCCAAGGAGATCAGCGTCAACTACAAGGAGATTGCCCACGCCCTCGACCGCAGTATCGCGCAGATTGAGCAGGCTATCCTCGACACCCTGGCTTCCACGCCTCCGGAGCTTGCCGCCGATATCTACAAGACCGGCATCTATCTCGCCGGTGGCGGTGCACTGCTGCGCGGCCTTGACCAGCGCATCAGCAGCAAGACCAAGTTGCAGGTGCACATCGCTGAGGACCCGCTGCGCGCTGTGGCCCGTGGCACAGGTATTGCACTGAAGAACTTCAACAAGTTCTCCTTCTTGATTCGATAGAGAAGATAAGAAACATAAAAAGTCAAGGGGTTAAGCATCTGTCTTAACCCCTTGACTTTTTCTTATACCGTTACCGCCTAATAGAGTGTCGCTATCTTGTACAATATCTTGTTCAGCTTCGCTGCAGCCTCTTGCGGGGAGCAGTCGTGGCCGTTGCTGACGATGGTGAAAGCCAGCGTCTGCCCGTTGGTGGCCTTCACGTATCCGGCGTAGGCTTTCACGCCATCCATGGTGCCGGTCTTCACATGCACGCTGATGCCTCTGGGCAGTGTGGGCAGCAGGTTCTTGGCGGTACCGTTCTCGCCGACTTTGGCTATCGACTGCAGGAACTCGTTGTAGAACGGCTCCTTGCTCATGGCGGCGAGGTAGCGGCACATGAACGAGGCGGTGATGCTGTTGAGGCGCGACAGGCCGCTGCCGTCGATGACGCGCACGCCGCCGGTGGCGATGCCTTTGTCCTTCATGTAATCCATTATGACGCGGCTGCCGTTCTCAAAAGAGCCGATGCCGTATCGGGCGAAGCCCAGGTACTTGAAGATACTCTCGGCGTAGATGTTGTTGCTTGTCAGGTTGGTGTACTGCGCTATGGTGTAGTACGGCGTGCTGCGGTAGTCCACCACCTGGCGCAGGCTGTCGGGGGTGGAGTAGACCTGCATGGAGTTGGACGACACGCCGATGCCGTGGGTGCGCAGGTACGACGAGAAGAGGTCGGCGCACGAGCGTGCCGGATTGGGCATTGCGCCGCGCACGGCGAAATCGGTCTTGCCCAGCGGCACGGTGCCACGGTAGAGGCGCTCCTTGCCCGTGGGGCTGCCGTAGATGGTCACCTGGTCGCCGGTATTCTCGCCGGCTGTGGTCACCTCGCAGGAGCCGTGTATGTCCAGGTTCTTGGGCACCGTGCGCACGGCGGTGGCCGGATAGCCTATCTTCTTGCCGGCGTTGAAGTAGACGAAGTACATGTTCTCGTGGAAGTTCAGGCCGCTGACGCCTGCGGCGTAGTAGTTGCCGATGTCGCCCCACTGCCAGCTGTCGTGCAGCGGCTGCTCGTCGAAGACGCTGACGTTGTAGCACACGCGCCCGTCCACGCGGCGTATGCCTTTCTTCTTCAGCGCCATGGCCCAGCTCTCGAAGAGCGAGTCCGCTGTTGTCTGGCGGTAGCGGTAGGAGCCCAGCAGCGGGTCGCCGCCACCGGTGAGGTAGATGTTGCCGTGCAGCACGCCGTCACGGTCTACATTGCCGCGCACCGCCAGCTTGGTGGTGAAGCGGAAGTCGCTGCCCAGCCGGGCGAAGCCCACGCCGGTGGTGAGGAGTTTCTGCACCGATGCCGGCGTCACCGACATCTCGGCATTGCGTGAGTAAATCTCCTTGCCGGTGCTGACATTGTAGACGCACACCGCCAGCATGCCGTGTTTCATGCCCTCCTCGTGGAGGGTCTGGCTCACGGTTCTCTCCAGGTCGGCGACGGATTGCCCTTGTGTGGTGTTTCCGCAAAGGGCTATGGTAGTAAGCAGCAACGCTGCAATAACGGTTTTTTTCATTGCTCCTTGAGGCTTTGGTTAATCATTTCTATCTGTTCGAGCAGCGCGTCGCGTCCGTGGCCTGTGGCCGACGAGGTGAGTATCATCGGCGGCAGCTCCTCCCATATCTCGCTCAGCGCTTGCTTCATGAGCTTGATGTTGCCCATCACTTCGCGCTGCTTCTCTTTGTCGGTCTTGGTGAAGACAATAGTCAGCGGCACCCCGTGCTGCCCGAGGAAGGCTATGAACTCCAGGTCGATGCGCTGCGGTTGCAGGCGGCTGTCGACGAGCACGTAGGTGTTCGTCAGCTGCTCGCGGTGCAGGAAGTAGTCGCGAATCATGGTCCCCCAGGCTTCGCGGCTGGTCTTGCTGGTGCGCGCATAGCCGTAGCCCGGCAGGTCCACCAGGTACCATTCGTTGTTGATGAGGAAGTGGTTTATCAGCTGCGTCTTGCCGGGGCGTCCGCTGGTCTTGGCCAGCCCCTTGACGCCGGTAAGCATGTTTATCAGCGACGACTTGCCGACGTTGCTCCTGCCTATGAAGGCATACTCGGGCTTCCCGTCCTGCGGGCACTTGCGGTAGTTCGGGCTGCTGATGCTGAATGTGGCGCTGCTAATCTTCATTCTTGTCGTCTTTCTTCAGTTTGCGGCGGGCTTTTCTTATGTTCTTCAGTTCGAGGCGCAGCTCTTTCTGCTTTTCGCGCAGCTCTTCGCGCATACGCTGACGGTCCTTCATCTCGCGCAGCTCCTGCAGGCTCTCGCTCTCTTCGTCCGAGGTCTTGCGCCACCACGGCATGCGCTTGGGTGTGGTCTTGAAGAGGTGTATGCGGTCCAGTATGCGGTTCTTGCTCTCATACGACTCGATGTAGCGCTGGCGCTTGTCTGGGATGATGTCGTTGATGGTCACCAGGATGCCCGTCTCGTCGGTCTCGCCGAACTCGTGGTTCATGGCCGTGCCGAAGCAGCGCATGGTGGGCGAGAGGTTCATGTAGGCGTTTATCATGGCCGGCACCGTGCTGCCCAGCGCGCGCACGTTGTGCAGCAGTATCTGGTAGTCTTCCTTGTAGTTGCGGCCGCTGAAGATGGCGTGCAGCTCGTTGAAGTCGCTCTTTATCTCCAGCGCCTTGTAGGGCCACACCATGCCGTCGCGGTCGGGGAAATGCTTCTGCAGGAAGTAGAGTATCATCTCCTTGGCGCGGCGGTTCATCTGCGGATACATCGTTATCTTGCCGAAGAAATAGAGCGTCTCCGGTATCTCCAGCGCCAGGCCGCCGATGCCGTCCCACAGGTTGTCGAGCGAGTAGAGACCCTTGCGCACGTCGTTGCCGGGCTGGAAGGCGGGCTGCACGAAGGCGCGTCCGAGTTCCAGCGTGTAGGGCAGTATGTCGTTGATGAAGTGGTCGCTGTACTGGAACAGTTCCGATGTCGGTGTGGCTATGGTGCCGTCGTCGCGGGTGAACATGTTGCTGCCGTGAATGAAGCGGTAGCCGCCCACAATCTCCTCGTCCTCGGGGCTCCACACGAAGAGCTGCTTGAAGCAGTAGGGCTCGGGCAGGGTGTCGAACTCGTCGATGTCGCAGTCCTTGCCGGTGCCGCCGCCCTCGAGGGTGAAGCTCAATTCGCGCAGGCGTCCAATCTCGCGCATGATGTTGGGCGAGAGGTGCGCCGTGGTGATGTAAATCTCTTTGTTGCCGCGGTTGGTCTTGCGGAGGAAGTGTTTCTGCTTGAGCTCTTTCTTGATGAGCTCGCGGTCCACGGGGGGTATGATGTGACTTGTATCCATGATCTATGCTTCAAAGGTTGCGTCGGGGTTGTCTTTCAGTTTGTACACGTGAGCCTTCACCATCTGAGCCCATTCGGCCGCCGTGTGGCGGTTGTCGAAGGTCTGCCACGGTATGGGCTGCCCGAAGGTTATCGTCAGCGTCTTGCCGCGCTGGGCGAACATCTCGGCCGGCAGCAGCGCCATCTCGAAGTTGAACTTGAAGCCCAGCTTCTTGCGCAGGTTGGCGATGCGGTAGAAGCGCAGGCGGTTGCGCGCGTCGGTGTAGGCCGGTATCAGGTCGCGGTGGTACTGCACGCACTTCTTTATGAAGGTGGCCTTCCACTCGGGGTCCTCGATCTTGCCGTCCGTCATGCGCGAGCAGAGGCCGGCAGGGTAGTAGAGCAGCATGTATTCGGCCGCGAAGGCGTCCTCCAGCTGCGCCAGGGCGCGCGTCTTGTTGACCTTGTCGATGGGGATGAACAGCTCCTTCAGGCCGGGAATATGGCAGAGGAAGTCGTTGACGGGGAACTTGATGTCCTTGCGCATGCGTCCCACGGCGGTCATCAGCGCCACCCCGTCGGGGCCGCCCAGCGGGTGGTTGCCCACCACCATCTGGTTGCCGGCGGCGGGTATGTTGTCCATGCCCTTCGTCTTGATGGTGATGCCCAGATTGTGCGGCTCTGTGCCTTCGATGAACTTCTGTGCGAAGTCGATGCCGAAGTATTGGCGGTTGTGGTATATGCCGTCGTTCAGCTCTTTGGCATGCAGTATCCGCTCCATAAAGCTCACGGCGAAGTGGGGCAGCTTGACCTTTTTCTGCGCCAGTATCTTCTCAATGTCAATGTGTTTCGGCCCGATGGCGTCGGGGTTGTGCTCGATTGTATCCACGTCGGTATTCTTTGTTTTCAACTTGCAAAGATACAATTATTTTAAAAACTGTCGCCGTACTGCCATAAAAAGTTATCCCCATATTTTTGTTTGTAATATAAAAAGCCGCCTCCGGCCCAATGGTTTATCCCGAGCCGCTCCGTCCCCGGTCCGACCCCGCTCCGTCCCCCCTCCGACCAAAAACCGTTAAACAACCGGTGAACAGTCGGAGCGGGGTCGGAGGGGGGTCGGAGCGGAGTCGACCCTCGGCCACCCCAAAATCTGACCATCCGACTGCCACTTTTTGAGCTTGTCTGGCACTTTCAAAGACAATCGATGGGCGACGGGCTGTGTTTAGGGACGGGTATGTTAAAAATCCATAAATAATGTTAAAAAAGTATCGGTTTGAGCACTTGCCTCGTCATATATATGTAACGGGCCCCAAAAACAATCAAAAAAACAAAAAAAATGAAAAAGACATTTAAAATGTTGGCTTTGCTGGCCACGTGTGCCGCATTGCTGACGGCTTGCACGAAGGAGGATGTCGATAACGACACCGCCGTCAAACAAATGAATACCCCTCAGCCTGTGGTGAGTGCGCCCGCTGTGGTGGGATTTGATGCCAACGGTGCATCGGATTCGCTCTTCTCGGTGTCGGCCACGCATCAGGTGCACTTCTCGCGTGGTAACCTGCAGTACAATGCTTTGACCAACACATGGCGTTTCGCGGAGCACCAGTTCGACTGCATCGGTGCAGACGACACCAATGTGGCGTACAACTACAATGGCTGGATTGACCTCTTCGGCTGGGGCACGAGCGGCTGGAACAGCGGCGCGACATATTATCAGCCTTGGGATGTCATGACCGACGGCTCGGGTTACATCCCTGGATCGAATTGGAACAACGACCTCACGGGGGCATACGCCGAGGCCGACTGGGCCTGGCATAACGCCATCATCAACGGCGGCAACACCTCCCATACTTGGCGCACGTTGACGGCGGATGAGTGGAAATACCTGTTGGAGGATCGCACGGATGCCGCCAACAAATGGGGCCTCGCAACAATTGAAGATGTGCACGGTATGGTCATCCTGCCTGACAACTGGACGCTGCCCGCGGGCCTCTCGTTCGTACCGGGGATGGACCCCACTGTGGCGGATAACTACAGCCGGGGCACTTCCTATACTTACAGCGAATGGGGTAGGATGGAGGCTGCCGGCGCCATCTTCCTGCCGGCGGCAGGATTCCGCTTGGGCATCACCGGCGACACCGAGCATTATCCCGACGAGAAGGTAAGAGTCGACTTGTGGAACACCGGCGGATACTACTGGTCGAGCTCGCACTACGATACACCGGCTAACGGGTTTGAGCAGAGGTACGCATACGAGATGTTTTTCAGAGAAATGTTGCATGATTCCAACGGCAGCATGCTACGGAGCTTTGGCTGCTCCGTCCGCCCCGTCAAGGATTAGCCTCCCGACAGACTGACTGACATCATGTCGCCGTGTTGGTCCATAGAGACTGACACGGCGACTGCCATTTTGTCAGTGCGGAAGATTGGCACGGATGTTGTTATATGATGGGTGTGAAGCTCAATCAGAACGAAAAGAACAAAAAGAATCGAGTACACATATTCTGATAGTTCTTTTAGTTCGGATTGAAAAAAGAAAAAGAAATCAAAAAAAGAAAGGAAACCTTCCTCGAGAATGGCGACCGCAAGGTGGGCGACCCCGCCAAGCGTCAGGCCATCACCAACCCCCACAACACCGTCTACAGCATCAAGCGCTTCATGGGTGAGACCTACGACCAGGTGACCAAGGAGATTGAGGCTGTGCCCTACAAGGTGGTGCGCGGCAACAACAACACTCCCTGCGTCGACATCAACGGCCGCCAGTACACCCCGCAGGAAATCAGCGCCATCGTGCTGCAGAAGATGAAGAAGACCGCTGAAGACTACCTCGGCACCGAGGTAACGGAGGCCGTCATCACCGTCCCTGCCTACTTCAACGACAGCCAGCGTCAGGCCACGAAAGAGGCCGGTGAGATTGCAGGCCTCAAGGTGCGCCGTATCGTCAACGAGCCTACCGCTGCCGCACTGGCCTACGGCCTCGACAAGAAGGCCCAGGACATGAACGTGGCAGTGTTCAAGAGCACCAACGGCAACACGCACCTCGGCGGCGACGACTTCGACCGCAAGATTATCAACTGGATGGCCGACAGCTTCCAGAGCGACAAGGGCATCGACTTGAGAAAAGACCCCATGGCCATGCAGCGCCTGAAAGAGGCTGCCGAGAAGGCCAAGATCGAGCTCTCCAGCTCGATGGAGACCGAAATCAACCTGCCTTACATCACCGTAGCCGACGGCGTGCCGCAGCACTTGGTGATGAAGCTCACCCGCGCCAAGTTTGAGCAGCTCTGCGACGACCTTATCCGCGCCACCATCGAACCCTGCCGTCTGGCTATGCGCGACGCCGGCCTCAGCAACAGTGACATCAACGAGGTCATCCTCGTGGGCGGCTCCAGCCGTATCCCTGCCGTGCAGAAGAAGGTCGAAGAGTTCTTCGGCAAGGTGCCCAGCAAGGGCGTCAACCCCGACGAGGTGGTCGCCATCGGCGCCGCCATCCAGGGCGGTGTGCTCACCGGCGAGGTGAAGGACGTGCTGCTGCTCGATGTCACTCCGCTGGGTATCGAGACCCTCGGCGGTGTGATGACCAAGCTCATCGACGCCAACACCACCATCCCCACCAAGAAGAGCCAGGTCTTCAGCACCGCTGCCGACAACCAGCCCGAGGTGGAGATCCACGTGCTGCAGGGCGAGCGTCCTATGGCCAACGACAACAAGACCATTGGCCGCTTCCACCTGGCCGGCATTCCGCCAGCACCGCGTGGAGTGCCCCAGATTGAGGTCACCTTCGACATCGACGCCAACGGCATCCTCAACGTCAGCGCCCTCGACAAGGCCACCGGCAAGAGCCAGAACATCCGCATCGAGGCCAGCAGCGGCTTGAGCGAAGACGAGATCAAGCGCATGAAAGCCGAAGCCGAAGCCCACGCCGACGCCGACAAGAAGGCCAAGGAAGAGGTGGAGAAGATCAACAACGCCGACGGCATGATCTTCCAGAGCGAGAAGAACCTCAAGGACTATGGCGACAAGATTCCCGCCGACAAGAAGAACGCCATCGAGAGCGCCCTCAACGAGCTGAAGGCCGCCCACAGCGCCCGCAACGTCCAGCAGATCGACGCCGCCATGGCCAAGATCAACGCCGCCTGGCAGGCCGCCAGCGAGGACATGTACAAAGCCCAGCAGCAAGCCGGCGGT
>ONUE01000076.1 GCA_900320975.1 uncultured Bacteroidales bacterium | reverse complement strand
TGACCACCAGGTAGTCACGAACCCGAAAGGAGGTGTAAAATGATAGAAACGATACAGTATAAGTCGCTCAAATGGCTTGACATAACCAATCCCAGCGAGGACGATTACAACTTTCTGCTCGACGACTATCATTTCCATCCCCTGGACATCGAGGACTGCCGCGGCACCACACAGCGTCCGAAAATCGACGAGTACGACGACTACTATTTCCTCATTCTGCATTTCCCGTACTTCGACAAGGGTAACAAGTTCATACGCATCCGCGAAGTGAAGATCTTCTGGGGGCGCGACTATATCATCACCCTCGGCAAGGCCCACTGGGTGGTCAAGAAGTTCTTCGACGAGGTGCGCGAAGACCTCGCCGAGGGCGACGAGGACACGCAGGAGATGATGGCCACCAGCGACCAGCTGCTCTACCACATCCTCAACCGCCTGATGCTTGAGACCAACACGCTGGTGCAGCGCGTGGGTGCCGAGGTGGACCTCATCAACTACGACATCTTCAACCGCCGCGCGCGCTCCATCATCGAGCAGATCTCCGAGACGCGGCGCAACACCATCCTGCTGAACACCACCTTCAGGCCGCAGCTGCGCGTGCTCCACATGTTCGAAAGCGGTGGCATCAAAGGCTTCGTCGACCCCGAGGTGCTCGACATGGAAGACTACTGGGGCAACATACTGGACCAGTACCAGAAGATGTACGACTCCATCGAAGACTACGGCGAGTTGATTGAAGGCCTGTCGCACACCTTCGACTCGTTGCTGACCAACCGCACCAACGAGATCATGCGCGTGCTGACCTATTTCTCCACCATCATGCTGCCGCTGACGCTGGTCACCGGATTCTTCGGCATGAACGTGGACTTCCCCTTCACGGCCAACACCACCGCCTTCTGGATAATCCTCGGAGCCTTGGTGGCCCTGATGGTCGTGATCCTTATCTACTTCCGCAGAATCACACGATAGGGAACGTTGATGGCAGTGTTTCTTTTTGACCACGAATGACACGAATAGCACGAATTATTCGCGAGACTTGTTGTTGTTTTCTTTAGTTAATTATTTTGTGGGTTTGTAATTGTTTTGTATCTTTGCAGTCGGAAATCTAATTGTTAATTGAATATGCAGACAGCAACAAACTATCAGGACATGTCGGCGGTGGACGCGCTGTGGACGCTCTACCGTCAGCAGCCGCAGCGAGTGCGCGACGCCTTCCGTAGCCGCATTGCTCAGGATGAAAAACAGGAATCCGAGCAGTTGAAGCCTTACACTATGGAGGAAATCAATGCCATGCTCGACGAGGCAGAGGCTGATATCGCCGCCGGACGCACCACACCTCACGAGGAGTCGATGCGCCAAGCGAGAGAGAGAATTACCCGCAAGGCCAGCATGAAACGTGAAGAAGCCGTAATGTCCGAAACGGTATGAGATACGAATGGACTGATTTCGCCAAAGAGGGGCGGGATCAAATTGCTGACGTCGTGGACGGGTTGAGCAAGATGGTCTACCGTGTTGAGGCCGATGTCATATATATTGCTGCCATGTGGGACTGCCGACGCGAGCCCCAGGTGCAGGCCGAACAAGTAAAATAACTTCTATTATACGGCGGGACGGTTTTGTTTTGTAGTGAATAATTAACCATGTATTCTCAAGACAATATTTCAACATATACTACGAAATAGGCAAACTCTTTTATAATCTTTTACAATCTGATTGATAAAAGAAAAATTCACGATAATTCGCGGCCATTTGCGGTAATTCGCGTTGAAAAAAGAGTTGCGGCAATTCACGTAAGGTGAGAGCATTGCGAGGCAACTGATGTTAAAGTTTGGTTAAAAAAGGCCCTGTCCGACCTCGGGGCCTTATATTATATATGCGCCGCTTTTCTTGTGGGGAGGAAAAGCGGCGCGAGGGTTCTTTGACATGTTGGGTTTTATCAGCGGACGTTGTGGTCTTGCCGAGGGCTTGGAGGTCGTCGTCGGTGCCGACGAAGCCGGTGACGAGGGTGACGGTCTTGCCGCCACGGTGGTGCCGGTCGAGGCTGACGCGCAGGCGCTGTTTGGCGGGCGGCAAGGTCTCGGCCTCGGGCTCGTCGTCGTACTGGTACTGGTAGTCGGGGTTGGTGGAGTAGACCACCCCTATGGCGTTCTTCTTGCTCATCGTATGCGGGGTAGCAGCAGTTGTTTCATGTCGCGGGCGTAGATCTTCACCGAGGAGGGGTGGATGACGAAGTGCACGGAGCGGCCTATGTTCTCGCCTTCGCCGTCGAGGTTGACCCAGCGGTCGCTGTTGCCTTCGATGAGGACGTCTTTGGCACGGAACATCTCGACATGCTGCGAAAGGTCGAGGTGGTTGGTGAAGGCCAGAGGTGCCGTGATGCCGATGTGGTCTATGGGCACTTTGTCGATTATGGAGACGTCCATGAGGCCGTCGTTGAGCTTGGCTTTGGGTGCCACAGCGAGGTTGTAGCCGAACTGTTGGCTGTTGGCGACGGCTATGAACCAGGCGTTGCGGTAGTATTCGTGGCCGTCGACGGTGATGTGGTAGTCGGAGTTCTTGTAGCGTGTGTATTCGCGGAGCACGAGGTTGGTGTAGGCTGCTAGGCCGCGGGTCTTGGCGGAGTGCATGAGGCGCGCAATGTAGGCGTCGAAGCCGCAGCCGGCGGCATTGACGACGACCCAGCGGTCGTTGACCACTATGGAGTCGATGGTCTGCTCGCACTGCTGGTTGAGGACGCGGATGGCGAGCCAGGGCTGCAGGGGCAGCTTGAGGGAGCGGGCGAGGCCGTTGCCCGAGCCGCAGGGGATGATGCCGAGGCGGGTGTCGGTGTCTTTGATACCCTGGACGACATCGTTTACGGAGCCGTCGCCTCCCACGGCAACGACACAATGGTAGCCTTTGTCGGCGGCTTCACGGGCTATCTCGGTGCCGTGGTGTATGTGCTCGGTATAGCGCACCGTGTAGTCGAAGAGGTCTTGGTTGAGGTTCTGCTTGAGCAGTGTCTCTATGCGGCGCTGGCGGCCAACGCCGGAGATGGGGTTTACAACTATGAGGGTCTTGGTTTTCATTATGGTATAAGGTTATCGTTTATTATATTATGGTTGTACTGCTGGATTATGGCTTTCAGCAGGTTTATGTTCTCAGGTGTGCCGCTCTCGTAGTCGCCCATGATGAGGGTGATGTCGTGCTGGGCGGGGTCCTGCGGGTTGTTGCTGACGAGGCAGTGGTAGCCGTTGGCGTAGTAGACGTAGTGGCCCTGCGGCTGGCGCAGTGCGGAGTTGCCGAAGGCGGCGATGGTGTCGGGCAGGCCGAGCATGTCCACGAGGGTGGGGTAGATGTCGGTCTGCTGCATGATGCGGCTGTTGCGTACGGCGCTGTCGGCGGCGGGGTCGAAGAAGATGATGGGTATGCGGTACCAGCCGTCGTAGTCGTTGTATTCACGTGTGAGGCCGTGGCCGCTGTGGTCGCCGCAGATGATGAAGAGGGTGTTGTCGTACCACGGCTGCTGCTTGGCGGTCTCGAAGAATGAGCGCAGGGCGTTGTCGGTGTATTCTACGCACTTCAGTATCGGGTGGCGTCCTTCGGTGAAGCGGCCTTTGTATTCGTCGGGCATCGGGAAGGGGTGGTGCGAGGTGACGGTGAAGACGGTGGCCAGGAAGGGTGTGCCGCTGAGCGACTTGGTGATATAGTCGGCGGTGTACTGCAGGAAGGGCTCGTCGTAGATGCCCCACACGCCGTCGTAGTCGTTGTTGCCGGGCTTCCAGGCGTTGTATTCGTCCATGCCGAGGTATTCGTCGTAGCCCAGTTTGCTGCAGGTGACGTCGAAGTCCATGACGCCGTTGTAGGAGCCGTGGAGGAAAGCCGTGTGGTAGCCGTTGCGGCGGAGGGTTCCGGGCAGGCCTATATAGGTGTCGTGCTGGCCGTAGGCCGAGCTGGCGAAGGGATGGCTCATGAGGTTGGGGATGCCGGCGTTGATGGCCATGATACCCTCGATGCTCTTCTTGCCGTTGGAGCGTCCGTCGTAGAGTGTGCTGTGATTGGCGAGGGAGTCGAGGAAGGGTGTGCGTGTGTCGGCATCGGGCTGTGTGTTGTAGCAGCCCATGAACTCTTGACCCAGGCTCTCCACGATGATGAGGACTATGTTCTTATGGGAGGCAGAGTCGCTGAGTGACGGTGTTGCGCTGTGGAGGCAGGGGGCGAGCCATGCGGCTTCATCCATGGGCATATAGTTCACCTCCTCGAGGTCGGGAGTGAAAAGGGTGCGGAGTATGTTGTAGCTGTCGTTGCTGACGAGAGCTGTGTTCTTGGGTTGCACATAGCGTGCGGCGTCGGTTGGCTTCAGGGCATGTGCCACACCGCCACGCAGACAGAGTGCGAGCAGCAATACAGAAAGCACGAGGCGCCAGTCGGCACGGGCTTTGTTGGGGGCCTCATAGCGACCTATACGTTTGTTTAAGAAGAGGAACAGTAGGGCGATGGCCAGAGGGCAGACCCATGCGAACCAGTAGTCGACGGCGAAGTGGGGCGCCAGAGTGCCCATTTGGCCGCTGATGCCGAGGTAGGAGAATATCTCGTCGGAAAGCAGACGGTAGGTGTACTGGTAGTAGGCGGAGTTGCATCCGCGAGGTATTATCATAAGCAGTACGGCGGCGATGTACAGAACCTTGGTGATGGTGCGGTACCAGCGGCGGTTGCGTGCCGGCAGGGGCAGCAGCATCAGGATGATGTATGGCAACAGGAAGGCTGCCACCGTGGCCAGGCCGAAGTGCAGGTTGCCTAGCAGCAGGCCAGCCCATTCGCGCATGCCGTCGAGGTGGAAGATGCGCAGGTTGCAGATATGGAACGCCACCTGTGCGGCGGCGAGTGTGCCGAAAGCGAGAAGCACTTTCAGCAGCAGGTAAGTGTATATGTTGGTTGTCTTGTTTTTCATGGTCAATGATTATGGACGCCAGCCGGAGGTGTTGAGTATTGCGCGGCTGTCGGTGTTGTCGAAGAGCTGCTGCATGGTGTCGCCGCTCTTTTTCATGTAGCGGTTCACTATCTGCAGCCCTATGTAGGCTGTGGTACGCGGCGCGGAGCCCTGCCCGAAGGCATTGGTGTGCGGCGCGTCGTCGATGATGTTGCGGAACTGTGAAATGTCGTTAGAATAGAGCAGTTTGTTCTGGATGAACCAGCCCCATACCTGTGCGGTGTTGTCTTTCATCCACGCCAGCTGGTCGGCGGTGTAGCGCAGCAGTATGGTGTCGGCAATGCCAGGCATGGTTTGCTCAATAAAATATAGCTTCTTGCCTTCTAGGATGACGTAGTCAAGCAGTGAGAGCTCGCCGTCATTGGTTTTGCACTGAAGGCCGCCGAGCACATACATACAATCGGGAACAATGTGTTCGTGAGAAACGGAGCGCACAATGTATTGGGGCATGCCGAAATACTGATACTTCTCCATTGCTCCTAATGCGTAGTTGTCCAGCACAATGCATAAATCGCTGCAGTTGGTGTATACGCGGTAGTTATAGTTGAAGTCGCCCGCGATCATGGTGTAGAAGCGTTCTACATGTGGCATATCAGGGCAGAGCTTGTAGGCACGTGCCAATGCACGGCCCAGCTGGCGCTCGATATCGGAGATGTCATGGTAGAGGCTGTCGGTGATGCGGAAGATGTCGCGCGTCACTGGGTCAGAAACAAACTCCTGCGTCATCTGTACAAACTCGGGTTCGTCAGGATAGAAACTAATTAACTCGGTGTTATATTCTTCCTGGTGAGTTTTCATCACCTCCGGCAACTGATTGGTTGGCGTGGTGAACAGCAGTTGCTCGAGGCGGCGGAACTTCACCGTTTCACCGCTGTTGCAGGCGGTGAGCAGCAGTACGGCGGCCAGCAATATGTACAGTTTGTTTCTCATTGGTTAGTCATCTTAAAGTATTTCTGCATCACCAGCAGTGCTATGTAGCGCTCGCGACGCCAGTCGCGGAACTGCTGTACGTATTGGTTGGCATTGGCGATGATTGTGCGTAGTTCATCAAGGTGGCAGCTGTAGTAATCCATCTTCTCTTCAAGGTCGGCGAAATCGGGCCTTATCTCCACATAGTGCACGCCTGGTTGCAGGCGGCCTTCCATGAACCAAGTCTCGCAGGTGGGCTTGGGCATCACTGCTGCCGAGTGCGACGACATTATCCATTTCAGGTTGGATGCTACGTCGTTGCCCTCGAGGGCCATGATGTAGCGGTAACGCAGGTGTTCGTAGAAGGATAGCATGGGTTTCATCTGGCTTGTGTGTTTGCGTCCTTCGGTGGCGCCGGGGATGGTGTCGGCGGCATCCACACGTGGGTTGTCGGCATATATGCGGCAGAAGAGGGCGCGGTTCTCACGGGTGCCTATGTGGCCACGGAAGATGGCACGGTCTTCTTTCTGCTCGGGTTGCAGATGGTCGTTGATGTATACGAAATGGCGACAGCGGTCGAGCTTCAGCATCACGCTGTTGGTGTTGTCGATGCCTATTGCGCGACTTTTGACCACTGTGGGCTCCGACGGTATCTCGCGTACGTCGCCGAAGAGGTAGTGCCACCGTAATTCGGGGTTGAACCACTGCAGTGCCTCACGGCTGTCGTAGTAGTATGTGCTGGGATTTCCTTTGCGCTGCAAAAGGCCGATAGGCTCAGCGTCAGCACCTAGCTTGACGGGCTCACGTAGTTGGCAGTAGTAGTCCACACGGTCGGCTATATAGTCGGTATCATATTTGGCGGCGCAGCGGCGCAGTTCATCCTCCAGCCTCTGGCAGAAGCAGCAGTCAGGCAGCATATCCCTAAGGCCGGCCACAATGTAGTAGCCGGCCTTAGAGTTCTTGCCGCTGTGCAGCTTATATTGCAGAGTTGTGTTCAAGTGTGCTTTTATTCTTCTTTCTTCTCGGACTCTTTCTCTGCTTCGTTGAGGATGCGCAGTTTGGCATGCAGCAACGCTATCTGCTGACGGGCACCCTGCATCTTCTTCTCGAACTCGGCTTTCAGCAGGTCGGCCTGTTTGCTCGAGGCGAGGAAGCCCAGGTTGTTCTCCCACAGCGAGAGGTCGTTGCGCAACTTCTCGATGCGCTCGGTGAGCTCCTGACGTTCGTTGCTGACGAATTTGCGGGCGTCGCCGCCGATGTTGTGCAGGCGCTCACGGTAGGCTGTTTCTTCTGCCTCACGGGCTGATAGTTTGAGGCGCTCGAAGATGCCGTCAATCTCGGCACGGAACTCTTTATGCAGACGCTCCTTGTCGGCCATAGGCACATAGCCGGCCTCTGCCCAGCGGCGCTGGAATTCCTTGATGACTTCGATGTTTTCCTCGCGGTTGTCTCCGAAGGTGTGGGACTTCAGCTCGGCAAGGATGGCCTCTTTCTTAGCAAGGTTCTCGGCTTCCGATGTGCGGCGCTCCTTGAAGAATTCACCCTTCTTGGCAAAGAACTCGTCGCAGGCGGCGCGGAAACGTTGCCATATCTTGTCGCTGACTTTGCGGCTGGTGGCACCTGTCTCTTTCCACTCTTTCTGCAGTTGGAGCAATTCTTCGGTGGCTTTCTTCCAGTCTTCGCGCTTGGCGATGGCTTCGGCTTTCAGGCAGAGCTCGACCTTCTTCTGGTAGTTGGTGTTCTGCTCGTCGCGGAGGGCGCCGAAGTGCTCTTTCTTGGCCTCATAGTGGCGGTCGATGATGCCTTTGAACTTGGCCCATATCTCTTCATTAACCTCACGCGGCACGGGGCCAATGGTTTTCCACACCTTCAGCAGCTCGTCGAGGGCGGCGGTGAGGTCGTTCCACTCTTTGGTACTTTGGGGCTGGGTAGCGGTGAGTTCCACGGCCTTGTCTATCAGAGCCTGCTTGGCCAGCAGGTTGTTATCCATCTCTTCCTTGCGCTGGTCGTAGTATTCACGGCGGCGTTGATCTATCTGATTGGCGGCGGCACTGAAACGCTGCCATATCTCTTCGTTTTGCTCGGCGGGCACGGGACCAGTCTCTTTCCAGCGGGCACGCAGGTCCTGCAGTGCTTTGAAGGCTTTGGTCACCGACGGCTCAACGATAAGTTCCTCGGCTTTCTCACACAGCTCTATCTTCTTCTCCAAGTTTTTCTTCTGGTCAAGAGCGCGGAGCTCTCGGTTTATCTTCAGTTTATTAAAGAACTGCTCAATCTGGAAGTGGTAGCTCTGCCAGAGGTTGTTCATCTCTTCGCGGGGTACCTCGCCGATGGCTTTCCAGCGTTCCTGTATGTCGTTGAAGAGGTCCATCGCCTGTTTCACCTGCTCCTCGCCACTCTCAGCCAGGGTGCGCATTTCCTCGATGAGGGCCTGTTTGGCCTCGAGGTTCTTCTTTTTCATAGCTTCCATAGCATCATGGTGCTGCTGGCGCAAGGTGCGGTAACGTGTGTAGAGCGAGCGGAAGGCGTCGTACACAGGATCCGAGACTGGCTCCTGCTGCTGTTCTTCAGCCTTAGGCTCTTCACCTTCACCTTCAGCGGTGGGCAGTTGTTCGGCAGGCTGCTCGACGGGTTGCTGCTGCATAGCGGCAGTGAGCTCGCTGAAGCGGTTGCGGATGTCGGTTACACGGCTGCGGCGCAGGGCTTCTACGAGTTGCTCGCGGCTGTAGCCGCTGTAGTCCACCTGCGGCTCTGCAGATTTCTCTTCGGCTTTCGGTGCCTCGGACTCTGCTGCCTCGACGGGGGCTGCTTCGTTGTTTTCGATTTCGGCCACAGGGGCAGCCTCTATGGGCTTCGTGGCGGCGGTGTTTTCGAGATTCTGCTCCAGAGTCTCGTTGTTGGGGGTCATTTCTTCCATTTCAGAAGTGTTTTTTGTTATAGTATTACTGCCGCATATATGCTAAAAAGCATCTGTGAGACAGGTTGTTAATTATTTCTCTCTGCTTTTGGCACAAAGTGCAAATATAATATTTTTATTTGAATTCGCAAAATAAATACGCGCGTGCGTATGCTTAATCACATAGGACGTAGAGGTCGTCGCGTGGGTTAAGCAGCAGCAGGGGCGTATGTGAAGGGTGGGTGAGGAGATGCCGGTCTGGAGTACCAAAGAGCCAGTCGAGGGGGTCGGTGGCACGCGGGTCGGTGGTGAGGGCTATCATAAGGTCTGGCTGTAGGCTGTCGAGGGCTTGTAGGTCTGGAGAATTCTTTGTGTGTAGGGTTGAGTTGGGCGTGTTGAGAGCTGTTAGCTTGTAGTTGATGCCGAGCGGTGGGAAGACTTTGTCGATGTAACGTATATTGTTGTCTTGTAGGTTGCGCAGACCTGCATCGCGGTACTGAGGAGTGGCTATGGTGAGCTCAGCGTCGAGGAAGCGCGCCAGATAAGATGCCCAGATGAGTTTCTCCTTGCTCTCGCGGTGGAAGTCTACGGTGAGTAGCGCGGAAGGTTTTCCGTTTATGGAGGCCATGTAACCCTTTTTCCATTTTCCACTGTCTACTACAAGATAGGCTATTTTGCAGTTGCGGAAAGCATGCAGCAGGGTTCGTGGGTTGGTGATGGAGGAGCGAGATGCAGTAGTGTCTACGGCTGTCACCGCCAGTATAGCGTTGAAGGCTGTGGGTAGCCCCTCAATAGCTGTCGCCCAATCACCCTTCATGGCCACATATGGAATGCCATAGTCTTTCAGCCATTCCGCTTTCTCGCTCTTGCTCACGTTCATAAGCATCAGCTGCTTGTGGCGCAGCCGCTCGGCGAAGTGCTGGGCGGTGGCAATCACTGCAGTTGCTGTCTCGCGGTTATCTATGCAGGCTACTACAAACTGGTCTTTCATCGTATCAGTGTTATGTCGCCCTTGAGGTCATTGGTGTGGTTGCCGAAGCAGGTGATGTGGCAGGTGTATGTGTATACGCCGGCAGGGCAGGGGGTACCTCGGTAGGTGCCATCCCAGCACTGTGTGGGGTCGTCACTGCGGTATACGGCTTCGCCCCAGCGGTTGAAGATGGCAATGCTGAATTCCGATAGCTGCTCGGTATTGAAACACACGGCGTCGTTGATGCCATCGGCATTGGGGGTGAAGGCGTTGGGTATATTGAAGAGCGGCGCGCCGCAGATAACTTCCCTGCAGCGCACGGTGACGGCCTCGGTGCGCGAGCATCCGCCCGAGGTGGCGGAGAGCGTGTACACCGTTATGCTGTCGGTGGGGGTGGCTACGGGATTGGCTATATCGGTGCGGTTAAGTGTGCCTGCCGGACTCCATATGTAAGTGACATATTGGTCGGAGGGTATGGCGGCATGCAGCGTAGTGCTCTCGCCGTCCCAGATGACGCTGTCGTCGGCCCACACTCGCAGGCTGTCGAGGGTATGGTTGCGCAGTATTTTGCTGGTGTCTACCAATGGGCATCCGTCATATGCGATGAGTGTGGTAACATAAGTTCCGGGGCAGAGTCCTGTGAGCAGGGTGTCAATAATTTGACTCTCTGGTATGTCGTCTCCCAAGCAGCGGATATATATGGTTCCCAAGCATGAGTCATCACACAGCGGTGCCGAGACTTTCTTTGTGTATGGAGGCACGCTTTTGTTCGCGAGCTTCAGCTGTTTTGTATACTGGCAATTGTAGCCGCTGACGTTGAGGGTATAGTTGACTTCCGGCGCCAAACTGTTGAAGACTATGCTTGTGTCGGTGGTGCTTATAGGTATCGGCGGCACCGAGGAGTAGGTTATAGAGTCGATCTCTATAACTTGGTTCAGGAGCAGCGTGACGCGCCCGTCTACGCTGTCGCGGCAGGAGATGGAATCTATTTGTTCTTTATATATCAGTTTGATGGTTCTCACGACGAAGGTGTCTGTCTGTGAGCAGCCCGCCACGTCGGTGCGCAGCACATAGACGCCGGCAGAGTCCACGGTGGGGCTGGGAATGCCCGGGTTGTCAACGCCTGGCGTGAGCCATGTGTATGTGGCTCCCGGTGCGGGCATAACGCCTATGGTTACGCTCTCGCCGTTGCAGGCTGTGATGGTCGGGTGCATGATACCAGTGTTGGGGTCGAGCACTACGAGCGTGTGCCTCTGGGTGTCGGTCTCCGAGCATCCTCCGGGGAGCGAGGCCACGAGGGTGATGGTATAGGTGCCCGGCGCGCTGAAAGTGTGCGTGGGGTTGGTTTCTGTCGAGGTTGTGCCGTCGCCGAAGTCCCACAGCAGTGTCCCACGCCCTGTATTGTACAGGCTGACAGTGTGTGGTGCGCAGCCTGCCTGCGGCGGTATGAATTCAGCTACAGGGAAGTCGTCGGTGACGTTGAAGCGGAAGATGGCGTTGTTGCAGTTGCCCGAGCGGTTCGAGTTGCACCAGGCACCGGCGGTGGTAGGGAAGTTCTGCGAGGCACTACACGAGGCACACACCGACTGGTATAGTGTGGCCAAGCGGTCGAAGCGCGAGGTGCCGCCGTCCACATGGTCCGATCCGTGGGGGTATCCATCGCTCGGGTCGTGGTATTCGCCTATGAACGAGGCGTAGTACATGCTGCTGGCATCGTCGGCTATGGAGATGATGTAGAAGTCCTGCCCGTCGGTGCTGTCGCAATAGGCGTCGTTGGTGGTCTGCATGCCTGTGGTGCCTACGGTGTACCAATGCACATCGTCGTAGCCCACAAAGTCACGCCCCCATCCTGCGGCGTAGACGCGGTTGCATATGTCGGCGGCAAAGGCTGTGGGCGATAGGTTGATGCGCCCGGGGGTGCCGAAGACGGTACTCCAGCGCCGCTGTGTGAGGTCGTTGGATATGCGCTGCAGCAGCATGCCCGAGCCGGGGACGCTGTAGCCGGCGTTTTCTATCATGGTGGAGCCCGTGGCTTTCGTCTGGCCGAAGAGGAAGGTCTCACCATTGTTGCCCATACGCACGAAGTATATCTGGTCATAGGCTGCCGACCCGATATAGGTGGAAGCCATTATGCTGCCGTCGTTGCCCGACAGTTTGGTCACGAAGCCGTCGGCACTGCCGCCACCGTAGCTGGGCTGCAGAGTCCCAGCGGTGGTGGGGAAGTGGCGGCTGTTGGTGCCACCGCAGACTATCGGGTTCATCTCTTCATCGAGGTCTATGGAGTAGGCGGCGTCGTCGCCCGTGCCACCGAGGTAGGTGCTCCAGAGCAGCGTGTGCAGGTTGTAGTCGAGCTTGAAGACTACGGCATCCTGGTACAGCGAGTGGTGCCTCTGGCTGGCACCTTCCGTGGTGGGGAAGTTGCTGCTGTTGGTGGTGGAGGCCACATACACGTTGCCGAAGGCGTCGGTGATGAGCTCGCCGCGCGCTCCGTCGCCGTAGTTGTAGTAGAGCGAGTCGTTGCCATGCATGATAACCCGGACGTCTCTGTTGTAGTGGCTCTTGTAGTTGAGGCCGTCGTTACCGTTGCCGCCTATCAGCGTTGAGGCTTCCAGCCGTGAGCCGTCGGCACTCAGGCGTGACACGAAGAGGTCGCTGCCGTTGGGGAAGGGTATCTCTGGGTCGTTCTCGTAGTTTATTTCACTGCCGCCGGCATGGGTGCGGCGGTAGGCATCGGCAGTGGTGGGGAAGTTACTGCTGCCCGTGGTGCCGAAGACGAGCAGCTCGTCGAGGGTGTTGACATACAGGCTGTGCGGCATGTCGGCCTGCGCGCCGCCGAGGTAGGTGGCGTAGAGGCGATGCTGCCCTGTGGAGTCCAGCTTGAAGATGCCGATGTCCGCAATGCCGCCGTTGCCGTTGAAGGTGGTGTCGTAGGCGCCGAGCGACACGGGGTAGCCTATGTTGAAGACGAGCCCCGCGGTGTAGGTGTTCTTGTGCGAGTCATAGGTGCCCGTGGTGCCCCAGTTGTCGGCCGTGGAGCCCGTGTAGGTGGAGAAGCGCAGCCGCACTACAGGGTCTATCACCAGGTCACGCCCTTTGTCATAATCTTCAACCTCGACGCTCACCTTATAGACCTTCGTGGCTTCATTGTCTTGTGCTTTTGTGGTCTCCACTCTCCAGCGGCTCTTCACTTCCTGCTCTTTGCCGTCGCTGCCGCGCTGGTAGGTGTATGGCTGCAGCTCTATGATGTCGCGCACCGATGTGCGTATGCGCAGGTTACCCTCTTTGGTAAGGCTCACGCCGTCAGTGCCCAGGTACTCTATCATTATCGTCGCAGGGTCGGCGCCAGGGTGCACGATGAAGTTGTACTTCAGCGCGTCGGAGGCCGTGTAGAGCTCGAGGTCTATGTCTGCGTAAAGGTCGCTGTAGCGCGCCACCGCGAAGGAAGGCACCCTCGAGTGCCACCTCGCAGGGTCGTCGCCGAGGTAGTAGTTGCTGTAGCCTTCCTGCATGGCTTCGCCCATGGGCACGGTGCCACCACCGGCAAATCGCATCTTGTAGGCATGCATGGCTACGTGGCTGCCTTTGGTGTTGCCTTTGAAGGGGGCGGGGTGCGCGGTATGCTGCCGTAGCGCCACCGTCAGGCCGTCGCTCTCGAGGAAGAGGGCAGCGTCGTGCAGCTGCGCCTCGTAGTGCACGCGGGCGTCCCACTGGCCGTCGTTGCGCACGAACGACACCTGCGTGCCCACGCCCAGCGTGTCACGCTCATTGCGCGCCTCAGCCGGCATCCAGACCAGCGCCATCAACAACAATACTATGACCCTAAATGATTTCAATTCTCAATTATCAATTATCAATTCTCAATTAGTTACAGGCTTTCCCTCAGTATCTGCACCACCTCGTCGCGCGTTAGCGTGCGGTAGCCCACAGGCAGTATCAGTACCGCGTCGGCCACTTTCTCGATGTTCTCTTCGCTGACTCCCAGCTCGCGGCTGTGCATCACCACGCCTATCTCTCTCATCCACTGCTCCAGGCTGGCGAGGCCTTCCTGCGCCACCAACTCGTCGCTCTTGCCTTCGGGACGCACGCCCCACACATTCACCGCGAAGCGCACGAACTGGTGCAGGCCGTCGTGCATCACATGGCGGTAGTAGGGCAGGCTCACCGAGGCCAGCGTCATGCCGTGCGTGGCGTCGGTCACCAGACCTATGGCGTGGCCTATCTGGTGCACCTCCCAGTCGCCGCCCTTGCCGCACTTCAGCAGCGAGTTCAGCGCCCAGGTGGCCGTCCACATGATGTTGGCTCTCGCCTCGTAGTCCTGCGGGTTCTTGGCGGCAATGCGGCTGCTGTGGATGAGCGACCGCATCAGGCCTTCGTTGATATAGTCGGTGGTGCAGTCCGCCGTACCGGCGAAGTACTGCTCCATCAGGTGGCTCATGATGTCGAAGAAGCCCGCCACCATCTGGTATTGCGGCACCGTGAAGGTGAAGCGGGGGTTGAGGATGGCGAATTTGGGCATCACGTCGCTACCAAAGACACGTCCGCGCTTGAAGCCTGTAGCGCGATTGGTGATGACGCTGCCGCCGTTCATCTCGCTGCCCGTGCCCACCATCGTAAGCACCGAGCCCACGGGCACTATCCGGCAGTCGGGGCGTTCGCCGCGTACCCAGTATTTCTCCCACGGATCCTCGTCGCACCAGGCGCTGACGCTGACGGCCTTGGCATAGTCTATCGTGCTGCCGCCGCCGACGGCCAGTATCAGGTCGACATTGTTGTCGTGCACCAGACGTGCGCCCTCGCGCACCTTCTCGATGGTGGGGTTGGGCATCACACCGGCGTCCTCCACCACCCGCTTGCCGGCCTCTTTGAGGGCTGCCATCACGGCGTCGTAGATGCCGTTGCGCTTGATGGAGCCGCCGCCGTAGCTCAGCATCACCGTGGGGCCATAGTTCTTCAGCTCGCCGACCAGATGGCTCATAGCCTCCTCGCCGAAATAGAGCTTCGTGGGGTTGTGGAATGAGAAATTGCCGTTCATATCGTGTCTTGTTTTTGGTTTACAATCTATTGTACGTCGTACGTAATAAAATACACACCTGCAAAGATAGTAATATTTTTCCACCCATGCAAGCCGCAATCAAAAAAGATGCCGCATATATAATATAAGGCCCCGAGGTCGGACAGGGCCTTTTTTAACTAAACTTTAACGTTTCTCTTCTTCTTTATCAAACGCGAATTACCGTGAATGACCGCGAATTATCGTGAATTTCTTTTCGTTGCACTATTCCACCGCCAACTTGCGTGCCGCTGTGCCCTGTGGCGTAGTTATCTGCACAATGTAGATGCCCTTGCTGAGACCCGTGAGGTCGAGGGTGCAGGCCTGTTCGCCCGCCACATCCTTATACATCACTGTCTCGCCTTTCACCGACAGCACCTCGACGCCCATGATGCCAGCGTTGCACTGCACTGTAGCGATAGCATGTGCTGGGTTGGGGGTTATGTTGCACGAGGGCTCTGCTGACATTTGA
>ONUE01000033.1 GCA_900320975.1 uncultured Bacteroidales bacterium | reverse complement strand
GAGAACCTTAGTAGCAAGATAGAGAAAGCGTTACATACTCTCCGCGGAAAGGGGAGTATCACCGATATTAACATTGCGGAGACCGTCAAAGAGGTGCGCAAGGCCCTGCTCGACGCCGATGTGAGCTACCCGATAGCCAAGGAGTTTACCGACAAGGTGAAGGCCGAGGCCTTGGGTCGCAACGTCATCAGCAGCATCGAGCCTGGCCAGTTGATGGTGAAGATTGTCCATGAGAAGCTCACCGAGCTGATGGGTTCGGAGGCTGTGGACATCAACATCAAAGGGCAGCCCGCCATCGTCCTCATCGCCGGTCTGCAGGGTTCCGGTAAGACCACCTTCAGCGCCAAGCTGGCCAACCTGTTGAAGACCAAGAAGGGCAAGAGTGTGATGCTGGTGGCTGGCGACGTGTACCGTCCCGCCGCTATCAGCCAGTTGCAGACCCTCGGCGAGCAGATCGGCGTGCCGGTGTATACCGAGCTGGGCAACAACAACCCTGTGCAGATAGCGCAGAACGCCATCCGCGAGGCCAAACTCAAGGGTGTCAACGTGGTGATTGTCGATACTGCAGGTCGTCTGGCTGTCGACGATCAGATGATGGACGAGATTGCGGCCCTCAAGCGCGAGCTGCAACCGCAGGAGACCCTCTTCGTGGTCGACTCGATGACCGGTCAGGATGCCGTGAACACCGCTAAGGCCTTCAACGAAAGGATTGACTTCGACGGCGTGGTGCTCACCAAGCTCGACGGTGACACGCGCGGCGGTGCGGCGTTGACGATACGCTACACGGTGCAGAAGCCCATCAAGTTCGTCGGCGTGGGCGAGAAGATGGACGCCCTCGATGTGTTCCACCCCGACCGTATGGCCAACCGCATACTCGGCATGGGCGACGTGGTGAGCCTCGTGGAGAGGGCCGAAGCGCAGTATGACGAGGAGGAGGCGAGGAAGATCTCCAAGAAGTTGATGCGCAACGAGTACAACTTCGACGACTTCCTGTCGCAGCTGGCCCAGATAAAGAAGATGGGCTCGATGAAGGACCTTCTGGGCATGATACCCGGCATGGGCAAGCTGACGCAGAACGTGGAGATCAGCGACGATGCCTTCAAGCCGATAGAGGCCATGATAGGCTCGATGACGCCCTACGAGCGTCAGAACCCAGGATGCCTTAACGGCAGCCGCAAGCAGCGCATTGCCGCAGGCAGCGGCCGCTCGATACAGGAACTCAACCGCTTCCTCAAGCAGTTCGAGGACACGCGCAAGATGATGAAGATGGTGAGCAAGAACGGTGGCAAACTGCCTAAGAGAAGAAGATAAATAAAGCTGTGAGCTGTAAGTTTTAAGTGGCTACGCAGGCCGCATCAGCGTACTTAAAGCTTACAGCTTAAAACTTAAAACTAAATATAATGGTACAGTTATTGGATGGCAAGGCGTTGGCCTTGCAAATCAAGGACGAGATAGCCAACGAGGTGCGCAGCCTCACTGCCGCAGGCAAGCGCGCGCCGCACTTGGCCGCTGTAATCGTGGGCGAGGACGGGGCCAGCAAGACCTACGTCGCCAACAAAGAGAAAGCAAGCCACGAGGTGGGCTTCACCTCGAGTGTGTACCGCATGCCGGAGAGCACCACGGAGGCACAGCTGCTGGAGACGATAGCGTTCCTCAACAACGACCCCGACATCGACGGTTTCATCGTGCAGCTCCCCCTGCCCAAGCATATCAACGAGCAGAACATCATCAACGCCATATCGCCCGATAAGGATGTCGACGGCTTCACGCCTATCAACATCGGTCGCATGGTGTTGGGTGAGGAGTGCTTCGTGCCCGCCACACCGATGGGCATCTGCACCCTGCTGAAGCGCTACGGCATAGAGACGGCAGGCAAGCACTGTGTGGTGCTGGGACGCTCGAATATCGTCGGTACTCCCGTGGCGAACCTGCTGAGCCGTAAAGGCTTCGACTGCACGGTGACCATGTGCCACAGCAAGACTCAGAACCTCAAGGAGCTGTGCCTGCAGGCCGACATACTGGTGGTGGCCATAGGCAAGGCCGAATTCGTCACCGCCGACATGGTGAAGGACGGTGCCGTGCTGGTGGATGTGGGCATCCACCGCGTGGAAGACGCCACGAAGAAGAACGGCTACCGCGTCATCGGCGACGTCAAGCACTCGGAAGTCGACGCCAAATGCAGCTGGGCGACCCCCGTCCCCGGCGGCGTAGGCCCGCTGACGATAGTGTCGCTGCTGCAAAACACACTGAAAGCTTACAAGCGCAGATAAAAAAAAGAGGGGCCGCAAATGCATTGCGGCCCCTCTCTTTTTTATCTAAAGGTTATAATTCGACAGGGTAGGTCACCACGCCGCGGAAGCGCATGGTCTTGAGCTCGGAGGGGACGGTCAGCAGGTTGCCGAGGTCGCTAATCATGAAGGTGATGTGGCCGGGGTAGATGTCGTAGCGGATGGTGATGGGCTGGTAGACGGAGTAGGTGGAGTCGGCGCCGGTGGTGGATTGTGTGGTGAAGGTCCAGTCACGCAGGTAGACGTAGGGCAGGGGCTCCTGGAACTCGGTGCTGTTGGAAGAGAGGATGAGGTAGGCGTCGACGTTGCCGATGTTGAGGGCGTCGCTGTTGATGGCGCTCCAGGTGAAGTCGCAGTAGTAGTTGTTGTCGGCACGCAGCTCCCACATGTCGTTGGTGATGGTGAAGGTTGTCGTGCGGGTGTTGATGTCCTTGCTGCAAGAGGAGAGGACGAAAGGTGCACAGATGGCGGCCATGAGTGCGATGACGGTGATTCTTAATGTGTTCTTTTTCATTGTATGGGTTGTTTTTTGATTATACGTTGTTATGTTTGTTTCGCTAATTTATAACGCCATAGAGGTTCGTTTATTGTTTTCGGCTGCAAAATTACAACATCCCGGACAATAAAATTCCGGGGGCATAAAATATTTTTCCAAAAAAAAAGTTATAGGGTATGAAACAAAATCGATAAAAGTTCGTTAAAGAAGAAAAATACAGCAAGGTAGAAAGAAGAAGGCCTATGAGACAACTGAAGATTACGCATTCCATCACCAACCGCGACATCAAGTCGCTGGATAAATACTTGCAGGACATCTGCAGCGAGGAGTTGTTGACTCCCGAGCAGGAGGTGCAGCTGGCGCAACGCATCAAGCAGGGCGACCAGGCGGCATTGGAGCGCCTGACGAAGGCCAACCTGAGGTTCGTGGTTAGTGTTGCCAAGCAGTACCAGAACCAGGGATTGAGTCTGCCTGACCTCATCAATGAGGGTAATGTGGGTCTCATCAAGGCTGCCAAGCGCTTCGACGAGACGCGCGGATTTAAGTTCATCTCCTATGCTGTGTGGTGGATACGCCAGAGCATCCTGCAGGCTATCGCCGAGAACAGCCGCATCGTGCGTCTGCCGAGCAACCAGCTGGGAGCCCTCAACAAGCTGAAAAAGGAAATCAGCAAGCTGGAGCAGCAGCTGGAGCGCCCGCCATCAGAGGAGGAGCTCGCCGAGATGCTCGACATACCGGAGGACAAGATCAAGGCCATCATGGGCATCAGCGGTCGCCACGTGAGTATCGACGCGCCGTTGGCGAGCGACGAGGATGTGAACTTCGTCGACGTGCTGCCCAACGAGGATACGCCTCCGACGGACGACAAGCTGATGCAGGAGAGCCTCTCGCAGGAGATTGAGCGCTGCCTGTCGACGCTGACGGAGATAGAGCGCGAGGTCATCAGGATGTATTTCGGCATCGGTCAGCCTCACCCGCTGAGTCTCGACGAGATTGCCATGAAGTTCAATCTGACCCGCGAGCGTGTGCGTCAGATTAAGGAGAAGGGCATCAAGCGTCTGAAGACCAGCAGCAAGAGCAAGCACCTGAAAGCGTACTTGTAGTGGTGAGTGATTAGTATGGATATTATCCTGAAATATTTTCCGGAATTAACGGAGCGGCAGCGTGAGCAGTTTGCCGCTCTGTTGCCTTTGTATGAAGAGTGGAACGCGCAGATAAACGTCATCTCGCGCAAGGATATGGAGCATTTCTACGAGCACCATGTGCTGCACTCGCTGGCGATAGCCAAGGTCATGCAGTTCGCCCCGATGAGTGAGGTGCTCGACGTTGGCACCGGCGGCGGCTTCCCCGGCGTGCCTCTGGCGGTGATGTTCCCCGATGCCCGCTTCACGCTGATAGACTCCATCGGCAAGAAGATTAAGGTGGTGAGCGACGTGATAGAACGCGTTGGGTTGACGAATGCCAAGGCGATGCAGATACGTGCCGAGCAGCTGGATGGAGAGTACGACTTCGTGGTGTCGAGGGCTGTCACCACGCTTGGCGAGTTTGTGCCGTGGGTGAAGAACAAGATTTCCAAGACGCAGTACAACACGCTGCACAACGGCATCCTTTATCTTAAGGGTGGCGACCTCACCAACGAGCTCTTCACCTTCCGCCATAAGGTGAAGACTTGGGACATCAGCGAGTGGTTTGAAGAGGAGTTTTTTGAGACCAAAAAGGTCATATATTTGCCGCTGAGATAGACTCTGCAAGCGCTTTGAGGGAGTGCGACGATTGTCGAATGGGAAAAAGTTTGCGTGGTAATGTGCTGTTATGTAGTATAATACCTCTCGTTGCGATTTTTTTTCAAAGAAAATATCATCATTTCGGATTATTTGTGTATCTTTGCACCCGTTTTATTAACCCATTTAATACTCAAAAAAATGATGAAAAAAGTTATGTTAGTGGCTGCCGTCGCCATGGTCTTCGGACTCGTTGGATGCAGCAAGAAAGTGGATTGCAAATGCACCATCACCACCACTATGGATGGTAAAGTTATGGACGTCACAGAGCAGACCTTCAAGGGTGTTGAGAAGAACTGCGACAACGTTCAGTTTGAGCAGACCTCTACGAGTGGCATGAGCCAGACCCTCAGCTGCGAGCAGATCTAATCCCGGATATAGAGATATAAACGGAAAAACACTGAAACGGGCGGAAGATATCAGTCTTCCGCCCGTTTCTTTTTATCTGCGGTAGATGTCGTTGAGTGTGCGGACGGTGACCTTGACGTTGGAGACATCGGCTTTGGGGTCGACGGGGATGAAGGTGGTGGTAAGTTTCTCGCCAGCCTTGAGGTCGACGAAGTTGCGGGTGAAGTGGCCGTTGATGTGCGGGTCGGTGTCTATGTAGACGTCGTAGAGGTCGGTTTCGGCCACCACAGTGGCCTCCAATGATGAGTGATGAGTGATGAATGATGACTTATAGCGGGGTTCGGGGTAGGTGCGGTCTTTGGGGTATACGCTGTAGTATTGCTCCCATTTTTTGCTCTCCATTTTCCACTCTCCGCTCTCCGCGTTAAAGAGAGTCTGTGCGCGGTAGTGGAGGGCTTTCCAGTTGCCGTAGTAGTCGATGCTGCTCCACGAGGCCACGGGCCAGCAGTCGTTGAGCTGCCAGTAGAGTGTACCCATGCAGTGGGGCTGTTGCTTCAGATGCTGGAAGATACCGTAGCCGGTGCCCCAGGCCTGGAGGAGCTGGCTGACGTAGCAGTAGTCGTCGAGGGATAGGCTCCGGCTGTCGAAGCCGTAGTACTGCCGCATGGCCTTGTCGATTATCTCGCGGCCGCGAGGGTGTTTCTGGTGGCTGCGCAGGGTGGGGGAGTCGATGCTGAGTTGGTCCTCGGGACAGAACTGGCGTATGGTGCTGAGCATGGGGTAGCTCTGGAAGCCGTACTCGCTCATGAAGCGGCCGGTCTTCGCGGCGTAGCGCTCGAAAGGCTCCTCGCCCCACCAGACGCCCCAGTAGTGACTGTCGCCGTGGGTGACGCATTCGGGATGGCCCCAGCCAAAGAGTGGCGAGGTGGTGATGTAGGGACGCCGCAGTGGGTCGCAGTCGCGGACGGCCTGTGCCAGGATGCCGTTCTCACCGAAGATGGTGTCGATACCGTGCTGCAGACGGGCGCGCTGCTCAGGTGTCCAGCGGTATACCCCCTGCCAGCCCCAGTCTTCCCAGCCGTTCTTCACCTCGTTGTTGCCGCACCAGAGTACGACGCAAGGGTGCTTGGCGATGCGTGTCACGTTCTGGATGGCCTCCTCTTTGATGCTGTTGAGCATCTCGTCGTTGTCCGGGTATAGCATGGTGCTGAAGTTGAAGTCCATCCACACCATCAGACCCAGCGAGTCGCAGAGGTCGAAGAAATAGTCGTGCTCGTATATGCCGCCGCCCCAAACACGCAGCATATTGAAGCCCGCCTCCTTGGCGGAACAAAGCAGGTAGCGGTAGCGTTCTCTGTTGGCCTTGTTGTCCACGGGGAAGCTATGTACGGGTATCCAGTTGGCGCCTTTGACGAAGATGGGCTTGCCGTCGCGGTAGAAGGTGAAGCTCTGGCCTATGCTGTCCGGCTCCTGCCGGAGTTCGACTTTCGGAGTATTCTGAATAGCCGGAGTATTCTGAATGGTCGGACGTTTGTTGGTAATATACACCGGTTTCCAGATGCCGCAGGTGGGCAGCTTGGGACCCCAGTCCCAGCCATGCTGGTAGGGCGCTATGCGCCAGAAAGCGCGCCGGTCGGGGAGGATAATGCCGTAGGCTGCTTCGAGCAGAGAGTCGGACATCGGGACGCCTTCTATCGTGATGGCATTGGCGTCTTTCTCAGCTGCCGGCATGGGCCAGATGGTCAGCTTTATATTCATCGTGTCGCCAGGGAAGTCGTGCACGAAGGGTATCTCGTAGCGCACGAACATATTGTCGAAATAGCCTACCAGCTCATCGTTGATGGTCAGTTCGGCAGCTCCGGCTATTCCTTCGAAGACAAGGTATTGGAGCTCGTCCTTGGGCAGGTCCTTCTTCAACACGCGCGTGGTGTAGACCCAAGGCCTTTCGCTCACCCATTGTGTAGCCTCTTCGTTGTTGCCGAAGAAGGGGTCTTCAAGCAGCTTGTTTGCCACGAGGTCTGTATGGATAAACCCCGGCACCGAGGCAGTGTAGCGCTGCCCGTTGTATTCAAACTGCCAGTCGGTGAGCTCCACACGGTTGGGCTTTTGCGCGCAAGCAATAAACAGCAGCGGTAGGATATAGATAAGCCATTTCTTTCTCATACAAAGTTGTTTTATGGAATAACGCCGGATGCGTCGTTTTATTGCCAGCCCGTCTGCCCGTGCTCCCTTCGACTATACGACCATAATATAACAATAGTATAACTATATTTCAACCATTATAAATGGTTAAACGATGGTTGAACGATGGTTAAACGATGGTTGAAATATCGCAGAGGGGACACAAAAACAAGCAGATAGGGGGCTATCTGCTTGTTTTTTGTTGGTTGGCTCGGCCGCTATCGGCTGTTGCTTAGAGTGTTATCGGTGCAAATCCCCTGTGCCCTATTTCGTTTTCCAGAAGGCGAAGACTACGGCCAGCAGGATGAAGAGGAAGCTGACGAGGTGGTTCCAGCGGATGGGCTCACTCTTGAAGACAGTGGCCACGATGACGGTGAAGACCGTCAGGGAGATACACTCGGCCAGTATCTTGAGCTGCATCAGCGAGAAGGGGCCGCCGTTGATCTGGCTGCCGATGCGGTTGGCGGGTATCATGAACGAATACTCGAAGAAGGCCACGCCCCACGACGTGAGGATGATGAGGATAAGCGGCCAGCTGGTGTTGATCTTCATCTCGGTGAGCTTGAGGTTGCCATACCAGGCGAAGGTCATGAAGACGTTGCTGACGATAAGCAGCAGTATGGTTATTAGTGCTTTTGGCATATCAGTTTCATTAACATTGAATAGGCTTGGTTGGTGGTGCGGTCGATGGTCTGTTGGCGACGGTCGCCGTAGTGCATCAGCTGAGTGACAGTCTCGTCTTTGGAGCATACAGCCACCCAGACGGTGCCAACGGGTTTCTCGGGAGTGCCGCCTGTGGGGCCTGCAATACCGGTGGTGGCTATGGCGTAGTCGGCACCGAGCCGCTCACGCACACCCTCCACCATCTCGCGGACGGTCTCCTCGCTCACGGCGCCGTGGGCTTGCAGCGTGCTGTGCTTCACGCCGAGGGCACTTTCCTTCACCTCGTTGCTGTAGGCGATGATGCCGCCCTTGAAGTAGGCGGAGGCGCCGGCTTGTGCCGTGAGCAGGCGTGCTATGTTGCCGCCGGTGCAGCTCTCGGCGGTGGCGAGGGTCTTGCAGCGCTCGATGAGGGTCTTGTGCACCAGCTCGTCGAGAGTCTCGCAGTCCTCGCCGACGATATATTGTCCGGCAAAGTCATAGAGGCCTTTCAGTATCGAGGGGTCGTAGTTGCCGTGAACGGTTAGACGTAGTTTCACCATGCCGGCTACCGGCAGGTAGGCCAGCTTGATGTTCGCGGGCAGCGCCAGCTCCCAGGGCTCGATGAGGTCGGAGAGGAAGCTCTCGCCGATGCCCTGCACCAGTATGTTCTTGGTGGTGATGACTTCGGTGTGGAAGGTCTCTTGGAGTTTCGGTATCACACGGTTGCGCATGAGCCACTCCATCTCGAAGGGCACGCCGGGCAGCGAAACCAAAACGGTCTTTCCCGGGAACCACATGCAGGGCGCCGTTCCCAGATCGTTGTTCAAGACCTCGCAGCACTTGGGTACCAGCGCCTGTGCGCGGTTGACGGGAGTAAGCTCGTAGCCGCGGCTCTCGAAGATGCGCTTCACGTTGTCGAGTGCCACCGAGCTCTCCACCAGCTCGCTGCCGAAGTATTCGCAGAGCAGCTTCTTGGTGATGTCGTCCTTTGTGGGACCGAGGCCACCGGTGACCAGCACCGCGTCGCTCTCGTGCATAGCCTCGTCGACGGCATCCCAGATGGCCTGCCGCTCGTCGCCCACCACCATCGTTTTGTGCACATCCATACCTGCTGCGGTGAGCAGGCGGCTCATCGTCGATGCATTGGTGTTGACGACCTGCCCGATAAGCAGCTCGTCGCCGATATTTATTATCGATACTGTCATATACGGTACTTTCTGTCGTATTCTGCGTAGCTGAATTCCAGGCTGCTCTTCTCATCGACCATGCGCTCAGTCTCGTTGACTTTGGTGAATTCCGAGAGGTCGATGACGGGGAAGTATGTGTCGGCTTCGGGGAAGTCTTTGTGCACCCAGGTGATGTAAAGCCTGTTTACCCACGGCATCAGCATGTTGTAGATGCGGCCGCCGCCGATGATGAATATCTCTTCGTCGCTGTCGCGCAGCAGTGCGAAGAGGTCGTTCACCGAACGCACCACCTCGGCACCTTCGGGGGCGAAGTCCTCACTTTGTGAGAAGACGATATTGCGGCGTCCCACGAGCGGCCGTTTGGGCAGGCTCTCCCAGGTGCGACGTCCCATGACGACGGGGTGCCCCATAGTGAGGGCCTTGAAGCGCTTGAGGTCGCCACTGAGGTGCCAGGGCATATCGCCGTTGAGACCGATGGCGCGGTTCTCGGCTTGCGCCACGATTATCGAAAGGTTCGGTTTCTTGTTGATATCTATCATTGTTGAAATATCTTTGTTGCACGTTCAAATATTCCGTTGCACCAAGCCAGAGCAAGGCCATAGTTGCTTACTGGCACAGAGGCTTCCAGTGCTGGCAGCAGACGTGCTTTTACCTGTTGCCTGGTGATGACGCACCCGCCGCACTGTATGACGAGGGCATATTGCGATAGGTCTTGAGGTAGTGGCGATTGTCCACCGATGACTTCACAACGCAGTCGCTTACCGGTGGCTTTCTGCAACAGGGCGGGCAGCTTCACGCGGCCGATATCCTCGCAGGTGACGTTGTGCGTGCAGCTTTCCAGCAGCAGCACACGGTCGTCGTCCTTCAGGTCGCCAATTTTGCGGGAACCCTCGAGATACCTTTTGAAGAGGCCTTTCTGACGGGCGAGCACTACGCTGAAACTGGTCAATGGTACAGCTTCAGGGACTATGGCTGCCACCTGTTTGAAGGCTTGACTGTCGGTTACCACCAATGCCGGCGCAGCTTTCAGTGCCGCCAGTGTGGATGGAAGCTCTTGTGGCTGGCAGAAGAGGGCCTGTGCATGAATATCCATCAGGTCACGCAGCACCTGCACCTGGGGCAGTATCATGCGCCCTTCTGGAGCCGACGAATCGATAGGGGTGACAAGCACCACGGTATCGCCTTGCGAGACCACATCGCCCAGCAGCGAGCGACCACGGTATGCACTCTCGGGCAGCGCCTTCTTGATCTGTTCAATCAGTTGCTCTTTATCAATAGGCTCCGCTTTGGTCTTCACCTTGAGCATCGGCGTGCCGTGTTCTGTGCACCAACGCTCTACCGTCTCTTCCTGCTCGCCGTAGGCTCCTTCGGTATAGAGCAGCAGGGCAAGGTCGACCTCTGCCAATGCCGCCATACTTTTCTCCACACGCTGCTTCCCCAGCTCGCCCTCGTCGTCGATGCCGGCGGTGTCTATCAGCACCACGGGCCCGATGCCGCCTATCTCCATGCTCTTGCGCACGGGGTCTGTCGTGGTACCTGCCGTATCACTGACTATGGCTATCTGCTGCCCTGTGAGGAAGTTTACAAGGGTGCTCTTGCCGACGTTGCGCCTCCCAAAGAGGCCGATGCGGGGTTTCAGTTCATTTCCTTTGCTCATGGCTCTCTATCTTAGTTCAACGATGGTGACGCCTACGCCCCCCAGCTCTACTTTCTCGGGGTGGAATGTGCGTACTTCGCGCATCGCTTTCAGTTCTTGGTGTATTATCTGCATGAGTATGCCGTAGCCTTTCCCGTGGAGTATACGCACCTCTTTCTCGCTGAGCAGCAGCGCATCGTCGAGGAAGCGGTGGAGTTTATCTATGGCTTCTTCGGCACGCTGGCCACGGAGGTCGAGGGTGGGGTTGAAGCTTTTGCGCTTGTCGTTCATCTCGTCGTAGATCGACGTGAAGGTTTGTCTGCTGGGCTGTTTGGCTGTAGGTATCTTTTGCTTGGCAGTGCCTGTCAGGCGGTTCAGCGGTATGGTCATCCGGATGCTATTGCTCTCCACTACGGCTTTCTTGCCTTTTATCTCTACCACTTGTCCGTAGGTCTCTTCGCCGTCGATGCGCACGATGCTTCCGATCTTTATCTCTTTAACCGAATCATCCGAATCAACCCGTTTTCTGTTCTTTTCGGATTGTTCGGTTAGAGACATCAGTTTTTCCTTTAGTTCTGATTGAGCTTTAATGTTCTGCTCCGTGGCTTCTGCAAGTGTCTCGCGAGCTTTACGGGTGGCTTCTTTCTCGGCTTGGGCCGACTTGATGTCGCTGATGGTGCGCTCCACGGTGCGGTTGGCGTCGCTGAGTATCTGCTGCGCTTCACGGCGGGCGCTGCTGATTATCTCGTGGCGCCGCGATTGCAGGTTGTCGTTCAGCCGCTGGTATTTCTGCGTCACTTCGTTGAGGAAATCGTCGGCCACCCGCAGCTCCTCTTTCTGACGTGCAATTTCTTGCTTGTCAAGCTCCAGCTGCTGCAGCTGGTGCTCGAAGTTTAGTTGCTCGCGGCCTACCAGCTCTCCGGCCTTGTCGAGCACATCCTTCGGGAAGCCAATGCTCTCGGCTATCTCGAAAGCGAAGCTGGAGCCGGGGTGCCCCACTGCCAGTCTGTATAGTGGCCGCATGGCGTCGGTGTCGAACAGCATCGCGCCGTTTACCACCCCTGGCATGCGGTCGGCCAGCAACTTGAGGTCGGCAAAGTGGGTCGTCACCACGCCGTATGCTCCTTTGTTATAGAGCTCTTCAAGCACAGCTTCTGCAATAGCGCAGCCACTTCTCGGCTCGGTGCCTCCACCAAGTTCATCAAGCAGGAAGAGGGTATCTTCTCTCGCGCTGCCAAGCAGTGATTTCATGTTCTGCAGGTGAGACGTATATGTCGAGAGGTCGTTGTCGATGCTCTGTTGGTCGCCGATGTCAATGAAGATACTGCCGAATATGCCGCACTCCGATGTGGGCCTCAATGGTACGGGCATACCGCTCTGCAGCATATATTGTATCAGGCCTACAGCTTTGAGCAACACCGATTTGCCACCGGCATTGGGGCCAGATATTATAAGTATCCTTTGCCCATTACCCCCATTAAGTCCAAGGTTAAACGGCACCACACCGTCTTTCTTCTGCAGGTACAGTATTGGGTGTCGTGCGTCCATCCATTCGATGTGAGGCTCTTTGTGCAGTATCGGCACGCTGGCGTTGAGCTCGACTGCTACACGGGCTTTGGCCCTCAGGAAGTCGATGCGGGCGAGGAATCGGTATGATTCTTCCAACTGCGGCAGCATCGGACGCAGCCGGTCGCTGAAAGTCAATAGTATACGCTGTATCTCATGCCGCTCGTCGAAGTCCAGCTCTCGTAAGTCGTTGCCAAGCTCTACCACCTCGGCGGGCTCCACGAAGGCCGTCAGTCTTGTGGCACTCTCGTCTTGTATCAGACCTTTTATCTTGCGGCGGTGGGTGGTGAGCATCGGTATTACAGGCCTTCCGTCGCGTATTGTTACTTCGGCGTCAGAAGGTGCCCATCCTTCTCGTTTGGCACGGGCCAAAGTGCTACTCACCTGTGCGTCCACCTCTGCAGCCTTGCGGGCTTTGGTGCGCCGTATCTCGGCAAGGGCAGGGGAGGCGTTGTCGTAGAGTTCCCCGTGGTCGTCAATGAGTTTTCCAAGGAGCGAGTTTATCACGTTCAGCTGTGAGCTCTTGTCCCCGTAACCCAGCTCAACCTCAATGGCCTCGTTGCGCAGTGCCTCGTACTGCATGTGCTCCTCGGCGGTGAGGAAATAGTAGCACTCACGTATAGTGCGCAGCGAGAGCTTAAGGTCAAAGAGACTCTCGAGCGGTATCATGGTGTTGCCCACACGCAGATGGGTGAGCACAGGGGTTAGGTCTATAAAGTCCTGCTGAGGGAAGCCGCTCTCCATCATCACTATCTGGCGCATCTCCTCGGTGAGCTTGAGCTCGTGGCTTAACTTTTCGTAGTCGGTTGTGAATGCCATCTCCTCGGCCATGCGTGTAGCCAGAGCGTTGGTGCAATGCTCCGCCACCATCTGCCTTATGCGGTCGAACCCCAGTTTCTGTTCTATATTGTTCATTTAGTCAAAGTCCAAGTAAAAAGGCCATCGCTGGCGGAAGGTGTCGAGCCTCTCTTTGTCGAGGGTGACGGTCAGAGTCTCTTCCCCGGTACATTCTGCAAGAGGCAGACCTTTGTAGTCTATTGCAGCGCTGTTGCCGCTGTAGCTGCCGCCGACGCCGTCTATGCCGCAGCGATTGCAGCCCACCACATAGCACAGGTTCTCTATGGCACGTGCCTTCAGCAGTGTCGACCAGGCTTCATGGCGGCTGCCGGGCCAGTTGGCACATATCAGCAGCAGGTCGTAGTCCATATTGTCGTTGCGCAGCCACTTGGGGAAGCGCAGGTCGTAGCAGATGGCGGGCTTTATCTTCCAACCGCGCCACTCGAACACCTCACGTCTTGTGCCACGTGCTATCACGTCGTATTCCCCGCTGACGCGGAATGTATGGGCTTTGTCGTAGGTGCCGTAGCTTCCGTCGGGCCTCACCCAGTGCATCCGGTTGTAGTAGCGGCCCTCTTCCCGCACAATCCATGTGCCGACAAACAGTCTGTCGTACTGAGCCGCTATGCGGCGTGCCCACTGCAGCGTGTTACCGTCCGGCTCTTCGGCCAGGCCGACCATGCCTTCACCAAAGCCTGTGGTGAAAGTCTCAGGCACCACGAATATGTCGCTCTTCGGCGCCGTAGCCAGTGCGCTCTCGACACGCCGACGGTTCTCCTCTGGCTCGTGCCATCGTATATCTTGTTGATATAGCGTTATCACCATTGGCGGGCCTCCTCTATGTCTTTGTTCAGTTGCGCCTGCAATTCACCAGCACTTCCGAAACGTCGTATGTCCCTTATGCGGTGCAGGAACTCCACTGTCACTGTTTCTCCGTATAAATCCCCTTGGTAGTCTATCAGATGTACCTCAAGCAGCGGTTTGTCCATCCCAAAGGTGGGGGCATCGCCGAGGTTCGCCATGCCTTTGCAGTCGCCTATGCGCACTGCATATACTCCTTCTTTGGGCAGCATTTTGCGCGTCTTTGCAAGGTCTATGTTGGCTGTCGGGAAGCCCAGCGTGCGTCCCACTCCGCGCCCGTGGGTTACGGTGCCGGTGAGGCAGAACGGGCGGCCCAGTAGCGCCGCGGTCTCTTCCACGGCGCCATCCTCCAGGGTGCGCCGTATGCGGCTTGAACTTATGGGCTCTCCCGTCACGGTGTACGGTAGTCCACGCTCCAGCGTGAAGCCCAGCTCCGCGGCTAACTGCGGCAGCTGTCCGAAGTCGTCTTTTTCTTTGCTCCCGAAGCGGCTGTCGTAGCCCAGTAGCAGGTACCGCATCTGCAGCTTCTCATACATCCAGCGCGTGAGCTCGCAGGCCGTCATCCCGGCCACCTCTTGCGTGAAGGGCATCTCCACTACATATTTCGCACCTGCCTCGAAGAGCATCCTCAGGTGCTCCTCTGGATCGTCGAGCCAATACTCGCTGGCCCTTCTGCCAAGCACAAACGACGGATGCCGCGTCAGGCTAACGACTAATGGCGCACAGCCATCACATTTTGTCTTAAGCTCCGCTAGTAGTTCTCTATGCCCGCGATGCACGCCGTCGAATACTCCTACGGTCACTCCCGTCGCTTCCTTGATGCTATCTATTGGTCCCTCTTTGTCGTATATTTTCACTTGCTCCACAATGTCACCCTTGGGTTTATATCAATGAATACCCCCACAGTATACTGCGAGGGATGGTCTCTCTCTAAATAATGGTACCAGCGCCCCTCTACCGATATGCTGCCGACCTCAAGAGCCTGCCAGCTGTAGCGTGCGCCGATATTGAACATTCGGTTCATCCCGAAGTAGGTAATACCATCCACAAAACCTACGTTGCTGAACAGTACGTTTCCCAGCAGCGGCACAAACCCATGCCCTTGCCAGTAGCCGCCGTCAACAAATAACTCACCACTTTTCACTCTCCACTCTCCGCTTATTACCGGATAGATGCCCCAGCCGCGCCTATACAGCACGACCGGCATATTCTTTTGCGTGAAGCCCATTGCATAGCATCCAGTCTCCACGCTCCACTCTCCACTTTCAACTCTCCACTCTCCCAGTAGACCAACGGCACCGTTGAAGCGGTTCTGCACCGCCAGATGCTCTTTCAGTCCCTGGCCTCCCACATGCTGGCCAATGATATGCACCGGCATCCTCACTCCCCACTCTCCGCTCTCATACTCGCGCCAGTCGACCCACACATCCATGTCGAAATGCTTGTAGTCCAGTTGCACTTGCATACCGGCCTCGGGGTCGGCGGCATACAGGCGCTCGGGGTTGTAGAGTGGCAGTGGCAGCTTATGGGGCCGCAGGTTGCCCATCGTTACCCGCCACTTTCCGTCCGGAGCACCCATCTCTGCACGTACCCACGGCAGCACATGCACCGCAGAGGTGGTGTCGCTCTCTATTGGCCACACGTTCATGCTCTGCCCTGAGGGGTAGTTGCGTGCTCCCCAGAAATGGAGCCAGTGAACACCCGCCTCAACTCTCCACCTTCCACTCTTCGCACTCCACTCTATATGTGGCCTGAGGTAGAATCCAGGCAGGGTGTAGCCCACGGCATGGGCAGGGTGTAGCCCACGGCATGCAGCCCGAAGAACTCGTTGTCTTGGAAGAACTGCCGTGTCTCCACGCACAGCTCTATATGGCTACTGTCTTGAGCCTGTACTGAATTGAAAGTTGAAAATTGAAAGTTGAAAATTATGCTTGCGCAGATTGCAAGCATAACTCTCGTTGATATGAACCTTAATATTTTCAATCTACAACTTTCAATTTTCAACTATCAATCTCAACTTTTATTTAATTCAGAGCCTTCACGATGGCCTCCTCGATGGCGGCGCCGCGCAGGTCGCGAGCCAGTATGGTGCCGTCAGGGGCGATAAGCATAATCTGCGGGATGCTCATCACGCCGTAGGTGTCGGTGGCGGTGCGGGTACTGTCGACCAGCTGCGGGTATGTGATACCCAGGTCGGCCATCACCTTCTCATGTGCTGCCTTGCGGGCTTCGGCGTCGCCGCGTTCCCACACGTTCAGACCAACAATCACCAGACCTTTGCTTTCGTATTTGGCCCACAGCGGCACCAGGTTGTCGCGTATCTCGGCACGGCAGGGTCCGCACCAGCTGGCGTAGAAGTCCACCAGTGCCAGCTTGCCGTCAATCAAGTCACTCAACTTGCCGTTGATGCCCTCGATGTCGGTGTAGTGTTTGCCGGCAGAAGTCTCATCCAGAGCCTTCAGTTGGGCCAGCTTGCTGCTCACGGGCTTGTAGTTCTTCACCACCTCGGGGGCGTCGCTCAGCAACTCCACCAGCTGGCTGTAGGTCATACGGTCTGTGCCGCAGAGCACACCCATGGCGTAGGCGCCCAGGATGTTGTCGCGGTGGTCGCCGTAGTATGCCAGAGCACGGTCATAGGTGTGTGTGGTGGCTATGGCCTCTACTGAGTCGTACTTATGCTCAGCAACAGCCCGCTCGGCAGCCGACTGTGCCATATAGTACTGCTCGATGTATGTGGCCATCTCGTCTTCGAGCTCGCTGTCGCCGTCCTCGGCAAGGAACAGCTGCAGGCTGTCGTTCATCGCAGTGCCGCCGATATGCTCCGTCAGCAGGTCCACGATGATGTTGCCTGCTTCCACTATCAGGTCCTGCTGCACCTGCGTTGTCTCGCCGATGGCATACAGGGTACCTATCCACGGCTCACCAACCTTGCCCTTGAAGCTGAAAGCGCCATCTGTCACCAGCGCGCTGTCAACCACATCACGGCCGTTCACCAGATAGACCTGCTTGCCCTCGAACTGTGCGTCGTCAAGCATACCGTCAACCTTGTAAGTTTTCTCACCGCCGCAGCTGGCCATCAAAGCCGTAAGCGCCACAGCGCAAATTGTTTGTATAGTCCTTTTCATTGTTTTTATAATATGTTTCAAACTGCAAAAATACGAAAAAATATGGATTAGAACTTAATCATATTTTTGTACTTGATTTCCTGCACCTTGCCATATTCCTTCAGACCCTTCAGGTCAATCTTCTTGGCGTTGCCGCTGATGAAGATAACCATCGGGCGACCTGCAACGTATTTCTTGTGGAAGATCTGCAGGCCTTCGTAGTCCATTTTGCGTATCTCTTCAGTGATTTCCAGGCGTATGTCGCGGTCGGTTCCAACCTCCTCGATGAGGTAGCGGTAGTTGCTCGGGAACGAGCGGAATGTGATGTAGTCCGAGTTGCGCACCGAGATAAGGAAGTCTTTGGCGTTGGAGAACTTCTCCTTGCGCTCGGGGAAGTTGATCATCAGGTCACGCATGGCGGCGATGGCGTCGTTGGTCTTGTCGCACTGGGTGCTCACGTAGCCATAGTAGTAGCTGGGCGTACGGTTGAAGCGGTCATACGAGAAGTATCCATGAGTGCTGTACGCCAGCGAGCGCATTTCGCGTATCTCCTGGAAGAAGATGCCAGCCATGCTGCCGCTCATATACTCGTTGAACAGCGCAGATGCGGCACGGTCTTTCTCGTAGTCGAAATCCATTGAGCCAATGCGGAGGTCGACGTCGCTCTTGAGGAACTTCTTGTTCGTGGCGTAGTATACAGCACTCTCGTTGAAGGTGCGGGGCTTGCGCACGCGTTTGTGCATCACGGTCACATCGTCGCGTACCAAGTTGTTCTCGCGCAGCAGCTCTGCCACATGCTTCGGGTCGCTGTTGCCCACATAGGTGACGTAGCCGTCACGTCCAAAGACGTTGTTAAGCAGCGTCATCAGGTCCTCTCCCTTCATCTTCTTGATTTCCTTGATGGTGGCGTGGTTGATATAATCCGAGCTGTCGCCGAACAGCACATACTCGTACAGTGCCGAGGTCCAGACGTTCGCGTCGTTCTTGGCCGATTTCTTCGAGGCTTCGAGCTGCTCCACGAGGTTCTTCAGCTGCTGCGGGTCGTGACGCGGATTCTTGAGCTTGAGCATCGCCAGATCGATAATCTTCTCCATATTCTCCTCCGGACCCGAGATACTTAAATAGCTGTAGTCTCTGCTGGAACCCATATAGAACGAGCCGCCGAGGCAGTCCATCTCGATGCGGTATTGCTCGGGGGTCATGTCGCCCGCGCCGATGAGATCGAAGTAGGTCATAGCCTGGTCTATGTTGTGGTTGTCAAACGAGCCGTAGTGGTAGTTGATAACCAGGCTGAAGAGGTCGTTCTTGGGGTTCTTCGAGGCATAGAGGTTGCAGTTCTTGCTCACGGGGATCGTCTGCACTATCTCCTTGTAGTTGAGCACCTGAGGCTTGATCTCCTCCAGCTTGCTCTCGGCAATATGCTTGGCGAACTCGGTCTTCTCGCCCTGGTTCTGGGCCTCCAGATGGTCCCAGTCGGGCTTGATGGTCTCGCCCTTCTTGGGGAAGCCCATCTTCGAGCGCACTATGGTGCAGTGGTTGCGGTCATAGTATTTGGCGGCTATCTTCATGATGTCCTCACGCGTGATGTTCATCAGGCGCTCGTTGTCGCGCTGCCACTCTTCGTAGCTCGAGCCATAAACCTCAAGTGACTGCAGCAAGCGGGCGATGCTGCTGTAGCTCTCCATCTGGCGCTTGCGTCTGATGAGGTTGTTCATCTTGATGCTCTGCAGCAGCTTGTCGCTGAAGCGACCTTCCTTCACCGAGTCGAGGGCGGCCCACACGAGCTCTTCGGCGGTCTCATGCTTCTGACCTATAAGCTTGGGAATGTAGAGGATGACGTTGGCACCGGCATCCTTCATCGAGAGGGGTATCAGCTGGGCAGCCATAATCTTGCCCTCGGTGGCCAGCTCGTCCAGACGGCCGTTGCCGCCGCTGAGGATGTCGCTCATCACGTCCAGCGCCAGCTCGTCGGGGTCGTTCTGCTTCACACCCGGCAGGACGATGAGACCCACCTTGATGGGGGTCTGCTTCACCTCCTTGACGATGCGCTCGTTGAACTTGGGCAGGTTGTATTGGGGCTCTTTCACGGGCTCGCCCTTGGGCCAGATGCTGAAATACTTCTCGGCCATCTTCTTGGCCTCGGCGGTGTTGAAGTCACCCACCAGGATGAGAGTCATGTTCGACGCCACATAGTATTTATCGTAGAAGCGCTTCATGGCGCTCGGCTGCGGGTTCTTCAGGTGCTCGTCGAAGCCTATGATGTCGCGGCTGTAGGGGTGCTCGCCGAAGCACTCCTTGAAGAGGGTGCGCTGCATGGCGTAGGTCTGCTCGTTGGCGTAGATGTTGCGCTCCTCGTAGACAGCCTCCAGCTCGCCCTGGAACAGGCGGTACACAGGGTTGCGGAAACGCTCGGCATACACCTCCATCCAGTTCTCCAGCTGGTTGCTGGGCAGCGTGTTGTAGTACATTGTGTAGTCGTAGTTGGTGCCGGCGTTGAGGCCCGTGCAGCCCATCTGCTGCAGTATGACGTCCGTCTCGTTGGGGATGGCGTATTTCGAGGCCTCGATATTCAGGCGGTTGATTTCCAGCTGCAGCTCATGGCGACGGCTGGCGTCCTGGGTGGCCTGAATCTTGTCGTAGAGGTCGCTTATACTGTCGAGGTAGGGCTTCTCTTTGGCCCAGTCGGTGGTGCCTATGCGGTCGGTGCCCTTGAACATCATGTGTTCAAAGTAGTGGGCCACGCCGGTGGCGTTAAGGTCTTCGTTCTTGGAGCCTGCGTGCACGACTACAGAGCCGTAGATCTTCGGCTGGTCGTGGTTCTCGCACATAATGACCTTCAGGCCGTTCGACAGGTGGAAGGTCTCCACTTTAATGTCATTCTGGGCTGTCGCGGCGAAGCTTAGCGCCACTGACAACAGGAAAAGTGTTACTTTTTTCATCGTATAATAATTATTTATGGTGTTCTACATAACGTAAAACACCATAAAAAATTGTGCACCACCCTCTTTTATTTACTTGGTGTTGCCCTTGTAATTCCTTTTTGCTTCGATCAATTTTTTGTAATCGCCAAGATTACCGGACTGGTAAACAATCTCTTTGTCAGGCGATAATAGGTAGTATCTGGGCATATACCGCATATCCAACAGATTTCCTATCCCTTTCGCGTGATAAATAAAACTCTCGGCATTAAACCTTTTTGCAAGTTCTCTTATTTTAGGACCGTTGTCCGACAGCGGGTTTATACTCAATATTTGTATGCCTTCAGCATCCAGAATTGAGCCCTCTGGGCTGTTGCGCTCCTTGTCAAGGAGCTGTAACCACTGATAGCATGATTTACATCCAAATCGTTTCTATATGGTTAACCGTATAGGAAAAAGGCGGGTTGTCGTCATCATGATGTGAGTATCCTTGATATCTCTCGCTCTCGCTGTTGAAGATGTCGTCATACTCGGATTGCTTGTCGCTGAAGTCATAGTCAAGCCAGAACTCCTCTTTCCAGGCCCTGTTCCTTTCAACAGCCATCGGCTGGGCACAGATGTATTCTACGGTGTTTGTCCTAATGTTAAAGTAATAGCTGATTATATGGTATGAAGGGAGGTCGTATTTCTGGGTGGAATCATTATAAGCATGTGTGTGTGTGCTTTTGTATGTCAATATCTTGTAAGGATTGCCGTTCAAAACGGTGTCATACATCGATGATACCAAAAAGCCCTCGTTGGGGTATATAAAGGGTCTGAACCGATTGCATTGCCGATAGATATAGTTGCTGCATGCATCGCTATAAAACTTTCCTTTTCTTTTCCAGATTGTAATGTCGCGATTGTCATTGTCTACAATAATCACTCCTTTCTTGTTGAATTGACAAGAAGTTCCCTCATAAAAATACACCTTTGTTTTCGGAGTCCGACCTATAGTATAGGTGAATTCCTTC